>JBEGTX010000319.1:0-9162 GCA_041179165.1 Pseudomonadota bacterium | reverse complement strand
GATCGCTTCAATAAACGCATCGAGCTTCGCGGCATCGCCGGTAAGCTCGATCGTGTACGACTTCTCGGTCACATCGATGATGTGGCCACGGAAGATGTCCGCCATGCGCTTCATCTCCTCGCGCTCCTTGCCAACCGAGCGCACCTTGATGAGCATGAGTTCGCGCTCGGTGAAATGGCCTTCGGTCAGGTCAACCACCTGGACCACGTCGACCAGGCGGTTCAAGTGCTTGGTGATCTGCTCGATCACGTCGTCGCTGCCGCTGGTCACGATGGTCATGCGCGACAGCGAAGCGTCTTCGGTCGTGGCGACGGTCAGGCTTTCGATGTTGTAGCCACGGGCAGAAAACAAAGCCACCACGCGCGAGAGCGCGCCGGGCTCGTTTTCGAGCAGCAAAGCAATGATGTGTTTCATGGTCGTTTCAGAGCGCTCTTCAAACCGACGGCGGTAACCGGCGGCCCTTGGCGGCACTGCTCAATGAATGGAAGGTGAATTCGTCAAAGCAGTGGGATGCATTCCGCACGGGGTGGGCAGCGCGCGGTAACCCGCCGCCTCATCCGTGCGTTCAGCGCCTCACAGGTCTTCGGACCCCAGCAGCATTTCAGAAATGCCCTTGCCCGCTTGCACCATCGGCCAGACGTTTTCGGTCCGGTCGGTGCGCACGTCGAGGAACACGGTGCGGTCTTTCAGGCGGATGGCTTCCTTGAGTGCCGGCTCCACGTCGGACGGGCGCTCGATCTTCAGGCCCACGTGGCCATAGGCCTCGGCGAGCTTGACGAAGTCGGGCAGCGCTTCCATGTAGCTGTGCGAGTAGCGGCCGCCGTAGTCGATCTCTTGCCACTGGCGAACCATGCCCAGGTAGCGGTTGTTGAGCGAGATGACCTTGACCGGCGTCTTGTACTGGAAGCAGGTCGACAGCTCCTGGATGCACATCTGGATCGAGCCTTCGCCGGTGATGCAGAACACATCGGCATCGGGCTTGGCGAGCTTGATGCCCATGGCGTAAGGCAGGCCCACGCCCATGGTGCCCAGGCCACCGGAGTTGATCCAGCGGCGCGGCTCGTCGAAGCGGTAGTACTGCGCGGCCCACATCTGGTGCTGGCCCACGTCGGACGTGATGTAGGCGTCGCTGTCCTTGGTGAGGTTCCAGAGGGTCTCGACCACGTACTGCGGCTTGATGACCTCGGTGCTGTTCTTGAAGACCAGGCACTCGCGCTTGCGCCACTCGCCGATCTGGTTCCACCAGGCCGACAAGGCGTTGGCATCAGGGCGGGCTTGCGCTTCCTTGATCTGGGCGATGAGCTCTTGCAGCACGTCTTTCACGTCGCCCACGATGGGGATGTCGACGCGCACACGCTTGGAGATCGACGAGGGGTCGATGTCGACGTGGATGATCTTGCGCTCGACCGAGGCAAAGTGCTTCGGGTTGCCGATCACGCGGTCATCGAAACGGGCGCCCACCGCCAGCAGGACGTCGCAGTTCTGCATCGTCATGTTGGCCTCATACGTGCCGTGCATGCCGAGCATGCCGAGAAACTTGGGGTCGCTCGAGGGGAAGGCGCCCAGGCCCATCAGCGTGTTGGTGACGGGGAAGCCCAGCATGTTGGCCAGCTCACGCAGCTCGGCCGAAGCATTGCCCAGCACCACACCGCCACCGGTGTAGATGTAGGGACGCTTGGCGGCGAGCAGCATCTGCACGGCCTTGCGGATTTGCCCGCCGTGGCCCTTGCGCACCGGGTTGTACGAGCGCATCTCGACCGTGGCCGGGTAGACGAACGGCGCCGTCTTGAGGGACACGTCTTTCGGGATGTCGACGACCACCGGACCGGGGCGGCCGGTGCGGGCAATGTGGAAGGCCTTCTTCATCGTCATGGCCAGGTCACGCACGTCCTTGACCAGGAAGTTGTGCTTGACGATCGGGCGCGTGATGCCGACGGTGTCGCATTCCTGGAAGGCATCGAGGCCGATGGCCGCGGTGGGGACTTGGCCCGTGATGATCACCATCGGGATCGAGTCCATGTAGGCCGTGGCAATGCCGGTGATGGCATTGGTGACCCCTGGGCCCGACGTGACGAGCGCCACACCGACATCGCCGGTGGCGCGCGCATAGCCGTCGGCCGCGTGAACGGCAGCCTGCTCGTGGCGCACCAGCACGTGCTGGATGGTGTCTTGCTTGTAGAGGGCGTCGTAGATGTACAGCACAGCGCCGCCTGGGTAACCCCAGAGGAACTTGACGCCTTCAGCCTGAAGGCTGCGTACGAGGATTTCGGAGCCGTTGGGCTCGACGGAAGAAGAAGCTGGCGGCTGCGCGAGGGCGGCACGCTTGGTATCAGCGGCAGACATGTCCATTTAGAACCTTTGTGAATTTCTCTAACGAAAAACCATTGGTGCACCTCTCCGCGCCCTCATGAGGCGGGTGTGGTACCTGCAGAGTCAGAAACATGAGCGCCCGGGTCGGGTCGCTCGGGTCGAGACCAAAATGTTGTGCAAAGGAGGATTATGGCATTTGTTTTGCATTGCAGCACCCCTTTGCTGGGAGAAATACGCATGGAAACGGGTTCTGCGATGACCCTGATGCGATAATCGCGCCCGTTCCGACCACGCCGGCCCCCGGCAAATTTCCTTGGCTTCCGACAAAGAACTGTCCGACTTCCTGAAGAGCGTGGAACGACGCGCCTTCAAACGCGCGGTTTACGCCGTGCGGGATGAAGACGCTGCCCTCGACATCGTGCAGGATTCCATGATCCGGCTGTCGGAGAAGTACATCGACCGCCCTGCCGCCGAGCTGCCGCTGCTGTTTCAGCGCATCCTGTCGAACGCCACGATGGACTGGTTCAGGCGACAGAAGGTGCGCCGGGCCGTCGTCCGGAACTTTTCAGAATTTGAATCGTCCAGCGAAGACGGCGACTTCGACCTCCTCGAAACCCTGGCCTCGCAAGACGACAGCCTGGCCACCGAGAGCACGGCCGACGCCGCATCGCGGGCGCAGATCCTGCTACTCATCGATACAGAAGTTTCTCGTCTCCCTACACGTCAACGGGAAGCGTTTCTGCTGCGTTACTGGGAGGAACTCGATGTTGCCGAGACCGCCTCCGTGATGGGGTGTTCGGAAGGGAGCGTCAAGACACATTGCTCTCGCGCCGTGCATTCGCTGGCACTGACCCTGAAGTCGAAGGGAATTACATTATGAACACCCGTCAGTCTGCCTTCCATCAGAACCCCAGCAACTCCAGCACCGGCATCAACCCAGAGGCGTTGCAGGCGCGGTTCGCGCTGCGCTTGACCTCGCGCCTGACCGACCAGTCGGCTGCCCTGCCCCAGGACATCACCGAACGCCTGCGTGTCGCGCGCGAGCAGGCGCTGCTGCGCGCCCGTGCCGCCCGCGTGCAGGCGGCCCCGGCCGCCGCCACCGTCCGCTTCGGTTCCGTGCTGGCCTGGTTCGGCAACGACAGCGATGTCAACGGCTGGTGGGTGAAGCTCGGCTCAGTGCTGCCGCTCATCGCGCTGGTCGCCGGCCTCATGCTCATCCAGGACTGGCACGGCAACAACCAGATCGCCTCCGCCGCCGAGGTCGATGCCTCCTTGCTGGCCGACGACCTGCCGCCTGCGGCTTACAGCGACAACGGGTTCATCGAATTTCTCAGGTCACCCCAAGACTGATCCGGAGCCATCAGTGTCCTTGCCTTCCCTGATCTGGAGCCTCATTGCTGTTGTGTGCCTGAGCGTGGTCTCATTCGAGATCCAGGCCCAATCGCAGGCGCCTGCGGCGGCCGTGTCTCAGGGGCGGAGCTGGGCGAGCCTGAGCCCGGCGCAGCAGTCGGCACTTGCGCCTTTGCAGGGCGAATGGAACACCATCGACACCACCCGCAAGACCAAGTGGATCGAAGTGGCTGACCGGCTGGCCGGCCTTCCCCCGCAAGACCGCGCCCGCATCCAGGCCCGCATGGCCGATTGGGCCAAGCTGAGCGCGACCGACCGAGGTCAGGCACGCCTCAATTTCAAGGATTTGCAGGCCCTGCCGGTCGAAGACCGCAAGGCCCGCTGGGAGGCCTACCAGGCCCTCTCCCCTGAAGAACAGCGCCGCCTCGCCGCCCGCAATGCACCGCGCTCCGCCGCCAGCGCGCCGGCCACCCCGTTCCGCCGCGACACCGGTGCGACCAAATCCAACCTCGTGCCCAGCCCCGCGTATGGCGTGCGGCGCAAGGCGGTGTCGCCGGCCATCTCCGAAGCCCAGCGTGGGGCCACCATCCACCTGGTGAGCCGCCCACCAGCGCAGCCTGCGCACCAGCAACCAGGCTTCCCCAAGGTCGCCACCGAGCCCGCATTCATCGACAGCAACACCCTGCTACCCAAGCGCGGCGCCCAGGCCGCGTCAGCGCGCGGGCGGGTGGGTGGTGCCACCGCTCCCGTCATCGACCGTCCATGAGTTCGGTGTTGCCCGCTTCTTCTGCGCCCTTGCAGGCGCCCGGCCTCGGGCTGCGATTTTCCAGCCTGGTCTATGAGGTGCTGGTGCTGTTCGGTGTGTCCCTCATCAATGGGGCCATCGGTGCGTTGCTTCAAGCCATCACGGGCGACAACCAGGACACCCTCTCGCGTTTCATCGCATTCGGCGTCTTCGGCCTGTACTTCACCTGGTTCTGGACGCGCCAGGGGCAGACCTTGCCCATGCAGACCTGGAACATCCGGGTCGTCACGGCCCAAGGCGAACCCTTGAGCATCGGCCGCGCAGTGGCTCGGTTCTTCGCAGCCTGCCTGTGGGTCGCCCCGCCCGCCCTTCTGATGTGGGTGGCTCACTGGGCCCGTCCGGGCGCCAAGACCGCCGCAGCGGCTGCAGCACCTCCGGGCGATCTGCTCACCTGGGTGGCCGGCTGGAGCAGCTGGACCGGCCTGCTCGCGGTGGGCATTTGGGGTGCGCTCTACGGGCTGTCGGCCCTGCTGCAGCCCCAGCGCCAGTTCTGGCACGACATCCTCGTCGGCACGCGCCTGGTTCGCACACCGCCGCGGGTTCGGGCGCCTCGCTGAATCACAGGCCGGGGCGGTCATCGACCGCCCCTCCCCTCCCGCAGCACCAAGACCCGGGTGCAAAACCGGGCTGACCCAGGGCACAATCCCCGCCCATGACCAATGATCTCAAAGGCAAGACCGGACTGACCCGCATCATCCGTGCGGCCGGCTATTCCTTCCAAGGGCTTCGCTCGGCTTATCGTTTCGAAAGCGCCTTCCGCCAAGAGACCTGGGCCGCCGTCATCATGCTGCCCGCCTCGTTCTGGCTGGGCCGCAACTGGATCGAAGTCGCCTTGCTGGCTGGCGCCGTGGTGTTCGTGCTGGTGGTGGAGTTGCTCAACTCCGGCATTGAGGCCGCCATCGACCGCATCTCGCTCGACCTGCACGAACTGTCCAAGCGGGCCAAGGACCAGGCCAGCGCCGCTGTCTTTTTGTCGGTGACGCTGTGCGGGTGCGTGTGGGCGGCTGCGCTGTGGAACCGCTTCGGCGGCATGCTCGCGTGAGCCGCTTCTCGCTCTGCGTCTATTGCGGCTCGAGCCCAGGCGCGAACCCTCAGTTCACCGCGGCGGCCCGCGATGTGGGGCGGCTCATCGGCGAGCGCGGCGGGCAGCTGGTCTATGGCGGCGGCCGTGCCGGGCTGATGGGCACGGTGGCAGACGCCACGCTGGAAGCCGGCGGCACGGTGGTCGGCGTCATCCCTCAAACCTTGGTGGCGCGCGAGCTCGGCCACCAGGGACTCACCGAACTCCATGTCGTCGACACCATGCACCAGCGCAAGACGCTGATGGCCGAGCGAGCCGATGCCTTCCTCGCGCTGCCCGGCGGCATCGGCACCTTCGAAGAGCTGTTCGAGGTGTGGACTTGGCGCCAGCTGGGCTACCACGACAAACCCGTCGGCCTGCTGAACGTGGCTGGCTACTACGACACCTTGCTCGCGTTTCTGGGCCAGAGCGTCGAGCAGCGTTTCGTCGGTGCTGCACAGCACGAGTTGCTGCAGACCGCGAACGATCCGTATGAGCTGGTCAGCCGCTTGCAAGTGCTGGCCCGACAGGCCACGGCACCGGACGACTACCAGCGCATCTGACACCCCGCGTTCAGCCGCCTCAGAAACAACAAAGCCCGCTGACGCGGGCTTTGTGCTGAAGGGCTGCAATCAGACTGCAGCCATCAGGGCTGCAGGCATCAGACAGCAGACTCGTCCGTCTCGCCGGTGCGGATGCGCACCACCTGCTCCACCGCCGTGACGAAGATCTTGCCGTCGCCAATCTTGCCGGTCTTGGCGGCTTTCACGATGGCCTCGATGCAGCGGTCCACATCGCCGTCTTTCACCACCACCTCGACCTTCACCTTGGGCAGGAAGTCGACCACGTACTCGGCGCCACGGTAGAGTTCGGTGTGGCCCTTCTGGCGGCCGAAACCCTTGACCTCGGTGACGGTGAGGCCGGTCACACCGACTTCGGCCAGCGCTTCGCGCACTTCTTCCAGTTTGAAGGGTTTCACGATTGCGGTGATCTGTTTCATGGCCGTCTCCAGAATAGGGAATGTAGGTAGTTTAAGCGCGGAACTTCGAGGTGATGGGGTAGCGCCAATCTCGCCCGAATGCCCGGTGGGTGATTCGGATGCCCACAGGCGACTGCCGCCGCTTGTACTCGTTGATCTTGATGAGCCGCGTGACCCGCTCCACGTCGGCCGGTGCGAAGCCCGCAGCCACGATCTCGTCGATGCCCTGGTCTTCTTCCATGTAGCGCTGAAGGATGGCGTCGAGCACTTCGTAAGGCGGCAGGCTGTCCTGGTCGGTCTGGTCGGGGCGCAGCTCGGCCGAGGGCGGCCGGGTGATGATGCGGTCGGGAATCACCTCGGCGCCTTGTGCGTTCTTCCAGCGCGCAAGACGGTACACCAGGGTCTTGGCCACGTCCTTGATGACGGCAAAGCCGCCGGCCATGTCACCGTAGAGCGTGCAGTAGCCGGTGGCCATTTCGCTCTTGTTGCCGGTGGTCAGCACGATGCTACCGAACTTGTTCGACAAAGCCATCAGCAGCGTGCCGCGGATGCGGGCCTGGATGTTTTCTTCGGTCGCGTCTTCGGCCAGGCCGGCAAAGTCAGCCGCCAGGCTGCGACGGAAGGTCTCGAACTCCGGCACGATGGAGATCTCGTCGTAGCGCACACCAAGGCGCTGCGCCATGTCGCGGGCGTCGATCCAGGAGATGTCGGCCGTGTAGGGCGAGGGCATCATCACCGTGCGCACCTTGTCGGCACCGAGCGCGTCCACCGCCACGGCCAGCACCAGCGCCGAGTCGATGCCGCCGCTCAAGCCCAGCAGAATGCCGGGAAAACCGTTCTTGCCGATGTAGTCGCGCACGCCGGTGACGAGGGCGCCCCAGGCCTGCGCCTCGATCTCGGGCACGGGGGTGATGTCGCCACGCACACCGTCCGGGCCCACATCGACCAGCAGCAGCGCTTCTTCGAACATCGGCGCGCGGGCCGCCACCCTGCCCTGCGCATCGACGGCGAACGAGGCACCGTCGAACACGACCTCGTCCTGCCCGCCCGTGAGGTGGGCGTACAGCACCGGCAGGCCGGTGTCGCGCGCCCGCTCGGCCATGCGCGCCTCGCGCTCATCGACCTTGCCAAGGTGAAACGGCGAGGCGTTGAGCACACACAGCAGCTCGGCGCCGGCCGACTTGGCGGCACGCGCCGGCTCGTCGAACCAGGCGTCTTCGCAGATGTTGAGCCCGACCTTCACGCCTTCGACCTCGAAGACCACCGGGCCAAGGCCGGCATCGCGACCTGACGCAAAATAGCGGCGTTCGTCGAACACTTGGTAGTTCGGGAGTTCGCGCTTGCAGTAAGTGGCCAGCACCTCCCCGCCCGAGAGCACTGAAGCCGCATTGAAGCGGTGCTGCACGGCATGCGACTTCGACCTCACATCTCCACGCTCACCCACCTGATGCGGATGCCCCACCACCACGAACAGCCCCGGCAGATCGGTCAGCGCCAACGCGAGCGCCTGCAGCGATTGCGCGCACGCGGCCATGAAGGCCGGGCGCAGCAGCAGGTCTTCAGGCGGGTAGCCGCACAGGCTCAGCTCGGGCGTGAGCACCAGGCGGGCGCCGGAAGCAAAAGCACGGCGAGAGAAATCGGCAATGCGGGCCGCGTTGCCGGCCAGGTCCCCGACCATGGCATTGATCTGGGCAATCGCGACTTTGACGCTGGAATGTGATGGCATATGAATGAGAAAAACGGCTCGAACGATTATGTCATCCGGGTGATCGACAGCCCCGAGGAGGTCGATGCCGCCGCATGGGATGCGCTGGTCGCGGCCCAGCCGTCGGCCGGGCCCTTCATGCGCCACGCCTACCTGCTGGCCCTGCATGCCTCGGGCAGCGCCACGGACGACACCGGGTGGACTCCCCGCTTTCTCACGCTGCACGAGGGCGAGACACTCATCGCCGCCTGCCCGCTGTACCTGAAGTCGCACTCCTACGGCGAGTACGTGTTCGACTGGGCGTGGGCCGAGGCCTACCAGCGCCATGGGCTGCACTACTACCCGAAGCTGCTGTCGGCCGTGCCGTTCACGCCCGTGCCTGGCCCGCGCCTGCTGGCCCGCGACGCCTCGGCGCGCACCGCCTTGCTCGAGGCCATGAAGCAGTTCGCCACGCAAGCCAGGCTGTCATCGGCCCACGTGCTGTTTCTGGACGAGGCCGATCAGCAGGCCGCGCGCGACGCCGGCTGGATGATGCGCAGCACCGTGCAGTTCCACTGGGTCAACCGGCTGCCCGAGCCGTATGCCGATTTCACAGAGTTCCTCGCCCACCTGAACCGCGACAAGCGCAAGAAGATCCAACAGGAACGCCGCCGGGTGAACGAGGCCGGCATCCACTTCACTCGCGCGTCAGGCACCAGCATCACGCCAGATGACTGGGATTTTTTCTACCGCTGCTACGAGCAGACCTACCTGGAGCACCGCTCCACGCCCTACCTGTCGCGCGGCTTCTTTCAGCAGATGGCCGAGCACATGCCCGAGCATTGGCTGCTCTTCATCGCCTGGCACGGCGAGCGCCGCGTGGCCGCCTCACTCATCGCCATCGACCCCGAACGCGGACACGCCTTCGGCCGCTACTGGGGCGCCGTCGAGCACGTGCCCAACCTGCACTTCGA
>JBEGTX010000318.1:0-4597 GCA_041179165.1 Pseudomonadota bacterium | reverse complement strand
TGGCGGTGCAGGCCGTCGCGGGTGGGGTGAGGTTCAGCGTGACCGACCATGGCGCCGGCATTGCCGACGAGGTGGCACAGCGCCTGTTCACGCCTTTTTTCACGACACGCAGCGAAGGCATGGGGCTGGGCTTGAGCCTGTGCCGCACGGTGATCGAGCAGCATGGCGGCGCGCTCACCTTCACCAACCTGCACGATGCCGATGGCCGCGTTCAAGGGGCGATGTTCAGCTTCATCTTGCCCACCGTGGCGCCACGTGCGGTGCCGGCGCACGGCCCCCTTTCTGGAGACAGCCCATGAGCCTGACCCTGCCGGCCGATGTCGGCGCCCCGATGGTCTATCTGGTGGACGATGAAGACGTGGTGCGCGACGCACTCGCCTGGTTGCTGCGCTCGCGCCGGCTGTCGTCCGAAGGCTTTGCGAGCGCCGACGAGTTCGAGGCCATGCTCGATGCCGCGCCCGCGGCCACACGCCAGGCGGTGAGCACCCCCTGGCCCACGGTGCCGAGTTGCCTGGTGCTCGATGTGCGCATGCCGGGCACGAGTGGGCTCGTGTTGTTCGAGCGCCTCACGGATCGCGGCTTGTCGGAGTTGCTGCCGGTCATCTTTCTCACCGGCCATGGCGACGTGCCCACGGCGGTCGCCGCCGTGAAGCGCGGCGCCTTCGACTTCGTCGAGAAGCCGTTCTCCGACAACGCGCTGGTGGACCGCGTGGAGCGTGCGCTGGAACGCAGTGCCGCGGCCCTCGTGATGAGGCGGGGTCGCCAGTCGCTGCAGCGACGTCTGGCCGATCTGACCGAGCGCGAACGCGAGGTCGTGCGGTGGTTGGTCGAAGGCAGCGCCAACAAGGCCATTGCCGACCAGCTCGGCATCAGCGTGCGGACGGTGGAGGTGCACCGCGCGCGGGTCTTCGAGAAGATGGAGGTCAAGTCGGCGGTGGAACTGGCCAACCTGCTGCGGGGCGAGACGGACTGAGCCGGCGGCAGGTCCCACGCATCCAGGCTACGGCGTGTCCAGCGCAACGATAATGAACATGTCCCTGTGGCAGGCCGCCACGCCTCACTCTGCATCTCCTTGTCCTCCCTCGGCGAATTCGATCTGATCGCGCGCTACTTCACGCGCCCCGTGTCCCGCAACGCGCTGGGCGTGGGCGACGACTGCGCGCTGCTCGCGCCCACGCCGGGCATGCAGCTCGCAACCTCCAGCGACATGCTGGTCGAAGGCCGCCATTTCCTGTCGACCGTGGCACCCGACAAGCTCGGCCACAAGGCTTTGGCCGTGAACCTCAGCGACCTCGCCGCCTGCGGCGCGCAACCCCTGGCCTTCACGTTGGCGCTGGCCTTGCCTCGTGTCGACGAAACCTTTCTCGAAGGTTTCTCGCGCGGCCTGCTGGCGTTGGCCGAGGCACATGGCTGCGAGCTGGTCGGCGGCGACACCACGCAAGGCCCGCTCACGCTCAGCATCACGGTGTTCGGCGAAGTGCCCCCTGGCCAAGCGCTGCTGCGCTCGGGCGCCCAGGCCGGCGATGACCTCTACATCAGCGGCCAGGTGGGTGACGCGCGGCTCGCACTTGAAGCCTTCCGCGGCCATGTGAACTTGTCGGGCGACAGCTTCACGCGCGTGCGCTCCGCCATGGAAATGCCGCAGCCGCGTGTGGCGCTGGGCCTGGCCTTGCGCGGTGTGGCGAGCAGCGCGATCGATGTGTCCGACGGCTTGCTGGGGGACCTTGCCCATGTGCTGAAGCGCTCCGACGTGGGCGCCACGGTCGATGCCGACAGCCTGCCCCTGAGCGCCGACCTCCGCGCACAGTCTCAGAAGTGGCAGCGCACCTGCGGGCTCAGCGGGGGTGACGACTACGAGCTGCTGTTCACCGCAGCGCCCGCCCAAGCAGCGCGCGTGGCCGAGGCCGCACGGATCGCCGGCGTGCCCGTCACCCACATCGGCAGCATCGACGCAGCGCCCGGCCTGCGCCTGGTCGACCACCATGGCAAGCCGGTCACCTTCGTGTCCCGTTCATTCGATCACTTCAAGCCCTCATGAGCGACATTCCCCTGCAACCGCCGCTTCAGCCCCCCATCCAGGTCGCCATACGCCGGCCCACCTGGCGCTTCATGTTCAGCCACCCTGCCCACGTGATCGCGCTCGGCTTCGGCAGCGGCCTGTCGCGCATCGCGCCGGGCACCGTGGGCACCCTGTGGGCCTGGCTCGCGTTCCTCGCGCTGCAGCCCTACCTGGGCGATCTGCAATGGGCGATCGTGCTGAGCGTGGGCACGCTCGTCGGCTGGTGGGCTTGCACGGTCACGGCGCGGCACATGGCGGTGGCCGACCCTGGTGCCATCGTCTGGGATGAGGTGCTCGCGTTCTGGCTCATCCTGTGGCTGGTGATGCCGACAGGCTTCTGGGGGCAGCTGTGGGCCTTCGCGCTGTTCCGTTTTTTCGATGCCGTGAAGCCGGGGCCCGTGGCCTGGGCCGATGGCGTGTTCAAGGCCGTGCGCGGCCAGCCCATCGGCTGGGCGCAGGGCTTCGGCATCCTGTTCGATGATTTCGTGGCGGCCTTGTGCACGCTGATCGTCATCGCCATGTGGAGCCGCTGGTGGTGAGCGGCGTGCTCGACCCCTTCGAGGCCGAGGTGCTGCAGCTCGCGGGGCTGTTCAATGCGCGCGGGTGGCGCTTGTCCACGGCCGAGTCCTGCACCGGTGGGCTGATCGCTGCAGCCTGCACCGCTGTGGCGGGCTCCAGCACCTGGTTCGAGCGTGGTGTCGTCACCTACAGCAACGATGCCAAGCATGAGTTGCTCGATGTCCCGATGGACCTCATCGAGCGCCATGGCGCGGTCAGCGAAGAGGTCGCCCGGGCCATGGCCGAAGGGGCCTTGCGGCGCTCACCCGCCGATGTGGCCGTGTCGATCACCGGGGTAGCCGGGCCGGGCGGCGGATCGAGGGCCAAGCCGGTGGGCACGGTGTGGATGGGCTTGATCGTCAAGGGCCAACCGTGTGTCACGAGTCTGATGACCTGGTCGGGTGACCGCGCTGCGGTACGTGAGCAGACCGTGCGCGAGGTGCTCAGGCAGTTGCTGGCGGTGTGAGTCGGCGTGATGAAAGCCGCCTGAGATTCACAGGGCAACGCGGGCAAGTTGCTGGCTCGATGGGCTTCGCGCAAGATGCGTCGACCGCCTGCAGTTCGAGCGGGGGGGCGTTTGTATTCCCCTTCGAAGTTGGGCAGACACCTTCGCGGCACACCAGAGAAGGCCGAGCGGCAGCGCGCGAACGAGAGAGCGAACGAGCAGGCGATGCAGTTTCATGGTGCAAGACTCCAGCTTGAGCGACCTCGCATCGCTGGCCGGTTTGTCGCCAACTTCGTCAGCGCCTCGGGCATCAACGATGCCGGGCAGTTTGTCGCCAACGCGCCCAACGGTCACGCCTACCTGGTGAGCCTCGTGCCTGAACCCGGGCAACTGGCGCTGTGGGCCGCCGGCATCGGCCTGTTGGGGGCTGCTGCGCGGCGCCGATCGACGGTCAGTAGTGCGGCGGCAGCTCGTCCCTCAGGCTCCTGAAGCCCCCCGGCTCGCTGGCCTGCTGCTGCGCGCGCAGGTGGGTCAGCTCCACGATCAACTGGTCGATCTGCTGTTGCTGACGCACGATCACGAGGTTGAGTTCGTCTACCAGGTCTTCTGAAAAACTGGCCTTGATCTCGAGGTCGGTGAGGCGGCGTTCGATGTCGCATTCAGCCGCCGTGTCACGCGGCATGGCATTGGCATTGGTGTTCGGGGCGGTTGCAAGCGGCTGCGACTCTCTGTGCGTGTCTGGGCGCGGGTCGGTGGGGGCGGTGTGGTCCATGGGTGTATTGGACGCGAAGAATGCGTCCATGCCCATGCGCGCCTGATTCCCGGCGCAGCGACGGCGCGCGAAGTCAGGCTGGCATCACCAGGTGCCGGGTTGGATTTCCGTCATGGTCGTGTCATCCGAAACCCATGGATGGGCGTTGTGTCGGCACATGCGGACGCTTTCCAAGTCCGACAGGCTCCTAGACGATCATCATGGCCGCGTCCATCAGGGGAATAAAAATGACAAGAGTGAATCCACGCCGCCATCTTGCGGTGAGGTGGGGGGCCGCGTGCGCTGTTCTGCTGGCCATCGCCGGCTGCGCCACACCGGCGCCACCAGTGACCGTGGTCGAAGCACCCTCATCGGCCGCAGCCCAGCAGTCCGCGCAGCAGCAAACGGCTCAGCAGCCGGCCCGGCCGACGCTGAAGCGCAAGGTGGCGCTCGGCCGCATCACCAACGAAACGAATTACGGGCAATCACTGCTTCGTGCCACCAATGCCGACCCATTGAGCCGGCAGGTGACTGACCTGCTCAGCAAGTCACTCACCGAGTCGGGCGCCTACCTGGTGTTCGAGCGTCCTGACATTGGCAGCGTGGCCGACGAAGCTGCGCTCACAGGGGCCAAGCTCAAGCTCATCGGCGTCGACGCGCTGATCGTCGGGTCCCTCACCGAGTTCGGCCGCAAGACCACCGGTCAAACCGGGTTCATGTCGGTCACCAAGAAGCAGGTGGCTTTTGCGAAGGTGGACCTGCGGGTCGTCGACGTCAAGACCGG
>JBEGTX010000317.1:0-2738 GCA_041179165.1 Pseudomonadota bacterium | reverse complement strand
GTCGGACAGGCTGCGCGCGTCGACCTCGAGGCTCTGGTTCAGATCGCACTGCGACATCTCGTAGCCGCGGGTGCGCAGCAGGTAGAGCTGGTTGGCAAATGCCGCCGGGTCGTGGGCCATGGGGGCCGGCAAGACCTCCAGACGCTTGGCGCCTTCAGCACGCAAGGTGGATTCCACCGCGTCGTGAAAGGCAAAGAGGTCCTCCCCCTTCAGCTCTGCATCGGAGGCAAACCCGGCAAAGGTGCCTCGAGCCGGGCTGCGCCACAGGCCGTCGTCGCCTGCGGGTGTGAAATGAACACTGGCCCCCACCTTGTCGTTGGCCGCCCACTCGAAATAGCGGCCTCGCTCGCCAGCATGCAGCCGGAAGAACGCGGGCTGCTGGAACAGGCTGCCAGGGCCGGCTCCCACAAAAGCGTTGTCGCGCAAAGCGTAGTCAGCCATCCTGGGGGTGTCTCCAACAAATCGCTGGGAGGCCGGGGCCAAAGAGCCCCTGGCATGGGAAAACGCGGTGCCTGGAGTCGGCTGCATTCGGCCGCACGCACGCTCGAGAATCAGTTCAGGGCCGGGGAACAACGGGTGCTGAAATCATCATAACGCCGGAAGTGCCGCCAGGCACTTCGAGTTCACGGCAACCGGATCACTGCAACCGGGACAGCACCCCGAGGCCCATCGACCACAACAAGGCCGAGGCCTGCTGCCCGTCGTACAGCGCATTCACATAGGCCACGCGAAGGCCGTAGTGTTCGCTCTCGGAACCCATCACGTCGAAGAGCGAACGCCGGCCGAGTTGCTGCCACTGCTGCAGCGTGAAGTTGCGGACCCGGTCGCTGTCGCGCACCACATCGACCACGCGCTTGGCGCGGTCGAACGAGCTGCTGGCTTGTTCATAGACTTCGGCCATGCGGAACTTGCGGACCTCGAGTGCTTCGGCGCGCTGCAGCCGAGCGGCTTCGGCGCGCTTGGATGCGGCGCGGGCGCTGTAGTCGTTGCCGGCGTTGTACAAAGGCACGTTGAAGGTCAGCCCGGCGAAGTACGACGAGGAGTCGTTGTTGTTGTTGCTGCCCTTGAGCTTGGAGCCCGTGATGGACACGCCCACTTGCGGACGCTGTCCGGCCACGACGGCGCGCGAATAGGTGTCGCTCGCATCGGCCTGCGCGGTGAGCTGAGCAATGTCGTTGGAGCGTTCAGCCTCGTTCAGCAGCTCGCCCAAGGGCGGCAGTGTCAGCAAGCCGTTCGGAATGGCGTCGCTGCTGGGCAGCGCGTCGCCTACGAAGCGGCGCAGACGGGTTTCGATCTGGCGAACCAATGACACGGTCTGCGCTTGCGAGAGTTCGGCCTGTTGCAAGGTCTTGCGGGCCTGCACGAGCTCGCTGGTGCGGCCCTTGTCGGCGTTGACGATGGTTTCGAGCGCCTGCACGAGGCAGCTCATCTTGCGAGCGAACTGCTGGTACACCTGCACTTGCACGCGGTAGCGGCCGCGCTCCAGAACCAGGGACACCGTCTGCAGGCCAATCTGTTCTTCGGCACTCAGCTCACCCAGGCGGGCTGCTTCGGCCAGCTGATTGCGCCATTCGGCCAGGCGGTTGATGCGGCCGCCGTCGTACAAGGGCATGGTGACGCTGAGGGTCGCGCGGCCCTGATTGCCGGTCTCCACGACACCCAGACTTTCATCGCGGGCACGACCCAGCGTGCCGCTGAGGCCGGCCTGAGGACGGCCTGCAACGCCAGCTTCAGCAGCATCGGCCGCAGCAGCTTCTGCCAGCAGCTTGGACGCGCCGATCGCATGGCTGCGGCGGATGGCCTCCTTCACGAGGCCGTTCAAGTTCATGCGGGGGCCGGTGCCCTCATTCGCCACGGCTTCGACACCCGTGCCGATGCGGTTCTCGATGTTCTCTTCGTCGATGCAGCGCGCGGCCGCAGGCCAGGCCAGGCACGCAGCCGTCAAGGCCACGCACAGGCGCAACTGAGAAGGTTTGAAAAAGTTCATGCGGGTCACTCCAGAGCACGCTTGCCGCTGAGTTGCGGCTTACCTGAAGTACATCGCAGAGCGGCCCGGCGTGATGCGGAGAAAAGCCGGGGATTTCTGGGCCCAGTTTCAGCGGGACGTCCGAGAACTGTGTGCCGCGAGTGAACAACAAGAGGTCGCACCAACCGAAACCGAAACGCGCGAGGGGACCCCGCGGCTCAACGTTCCTTGAACGCCTCGCGCGATTTCATCATCGGGCGCAGCAGGAAGCTGAGCACCGAGCGTTCCCCGGTGCGCACCTCCACGTTGGCCGTCATGCCCGGCAGCACCTGCAGGGGCTTGGAGCCTTGCTTGAGCGTGGATCGCTCGCTGCGCACCAGCACGCGGTAGTAGGTCTGGTCGTTCGCGCCCTGGCGCTCGGTGTCGCCCAGGGCATCGGGGCTGATGTATTCGATCTTGCCCTTGAGGCCGCCGTAGGTCGTGTAGTCATAGGCGGCCAGCTTCACTTCAGCGCTCTGCCCCACGCGGATGAAGCCGATGTCCTTTGGCTTCACACGCGCTTCGATGAGCACCCGCGAGCTGATGGGCACGATCTCCATGATGGGCGCGCCGGGGCTGATGACACCGCCGATGGTGCCGCTGCGGATGTTCTTCACCAGCCCGCGCACCGGCGAGGTGAGCACGGTGCGGCGCAGCACGTCGGCGCGCCCGGCGAGCTGCTCTTCGAGCTGGGCCAGATCGGTCTGCACCTTGACGAGGTCGGTGCTGGCGT
>JBEGTX010000316.1:0-12911 GCA_041179165.1 Pseudomonadota bacterium | reverse complement strand
GTGCCGGACCCGTCGACCAGTTCCCAGTCGTAGTCGCCCGTTGCCGAGGTGAAATTGATGTTGGCCGTGAGGGTGCGGTCGAAGGTGTTGTTCACCGCACCGACCGAGGCCACGGTGGCCGTGCCGGTGTTGGCGGCCGCAAACGAGGCGCTCACCTGCGATGCCGCCGCAATGCCCTTGGGGTCGTTCAGCACGGCATTCATTTCCTGCGCGGCCTGGTTCACCGGCTGCAGCAGGAAGCGATCGCCCGCGGCCGGCGCACCGGCATTGAGCTGAACAGTCATGCCGTCGATCTGCACGCCTGCCGCCAGCGCAGCGGCGGAGAACGGGCTGCCATTGGCCGCCTGGCCGTCGGACAAGCGCACGACGGCAAAGTCGGCGCCATCAAAGCGCATTTCGTAGTCGGACGCCTGGATCTGCGTGAAGTCGCTCACCGTGATGCCGATGCTGGTGCCCGGAGCGTTGCCCGCGGCATTCAGTGCACGCGGCGCGCCCACCGAGAACATGGCGGTGCCAGAGGAGGCCGGCTGGCCGAGGTCGAGGCCGAGGGCCTGCTGCTGGTTCACCGCGCCCGTGACGGCCACGGCCATCTGACCCAGCAGGTTGCGCGCCTGCGTGAGGTCTTCGTTCTGGAAGCGCATCAGCCCGGCAATCGAGCCGCCGGAGATGGCGTTCTGCGGCACGAAGCGGTCGATGCCGCCCTCGGTCATGGCCAACTGAAGCTTGGACGGATCGTAGGCATCGGGCGTGGCCTTCAGCGCATTGGCGTTCGCACCCAGCACCAGCGACTGGCCGCCGCCGATGAACAGCCCCATGCTGCCGTCGTCGGCCATGATGCTGGTGATGTTGATGTACTTGCTGATCTCGCCCACCAGCACATCGCGCTGGTCGAGCAGGTCGTTCGGGGTGTGGCTGCTGCCGTTCAGGCCGGAGATCGTCTGGTTCAGCGCGCCCACCTGGCGGGCCAGCTGATTCACCCGGTCAACCGAGGTCTTCATGTCGAGCGACACGCCGGTCTGCAAGGCGCCGAGCTGTTCGCCCGCCGACGTGAACCGTGCGGCGAGGTCCTTGGCGCGTGTGAGCGCCACCTGGCGAGCCGACGCGTCTTTCGGGTTGTTGGCCACGTCGACGAAGGCGTTCATCATTTGCCCGGCGGCGTAGCCCACGCCCGACTCCCCGAGCGTGAAGATGTTCTCCAGCTGCTTGAGCTGCGAGGTGCGGGCCTCGTCGGCCGCCGCGGTGGACGCGGCCGCTGCGGCCGAGGTCGTGAGGAAACGGTCGTAGGAGCGCGTGATGGTGGCGACGTTCACACCCTGGCCGAAAAAGCCGGCACCCGTATACAGACCGCCCGCGGTTTCGAGCTGGGTCTGCTGGCGCGAGTAGCCGGCCGTGTTGGCATTGGCAATGTTGTTGCCGGTGGTGTGCAAGGCCGCGAAGTTGGCGAACATCGCCCGCGTGCCCAGCCCCATCAGTGTGGAAGTTCCCATGGATGCCTCCGGGTCAGGCCATGGTGCGCTGCAAGCGCAGCGTGGTGTTGATCATCTTCGTGAGCTTGTCGGCATAGGCCGGGTCGGTCGCGTAGCCGGCTCGCTGCAGGCCCTGGGCGAAGCCCTGTGCCGACGCCCCGCTCTCCACCACCTTGGCGTAACGCGGGTTGTTCTTCATCATCTGGGCGTAGTCCTTGAAGGACTCCTCGTAGCTGCTGTAGGCGCGGAACTTGGCCGTCACCTTGCGCGCCTGGCCGCCGATCACCTCGGTGGTCGTGATCTCGGTGGTCGGGCCCTTCCAGCTGCCGCCGGCCTTGATGCCGAACACGTTGTGGGCGGTGCTGCCATCGGCATTCTTGATCTCGCGACGACCCCAGCCCGACTCGTGCGCGGCCTGGGCCATCATGAAGGTGGCAGGAATTCCGGTGCTGGCTTCGGCGGCCTTGGCGGCTTCTTCGTGGCGGCGCAGGAAGCCGACCTGGCGCTCCTTGCCTTGCAGCGAGACGGGCACGGCCCGATCGGTGCTGGCGGCTGCACCAGCGCGCGCACCAACGCTTGAACGAGCGCCTGCACCAGGGACCGCACCTGCGCCCACACCCGTGGCCGCGTCAGGCTGAGCCGGATTGGCCACGGCATCGGCAACGATGTTGGCCAGCGGGTCGCTCAGCTGGCGCTGCAGCTGCTTTTCAATCATGGCCGCCAGACCGCCCGGCAAGCCGGTCATCTGGTTGGCGAACTGCGTGTCGAGCATTTCGGTGCCCATCTTCGTGCCCGCGTTGTCGAGCATGCCCGACGACATGGTCGACTGGCGCATGCTCTTCATGAGCTCGTTCATGAAGAGCGACTCGAACTGCTTGGCCGCCTGTTTGGCCACGGCCTTCGGGTCACCCGAGGCCTGGTTGCGCAGCGCCTGGATGGCATTCATGTCGCCCGCAAGGGCGTTGCTGTTTCCGGTGGAAGAGATGGCCATGTCAAATCACCTCGATGTCGGCATTGAGCGCACCCGCGCTCTTCATCGCCTGCAGGATGGCCAGCAGGTCCTGGGGGGTGGCGCCCAGCGCGCTGAGCGCCTTCACCACATCGGCCAGCTTGGTGCTGGCAGCCATCTGGATCAGCGGCCCCGGCTCTTGCTTGATCGTGATCTCGGCCTTTTCCTTGACCACCGTCTGGCCGCCCGTGGAAAACGGTGCAGGCTGGCTGATGACGGGGGTGGAGTTGATGGTGACCGACAGGTTGCCGTGGGCCACGGCGCAAGCGCTCAGGCTCACCGACTGGTTCATGACCACCGAACCGGTGCGTGCGTTGATCACCACCTTGGCGGCCGGCGCCGCCAGCTCCAGAGGCAGGTTCTCGATGTCGGCGAGAAAGCCGATGCGGGCGTCCATCGACTCCGGCATGCGCACGCGCACGGTGCGGCCGCTCAGGGGCTGTGCCACGCCAGCGCCCATCTTGGTGTTGATGGCGCGTGCGACTTCGCGGGCCGTGTTGTAGTCGTTGGCGTTGAGGTCGAACTGCAGGAACTGGCCGTCGTTGAGGGGCGTGGGCACGGCGCGCTCGACGGTTGCGCCTTCGGGGATGCGGCCAGCGCTGAGGTGATTGATCTGGACCTTGGAGCCGCCGGCCGATGCGCCGGCACCGCCCACGATCAGGTTGCCTTGCGCCAGCGCATAGACCTGGCCGTCGGCACCCTTGAGAGGTGTGACGATGAGCGTGCCGCCACGCAGCGACTTGGCGTTGCCGAGCGAGGACACGTTGATGTCGATGTTCTGGCCGGGTTGCGCGAACGCGGGCAGCTGCGCGGTGACCATCACGGCCGCCACGTTCTTGACCTGCATGTTGGTGCCCGGGGGCACGGTGACCCCCATCTGCTGCAGCAGCGCCGTCAGGCTCTGCGAGGTGAAGGGGGTGGAGGTGGTCTGGTCACCCGTGCCGTCGAGGCCCACGACAAGGCCATAGCCGACCAATTGGTTGGAGCGAACGCCCTGGATGGTCGCCACTTCCTTGATCCGCATCGCCTGGGCCGACAGCGGCCACCACAGCGTGGCGCTGAGCGCCAGCAGGGTGAGAACGGTCAGCGCCCGGATGAGCGTGGCTTGCAGGTTGTCGGTTGTCGTTTCCATCTGGGTGCCTCCGGCGTCCCGGGTGTGCAACTGACACCCCAAGACCCCATGCACCGATTCTGGAGAACTTTAGAACGGGAGAACGTTTAAAAAGAAGCGTCCAATCCACCCTATTCCTTGGGCATCGGCCTGAGCACCTCGTCCACGGTGTTCCACGCGCACATTGGCGATCTGTGCCGAAGCCACGCTGTTGCCCGGCTGGATGGCCCGCGGGTCCACCTGGCCCGAGAAGCGCAGCACGTCGACGTTCTGGTTCACGCCGATCTGTTTTTCACCGGCAATGATGAGGTGGCCGTTGGGCAGCACATCGATGACGGTGGTGGTGATGACACCTGAAAAGTCGTTGGTGTTCTCGGTGCTGCCTTTGCCCGAGAACGAGTTGCCCGAGCTGCCCGCCGCCGAAGCGCGTGCGAACGCACCAGCCCGGACAAACGGCAAGGCCGTGACGCCGGCCTCGATCTGGCCGCTCTTGTCGATGGAGCTGGTGCTCTTCTGGCTCGCGCTGACTTTCTCGACGATCTGCACGTTGAGGGTGTCGCCGACCAAACGGGCGCGGTGGTCTTCGAACAGGGGCCGGTACTGGCTGGCCTGGTAGATGGAGCCGTTGTTGACGATGGGCGGCGCCACGGGGATCGGACGCGCCTTCGAGGCATCGGCCACGTCGACCTGGGGCACCGGGTAGAGCGTGGAACAGCCGCACAGCACCAGGGTGGCTGCCATCAGGAGAGGGGTTTTCATGTCGAGCTCGCTTCAGCCGGCAGGGGCGGCCAGGGTTTTCTGGATCAATCCGGTGATCAAAGCTGAGCCAGGCGCGCCAGCATCTGGTCGGACGTCTGAATGGCTTTGGAGTTCAGCTCGTAGGCGCGCTGTGTCTGGATCATCCCGACGAGTTCTTCCACCACGTTCACGTTCGAGGTTTCCACGAAGCCTTGCTGCAACGCACCCAGGCCGTTCTGCCCCGGCGTGCCGGTGGTGGGCGCGCCCGAGGCCGCGGTCTCGGTGTAGATGTTCTGGCCCTTGGGGTCCAGGCCGGCCGGGTTGATGAAGTTGGTCAGCTGGAGCTGGCCCACTGTCTGCGGCTGCGCCTGGCCGGGCACGACCACGCTCACCGTGCCGTCCTGGCCGATGGTGATCGACTGGGCCGTGGCGGGGATGGTGATGCCGGGCTGCAGCGTGTAGCCGTTGTTGGTGACGAGCTGGCCCTGCGAGCTCACCTGGAACGAGCCGTCACGGGTATAGCCCGTGGTGCCATCCGGCATCTGGATTTCAAAGAAGCCGTTGCCGCGCACGGCCACGTCGAGGTTGTTGCCGCTTTGCTGCAGGTTGCCCTGGGTGAAGCTGCGCGAAGTGGCCACGGCTCGCACGCCCAGACCGGCTTGAAGCCCGGTCGGCAAGGTCGTCTGCTCGGTGCTGTTGGCGCCGGCCTGACGCAGGTTCTGGTACATCAGGTCTTCGAAGACCGCATGGGACTTCTTGTAGCCATTCGTTGAGACGTTGGCCAGGTTGTGCGAGATGGTGTCCAGCTGGGTTTGCTGGGCTTCCATGCCGGTTTTCGAGATCCACAGGGAGCGCATCATGGCGAGTTCTCCTTAAAAATTCGTCAGGTTCAACGCGGCGCGTTGGACAACAACTGGGCAGCGGCACGGTCATCCTGCTCGCCGGTCTGAAGCATCTTCATCTGGGTCTCGAACTGCCGCGCGGCCGCGATCATCGCGACCATGGTCTCGATGGCGCTGACGTTGGAGCCTTCGAGGGCGCCGTCCTGCACACGGGCGGTGGCATCGGCCGGCAGGTCGCCGTCGGTGGCGCGAAACAAGCCGTCTTCGCCTCGTTGCATGGGGGCTTCCGGCGTGACGAGCTTGAGCTTGCCCAGTGGCGTGCTCTTGCCGCGGATGTCGGTGCCGCTGATGGTGCCGTCGCCGCCAATGCTCACCTGCGTGTTGGGCGGGACCTGGATGGGGCCGCCATCACCCAGCACCGGCAAGCCGCTGCGGGTGGTGAGCGTGCCGTCGGCTGACACATCGAGCGAGCCGCCGCGGGTGTAGGCCTCGCTGCCGTCGAGCGACTGCACCGACAGCCAGCTGTTGCCCTTCACCGCCACATCCAGGTTGCGCCCGGTGGTGGAGATGGTGCCGGGCGTGCTGTCGTAGCCGGGGGTGGTTTCGAGCGCGTACACACGGGTGCTGGCGCCGCTGCCTTCGACCGGCACAGCGCGAAACGCCTGCAGCTCGGCCCGAAAGCCGGGCGTCGAGGCATTGGCCAGGTTGTTGGCCAGCGTGTCCTGGCGCTGCATGGTGGCTTTGGCGCCCGACATGGACAGATAGATCATGCGGTCCATGGGGCACTCCTTGAAGCAGAACACGTGACGGGCCGACCGAGGGCCCCGTCGCGTTGAAGCGAACGGCCGGCGCTGCTGGCACGCACGCCCACCACCCCACGCGGGGCGCGAGGGCGGAAGACGGGCGCGCGGGGCGCGGCGTGTCGCGGTGTCATGGCATCAACGCAGGTTCACCAGCGTCTGCATGACCTGGTCTTGTGTCTTGATGGTCTGGGCATTGGCCTGGTACACCCGCTGCGCCGTCATCATGTTGACAAGCTCGGCGGTCAGGTCGACGTTCGACTCTTCCAGCGCACCCGACTGCAGCACCCCGAGGTTGCCCTGACCCGGCGTGCCCACCACGGGGTCGCCCGACTCAAAGGTGCGTGCCCACAGGTTGCCGCCCAGCGGCTTCAAGCCCTGCACGTTGCGGAAGGTGGCGAGCTCGATCTGGCCGGCAGGTTGGGACTGGCCGTTGGAGTAAGTCGCCATCACGATGCCGGTCTTTTCGATCGACAGCCCAGCCAATTGGCCCGGCGCGTAGCCGTCCTGCGCCAGATTGGTGACGCCGAAGCTGGCACCGTACTGCGTTGCCCCCGAGATGTCGAGCTCGATGCCGGGAATGGCGAGCGTGACGGCGCCCGCGGCGTTCACGGAAGCTGGAATGTCCAGATTGATCGGACCCGCTGGGGACTGTGGGGTGCCGCCATTGGGCGGGAAAATGATGGTGGTCAACGGCGCCGGGTCGCCCGCGGCATCGGTGTTGACCGAAGTGCCATTGGCAGTGACGTAGACGTTCCACGTGTTGGTGTCTGCCTTCTGGAAGTAGTAGGTGAGCGCAACGTCTTGCCCGATGTCGTCGTAGACCGTGACCGAAGTGGCGTTGTTGTAGGTGGTGGCGTCGCTGAAATCCACCAGCGGAGCCGCTGCGGGAAGCGTCGCGCCTGCGCGCGAATCGAGGTTCATCTCCAGCGTGATCTCACTCGTGCGGTTCGGGTCGATGCCGGCCGTGGGGATTTGCAGAGGCACGGCCAGGCCCGGCTGGATGACCCCCTGGTTGTCGGCCGGATAGCCCAGCAGCTTCAGGCCGCCGTTGTTCTGGATGAAGCCTTCCTTGTTGACCTGGAACTGGCCGTTGCGCGAGTACTGCGTCTGGCCGTCGGAGGCCGCCACTTCGAAGAAGCCTGAGCCGTTGATGGCCAGGTCGAGCGAGTTGGCCGTGGTCGTGATGTTGCCCTGCGTGAATTGCTGCGTGACCGCCGCCATGTTCACGCCGATGCCGATGTTGTTGCTGCCGCCGCCCGACATGGCCGTGGCATACATGTCGGCAAACTCCGCGCGCGACGACTTGGCACCGAAGGTGTTGGCGTTGGCGACGTTGTTGCCGATGACTTCGAGGTTCTTGCTCGAAGCGTTCAGACCGGAAAGACCTTGTTGGAAGCTCATGGTGTGTCCTTTTGCGTGCGCGGTTCAGTGGGCGCGGTACGGTGAAACGGGGCGGTCGGGTGACGGCAAAGAGGGGAAAGAACGGCGCGCTCAGCTCAGTTCGCGAACGTCGTTGTAGGGCACGTTTCCGGCCTTCTTCAGCTCCAGCACGAGCTGGTTGCCGGAGGTGCTGACGGCGGTGACCGTGTCGCGCATGAGGGCTGTGGGCGCCAGCTTGGTGCCGCCATTGGTGGCACTCACCCGGAAGGTCGCGCCGGCTTCCTTGACGCTGGCTGCAGGCTTCCAGTCGAAGCTCTGCACGCCTGCGCCTTGAGCGCCGAGGTTCATGGTGTCGATCACGTGGCCGGCGGCGTTGAGCACCTCGACCTTCACGCTGTCGGCTGCGCTGTCGAGCTCGAAGCCGCCCTGCCCCACACCGTCCTGCATGTTCATCTTGTTGCCCGGCACGACGACGTCCTTGCCGATGATGGCCGCGCCTTGCAGGGCCTGCATCTGCACGAACTGGCCCGACAGGCCTTGCACGGTGGCGTTGAGTTTCTCGATGCCGGTGACCGAGCTGATCTGGGCCATCTGGCTCGTGACCTGCGCGTTGTCCATGGGACTCAGCGGATCCTGGTTCTGCATCTGCGCGACCAGCAGCTTGAGAAAGCGGTCGGCGCTGCCTGCCTCGTTGGCCGTGGTGGTGGTCTTCGTGCCGTTGATGTCGGCGAGCGTCGAGTTGTTGAGTGCGGTGACTGCCATGGTGGTTCTTTCTCAGCGGAACAAGGCCTCAGCCCTGACCCATTTGAAGGGTCTTGAGCAGCAGGCTTTTCGCCGTGTTCATGACTTCGACGTTGTTCTGGTACGAACGCGAGGCGGAGATCATGTTGACCATCTCCTCCACCGCGTTGACGTTGCTGTAGGTGACGTAGCCGTCGCCATCGGCCTGCGGGTGCTTCGGGTCGTGCACACGGCGGCCGGGAGTCTGGTCTTCGGTGATGTTGCTGACCTTCACGCCGGTGCTGGCCACGTCGCCCATGCCCTTGCCCATCAGTTCCGACTGGAAGGTGACCTGGCGTGCCTTGTAGGCCTGGCCGTTGGGGCCGGCCACGCTGTCCGCGTTGGCCAGGTTGGAGGCCACGACGTTGAGCCGCTGGGCCTGCGCGCTGATGGCACTGCCCGAGACGTTGAAAACCTGGAACATACTCATGAGGGGCTCCTGTCAGACATCGAAGGCAGGCCGGGCTGCACGATGAACACGGCGAGATCGGAGAATCGCTTCATCATTGGCCCCGGATCGCATCGAGCGAAGTCCGCACGGTGCTGTTGATGAAGCGCAGCGTGGCCTCGTAGCGCACGGAGTTGTCGGCGAAGTTGGCGCGCTCGCGGTCCATGTCGACCGAGTTGCCGTCGAGGTTGGTCTGGCTGGCCTGCGCGTATTCGAGGTTGGCTTCGGCGCGGGCACCGCTCACCGTGCTCACGATGTGGCCCGGTGCGCTGCCGGTGAGGCCGGGCGCGCCCTTGGCCTGGCCGGTGGCCTCGCGCAGCGCCTGACTGAAATTCATGTCGCGGGCCTTGTAGCCCGGGGTGTCCGCATTGGCGATGTTGCTGGACAGCAGGCGCTGACGCTCTGACCGCAAGCTGAGCGCCTGGCCGTGGAATTCGAGAGATTCGGTGAGTCGGTTCAGCATGATGGGCAACCCTGGCAACAACCCAATGGGCGATGTGAAAGGATTGTGGACAGCGGGGCCGAAAACATAAGCGGGAATAAGACCCCGTTTGCGGTCCATTTCGGTGCCTTGCCATGCCCCTCCCCGCCCTACAGTGAGGGTGTGAACAAACCTCTGCCATCCTTGCGTCTGTCGCGCGCACCCAACGCCAAGTCCGCCTCCTTGAGGGTGCGGCTGGCTGCCTTTGGTGGGGGGGTTGTGCGCCACCTGCCGCTGCTGGCCTGGCTGTGCCTGCCGGGGGTGCTGCTGCTGATGGTGCTGTTCACCGCGCCCCGGGCCGAAGCCGTGCCCGCAGCCGGCCAATCGCTGGGCGAGCCGCTGGCGGCTCAGGTTCAACAGATGATCCTGGCCAAACTCACCGCCACCGACACCCCCAACGTGCCGGCGCAAGGCAAGGCCACCAAGACCGGCGCCGTGCGCATTGAAGTCACGCTCGGCCAGCTCGATCCGCGGCTGCAGCTCAGCCCCTGCGCCAAGATCGAACCCTATGTGCCGGCCGGCTCCCGCCTGTGGGGCGCCGCCCGCATCGGCCTGCGCTGCCTGGAAGGCGCACGGGCCTGGAACGTCTATCTGCCCGTCACCGTGGCCCATTTCGGTCCCGGCCTGGTGGCCGTGGCCTCGCTGCCAGCCGGCCACACCTTGGTGGCAGCCGACCTGCGCACGGCCGAGGTGAACCTCACCGAACAGTCCAGCCCGGCGGTCGACGCCCTGATGCCCGTGGCCGGCCGCACCCTCTCCCTGCCCCTGGGGGCTGGGCAAAATCTGCGCCAGAGCGGGCTGAAAGCCCGACAATGGTTCGCTGCCGGCGACCCCGTCCAGCTGCGTGTCACGGGCGGCGGGTTCGCCATCCAGGGCAGCGGCGAGGCCCTGACGCCCGGCATGGAAGGCCAGATGGCCCGCGTACGCACCGAGGCTGGCAAGATCGTCAGCGGCATGCCGGTGGGTGAGCGACAACTGGAAATCGCATTGTGAAAAATTGGCCCTGCGGTAACAATCTGCCTGAAAGTTCTAAAGTTGCCCCTGAACGAGTCGATACACCGTTCATGTTGAAAGACTTGGGGTACTTCCCCGGTCCAAGGAGCACACCATGAAGATTGGCAACCCCGCAGAAAAACCCGCCCTGTCCCCGGTCACGACCCGGACGGCCAACAATGAAACCGGCAAAGCAGCCGGCACATCGACGGCCCAGGCCGCCGCACCTGAAGAGACCACCGTCGAGCTGTCCACGGCCGCCACCCGGCTGCTGGCTGGCGAGAGCAGTGTGTCGGGTGATTTCGACGCCGAAAAAGTGGCCCGCATTGCGCAGGCCATCTCCGACGGCAAGTTCGAAGTCAATCCAGGCGCCATCGCCGACAAGCTGCTGGCCAATGCACGGGAAGTTCTGGGCAAGTCCCAGCACTGAGGCCTGAGCGCCTCATTCCCGCCCCTCCACTCTCACTGACACGCAGGCCTGCATCATGCCGAACCCGGTGACACCGCACGGTCATCCCGCACCCCAGGCGAGCCTCGAACTCGAGACCACCCTGGCTGCCGTTGAAACGCAGCTCTCGTCGCTGGGCGAGTCCTTGCGCGCCAACGACATGGCGGCGGTGGATCACCATGCGTCCGAACTGCACCGCGCTCTGGCCCAGGCCGTCGACCACTTCCATCACGCCGCACGCAGCGGCCCGGTGCCGCCGCCTTTGCGCCAGCGCCTGATGAACGCGAGCGGCCTGGTGGCTTCTCAGCGCGAATCCCTGGCCCGCGCCACGGCCGCACTCGACCGTGCCATCGACGTGCTCATGCCCCGCAACAGCCCCGCCTCGGTGTACTCCGCTGGTGGCGCCACCGACCGCGGCCCCCGCGGCGGCGGTTCGCTCCAGGCCTGAGCTCGCACACGGGCCGCGCCGCGGCCCGCCCCGGGGCGATGAATGCTTCGGCTTCCCGTTGCGACCTCCATGGAGGTCGAGCGCATCCCTCACGAGCCTCCTGAACAAGCCTTTTCACAGCACCGCCCTGACCCACGACGGGCTTCAGAGCCGCGCCTTCGCACTCACCCAGGCCGCACGGATCTCCCGCCCGCAAGACAGCGACTGCACATAGGGCCGCTTGGAGGGATCAGCATGGTCCACGCCAGCGGTGGCATGGCGTGCGAGCACGCCCCACCACTGCTTGCCCGCATCGATCCATGGATAAAAGCCGAATGCCCCCGGGCTGCTGAAGGCGCTGTCGCCGACGGCCGGGTCATCTTCCACCCAGTGGCCGAGCGAGTAGTGCCAGCTTTCCTGCGGTGGGATCGGTGTGGCCAGTGCATCCGCACAGGTCAGCGGGTTGGTGCACACCGCATGGGTGCCCAGCAGGCTGCCGATGCGCAACTGCCCTGCCACCGTGCGCTGCAGGAACTTCCCGTACTCGGAGGCACTGGTCTGCACACCGCCTGCAAGCTGAGGTTGGGTGTAGCTCAATGCCATTCCCCCTCCCAGACGCGACATCAGGTGCTGCGCGAGGGCTGTGTTGTCATCGGGTCCCAGGCCCACGCTCGGTAGCGTAGCGTGCTTCTGCATGTGGCCGCCGCTGTAGAGAAACTTGCCGTCGTGGGCCGGCGTGTAGGCGCCGTTGTGGATGACGGTGCCCTGATGCGACTGGCACTCGGCCACGGTCTGCCCCTGCAGGCACAGGTCGAACCCGGTGTGCCCGCTGCGGAAATTCAGGAAACGGATGTCTTCGTCGGTGAGCTGCCCCTGGCGCAACTCGGCCACGTAGGCCCCGTACAGCCACTTGGATGACGACGCGACTTGCATCACCGTCTGCGCATCGGGGCTGGTGCCCCCCGCCGTGGCGTCCGCCAGCGGGCCGGAGGCATCGCCCACCGACCAATAGAAAGGTTGCACGGCAACACACGCGGGGTGAGACGCCGCCGTGCTGCGGGCCGCCGCCTCGCGCTGGAAAGTGGTCGGTGGCGCGGGAGGCGCAGGCGCCGGGTCGCCCGCACCGCCACCACACCCTGCTGCCAGCCCCAGCAGCGAAGTGAGCGAGATGAAGCGTGAGAAAACCGTCCGAGTCGAAGCCATGTGAGTTCCGTGAATGCCGCGGTGAGGCGATGCGCAAGTATGTGCAAAGGCGCCCGATCCCAACGGCAGGTTTGATGGCAAACCATGACACCGCAGGGAGGCTTGTCATGATTTGACATCACTGCGCGGCCCAGGCCGCGGCAGGCCCTTACCATTCAAGGGCACCATGACCGAAGCTGCCCGCATCCTCATCGCCGACGACGAAGCCGAACTGCGCGGCCTGCTCCAGCGCTACCTGAGCGAGCAAGGCCTCAGTGTCAGGGCTGTGGCCGACGGTGCCCATGCCGAACGCCTGCTGGCCCGTGAACGCTTCGACGTGCTGGTGCTCGATGTGATGATGCCCGGCGAAGACGGCCTCTCACTCTGCAGGCGCTTGCGCGCCCAAGGAGAGACCGTGCCCATCCTCATGCTCACCGCGCGCGGCGACCCGGTCGACCGCATCATCGGATTGGAGATGGGGGCCGACGACTACCTGCCCAAGCCCTTCAACCCACGCGAGCTTCTGGCGCGCATTCAGGCCCTGGTGCGGCGCCAGCGCGTGCTGGGTGCGCACACCGGCCCGCTCGGCGATGCGCCCGTGGTGTTCGGCTCGCACACCTTGTACCCGGCTCGGCGCAGCCTGGAGCGCCACGGCCAACCCATCGACCTGAGCACCGCCGAGTTCACGCTGCTGCAGGCCCTGGTGACTCATGCCCGACGACCGCTCGGGCGCGACCGGCTGATCGAACTCACCAGGGGCCGTGAGCATGGCGCCACAGAACGCAGCATCGACGTACAGGTCA
>JBEGTX010000315.1:0-43827 GCA_041179165.1 Pseudomonadota bacterium | reverse complement strand
CGCCACTTGCATGCTCTCGCTGGATGCCTTTCTCACGGCGAAGGGCGTTCGGGGTCGGCGGCTGTTCCGGGTGTACCAAGGCGGCTGGTACCGGACGATCGGCGTGGCCCTGCCCCAGGGGCGTTTCGGCCGGCTCACCGAATTCGAGCATCACCCAGGCGAAGTTCGCATCGAACTCCAGGCGCAGAGAACGCAGCACCTGCACCGTGAAGACTTCTTCTTGACCCAGCTGTTGTTGGCCGTGACGGATGCCGAAGTGTCGCTCTGCGATGGCCCGTACCTGTGGACCTGACAGCAGCGACTGGGTCGCCCTCGGAGGTCAGCTCGTCGGCGTGTCCATCTCTTGCACTGCCAGCCACTCGCGCAGCAGCGCATACACCCGCGGGTGATTCAACAAGTCGAGGTGCCCCAAGCCCGCCAACTCGACACGTTCAACCAAGGGGCCGGGCACGCCCACGTCGGCCGCACTGGCCTGCGGCACGAGCCCATCACCGAGCACGCGGTTGAGCAGTGCCCCCCAAGCCCCATCGTTCTCGCCAGCCAGGCTGCCGGACACCCAGCGCACGGGCAAGGTCGCCAGCTGAATGGCCTCACCGGCCACACCATGGCGCAGGTCTTTCACGCCGCGGCTGCGGAGATCGGTCAGTTCGTGGAGCGGGCGGGTTGTGTCGAAGAGCGACATGACCTCGGAGGCCAAGTGGCCGAGGCGTTCGAGCGGTGCCCCCTGGTGCGGAGAACCCAGACCGACGAGCAAGCCCGTGCGGGCCAACCAGGGCAGCTCATGCGCCTGCGCGTGCTCACAGGCCAGGCGCGCCACCAGACCGCCCATGCTGTGACCGATGAGCACCAGCTCGCGCACCTGCGGTGCCTCAGCGGCCACGGTGTCGAGCAGCGAAGACAGGGCGTGCGCGTTGGAGCGCAATGAGAGGCCGGTGTTGTAGCGCAGGAAAAGCGCGTCGATGCCCAGCTCGACGGACAAACGCTCGGCATAGTGCGCATGGGACGGCGCGCCGGGCACGTCGAGCCAGTGGAAGCTGTGAAAGCGCCAGCTGTTTTCATCGCAGGCCAGGCCGTGCACGTACACGCACACACGCGGCCCGAGGTGGGCCAGCGACACCCCGTCGAGCAGCAGCCGCTTGCCCGCGCGGAAGAACCCCATGTCGATGGCCAGGCCGTTGCCGACCGAGGCCAGGTGATTGCCCGACATCGCGTTCAAGGCGCTGCGCACGGCCGACTCGCGTGGACCGGGAGGCCGGTTGGGGTCATCCAGGCGCTGTTCGAGCTGGCCCGCGGCGCCGAGCAAGGCGTGGCCACCCTGTTTCACCGCCGAGTAAACCCCGTGCGTGATGGCATCGTGCGCCCCTTGCACCCAGCCGGCAGGCGCACCGAGGCCAGGCAGCTGTTTCAGCAGGCTGAAGGTGGTGGAGGAAATCGTGCGGTGCATGTCTTGCACATGCTGGGTGACGGCGCCGAACCCGGCCTGGGCGGCACTGGCGTAGGACGGACTGTGTGGGGCCCCAGGCGGTAGATCGCCTTGCGCGGCAGCGACAGCAGCCGGTTCTTCGGACGACGAGCCGGGCGACGCAGCGCCAGTCTCGGTCGGTAGTGCGGACTTCTTGCCACGCACACCCCTTTTTCCAGACGTATCCGGAGGTGGCGCAGGTGGCTTGCGACGGCGGGTCATCGTGAGATCCGCCGGCGCCCCGATCAGGAAGCCGTTTGGCCTTCGGTCGAACCCGTGCCTGCGGCCTGGTCGTCGGCAGGCTGGTCTTCACCCTCGCCGCCTTCAGTGCCTGGCTTGCGACCGGCTTTTTCCTTCAGCTTCTCTTCTTTTTTCTTCTTCTTGGCCAGCTCACGTTGGCGCTTCTCGAACGAATAATTTGGTTTGGCCATGGGCCCGTCCTTCCGGTAAGTTGCAAATGGGGCAACAACAACCCCGAGGGTACGCGCTTTTCAGGCGCAGACCGTTTGATGTCCGCTATAAAGTCATGGCGCGCACACCCTGCGGCGTGCCGAGCAGGCAAACCTGGGCGCGGTTGCGCGCAAAAATGCCGTTGCTGATGACACCCGGCCATTGGTTGATCTCACGCTCCATGCCAGCCGGGTCGGTGATGTTCAGCCCGTGCACATCGATGATGTGGCCGCCGTTGTCGGTCACCACACCTGCGCGCAGCACCGGCTTGCCGCCCAGACCCTGAAGCAGGCGCGCCACCTGAGCGGCGGCCATCGGAATCACCTCCACCGGCAATGCAAACTTGCCGAGCGTCGTGACGAGCTTCGATTCATCGGCAATGCAGACGAAACGCTCGGCCAGATCGGCCACGATTTTTTCCCGCGTGAGGGCTGCACCGCCGCCCTTGATCATGTGACCCTGGTGATCGATCTCGTCCGCCCCGTCGATGTAGACGGGAATGCGCTGCACGAGGTTGCTGTCGAGCACCTCGATGCCATGGGCGCGCAAACGCAAGCTGCTCTGCTCGCTGCTCGACACCGCCCCCCCAATGCGGTTCTTGATGGTGGCCAGCGCGTCGATGAAGCAATTGACGGTCGAGCCCGTGCCGACCCCCACCACACTGCCGGGAATCACATGGTCCAGGGCCGCTTGGCCGACCAGTCGCTTGAGTTCGTCTTGGGTCATGGGAAAGATCGGTGCGTTTGAGACAATGCGGTCATTATCCAAGACACGGGGCCCGTGCCCGCGTCTTTTGTCAGTGGTCTCTTCACTCGGCTGCCCAAGCTGTCACCCATGGCCCTCGTCCCTTACGCCCTCACCCGCCCCTTCCTGTTCGGCCTCGACCCCGAGCGTGCCCACGAGCTCACGCTGGGCACGCTGGCGCGCATCCAGCACACGCCACTGATCTGCGCCGTGGCACAGACCCGCATCGAGGCGCCAGTCACCGTGGCCGGCATCAAGTTCCCGAACCGCGTGGGCCTGGCCGCTGGGCTCGACAAGAACGGCCGCTGCATCGACGGCCTCGGGGCCATGGGCTTCGGCTTCATCGAGGTGGGCACGGTCACGCCGCTGGCGCAGCCCGGCAACCCCAAACCGCGCATGTTCCGCCTGCCCGAAGTGCAGGGGCTGATCAACCGCCTGGGCTTCAACAACGACGGGCTGGACGTGTTCCTGGCCAATGTGCAGCGCAGCCGCTTTCGCAGCCGCGGCGGCATCCTCGGCCTCAACATCGGCAAGAACGCGGCCACACCCATTGAACGCGCGGCCGACGACTACCTGATCGGCCTCGCTGGCGTGTACCCCCATGCCGACTACGTGACCGTCAACATCTCCTCGCCCAACACCAAGAACCTGCGCGAACTTCAGTCCGACCAAGCGCTCGACGCCTTGCTCGGCGCGGTGCAGACGCGCGCCGCCGCCCTGGCCCAACAGCACGGCAAGCGCGTACCGATCTTCGTGAAGATCGCCCCCGATCTCGAAGACAACCAGGTGCGCGTGATCGCAGCCACGCTCAAGAACAACGGCATCGACGGCGTCATTGCCACCAACACAACCATCACTCGTGACGCAGTGCAGCATCTCCAGCATGGCGCCGAGGTGGGCGGCCTGTCGGGTGCGCCGGTGTTTGCCGCCAGCAACCGCGTCATCGGCATGCTGAGGACCGAGCTCGGCAGCGGCTACCCCATCATCGGTGCGGGTGGCGTGATGAGCGGCGCAGACGCCAGAGCCAAGCTCGATGCGGGCGCCGACCTGGTGCAGCTGTACACCGGCTTCATCTACAAGGGCCCTGAGCTGGTGACAGAAGCCGCACGCGCCACAGCCTCTCGCTAACGTGCCAGACTCGGCTCCGTGCGCCATGTCGGTGCCTGGAGTTGCCATGCAAGGTGTTTCAACAGGAGCGTGGGTTCGCGGGCTCCTCGCCGCCACGCTCGTTTGCCTGGGCGGCTGCAACACGCTGCCCACCATCCATCCTGATCTGGTCCGCTCGCGAGCGCCGGTGCAAGTCGATGGCGCGCGCGGACCTCTCACGGCCGCGCAGAGCCAGCTCGTCATTGCAAAGCTGAAGGCCGGCGGCAAAGACACCAGCATCTTCGACCGCCACCTTGCGTTCGAAGAGGCCGTGGTCGGCAGCCCGCTGGTCGCCGGCAACAAGGTGGCCCTGCTGATCGACGGTCCCAACACCTACCGCTCGATGTTCTCGGCCATCGGCGAGGCTCGTGACCACATCAACCTCGAAACCTACATCCTCGAAGACGACGAAGTCGGTGCCGAGTTCGCCCGCGTGCTGATCGACAAGCAGAAGAGCGGCGTGCAGGTCAACATGATCCACGACGGCGTGGGCACGCTGTCCACCCCGAAGGAGTACTTCAAGCGGCTCACCGATGCCGGCATCCGGGTGCTCGAATTCAACCCCGTGAATCCGCTCAAGGCCAAGGCGGGCTGGGACGTCAACCAGCGCGACCACCGCAAGCTCCTCATCGTCGACGGCCGCACAGCCATCCTCGGCGGCATCAACATCAGCAGCGTGTACTCGGGCGGTTCGTTCTCCACCGGCAGCAGCGCCAGCCGAGGCCGCCGAAGCGGCAAAGACGCAGGGCCCGACGACCTGCCGTGGCGCGACACCGACATCCGCATCGACGGCCCGGTGGTGGCCGAATTCCAGAAGCTTTTCCTCAGCACCTGGGCCAGCCAGAAGGGCCCGGAGCTGCCATCGCGCTCGTACTTCCCCACGATCGAAGCGCAAGGCAAAGAGGTGGTGCGCGCCATCGGCAGCTCGCCCGACGAGCCCTTCAGCCTGATGTACGCCACGCTCATCTCGGCGATCGACGCGGCCGAAACCGACATCCTCATCACCAACGCCTACTTCGTGCCCGACCCGCAACTCGTCAAGTCATTGAAGACCGCCGTGACGCGCGGTGTGGACGTGAAGCTGCTGCTGCCCAGCAAGACCGACTCCTGGCTCGTGTTCCACGCCGGGCGGGCCTCGTACCGCGACCTGCTGGAGGCCGGCATCAAGATCTATGAACGGCAAGATGCGCTGCTGCACTCCAAGACCGCACTGATCGACGGCGTGTGGTCCACCATCGGCTCGACCAACCTCGACTGGCGCAGCTTCCTGCACAACCAGGAGGTCAACGCCGTGGTGCTCGGTGGCGACTTCGGCCAGCAGATGCGCGCCCTCTTCCAACGCGACATCGAGGCCTCACGGCCCATCGCGCTCGAGGACTGGAAGAAACGCGGCATCGGCCCTCGCGTCAAAGAGGCCGTTGGAAAGATGTGGGAGTATTGGCTCTGATGCGTGGACGGCCGGGTTCGGCGCCATGCAGCGGAACCTCACCGGCGATACACGACCCAACCGCTTTGCAGTATGAAAGCCGAGACATGAATCGACCTCCGCGACGCCGTCCTCTCGCTGGTGCAGCGCACACGACGACGCACCCTCCATCACGTTCCATGCGAACCTGGTTGGCCCTCACCACGCTGTGTCTGCTGGGGGCCCTGGTGCACACGGTGGCGCATGCGCAGCTGGGCGCGATGGCCATGCTGGATCGCCACACGGCCCTTCAGGAACGGCTGCGCCTGAACCAGTTCGGCAAACCCCTGCACATCGAGTCCACCCAAACTTCGAGCGGCCTCAAGGGGCAGGTGTTCGCCGTGGTCGATCATGCCTACGCTGACGTCGAACAAGGCCTGAAGACCCGCCAGAACTGGTGCGACGTGCTGATCCTTCACCTCAACGTCAAGCAATGTGCTGCTGGCGGCGCGGGTGCGGCCGAGAAGCTCAGCGTGCATGTGGGCAAGAAGTTCGACCAACCGTTGTCGGACGCCTACCGCATCGACTTCGACTACGAACTGTCCTCCAGCACGCCCAAGTACCTGGAGGTGCAGCTGTACGCCAAGGAGGGCCCGCTCGGCACACGCGACTACCGCATCGTGCTCGAGGCCGTGCCGCTCGACGCCAAGCGCACGTTCATCCACATGGCCTACTCGTACAACTACGGCATGGCTGCGCGCATGGCGATGCAGGCCTACCTGTCGACGATAGGCAGCGACAAGGTCGGCTTCAGCGTGCTCGAGCGCAAGCCCGACGGGCAGCCGGTGTACGTGGGCAGCGTGCGCGGGGTGGTGGAGCGCAACACGATGCGCTACTACCTGGCGGTGGAAGCCTATCTCGGCGCGCGCTCGGCGCCACCGGCCCAGCAACTCGGCAAGCGGCTGAAAGACTGGTTCGCCGCCACCGAGCGCTTTGCCCGACAGCTACACGAAATCGAAGAGGCGCAGTACCTCGAGATGAAGCAGAAAGAAGTACGGCGCCAGCAGAACCTGTGAACCTGCACAGGGACGGCAAGCCGCCGCCCCTGTGCAGCGCGGACATCAGCCCAGCAGCGGCACGCCGGTTTTCTGCTGCAACTCGTCGAAGGTGACGCCTGTTGCCAGCTCCACCACCTTCAGACCCTGCGGCGTGATGTCGAGCACGGCCAGGTCGGTGATGATGCGGTTGACCACACCCACGCCCGTGAGCGGCAAGGTGCATTGCGGCAGGATCTTGAGGTCGATGCCGCCGTCTTTCTTGCGTGCCACGTGCTCCATCAACACCAGCACACGGCCCACCCCGGCCACCAGGTCCATGGCACCGCCCATGCCCTTGACCATCTTGCCGGGGATCATCCAGTTGGCCAGGTCACCCTTGGCGCTGACCTGCATCGCACCCAGAATGCTCAGGTTGATCTTGCCGCCACGGATCATGGCAAAGCTTTCATGCGAGCCGAAGATCGACGAGCCGGCGATGGTGGTGACGGTCTGCTTGCCCGCGTTGATGAGGTCGGCATCGACCTCGTCTTCGGTCGGGAACGGGCCGATGCCCAACATGCCGTTTTCACTCTGCAGCCAGACCTCGATGTCTGAGCGCACGTGGTTGGCCACGAGCGTCGGCAAGCCGATGCCGAGGTTCACATAAAAGCCGTCTTGCAGCTCTTGGGCCGCGCGAGCGGCCATCTGATCGTGGGTCCAGGCCATGGTCAAGCCTCCGTCTCAAAGGAATGTGGTGCCCCGGTCAGAGGCAAGAACGACGTGACGTGAAGGAAAGCCATCTCAGACTCCCGCCTTCTCGGTCACAGTGCGTTTCTCGATGCGCTTCTCGGGTGTGGCGTTGAGCACCAGGCGGTGCACGTAGATGCCAGGCAGATGCACGGCGTCAGGATCAAAAGTGCCGGTGGGCACGATCTCTTCGACCTCGACCACGGTGATCTTGCCGGCCATGGCCACGGCCGGGTTGAAGTTGCGTGCGGTGCGGCGGAAGATCAGGTTGCCGCTCTGGTCGGCCTTCCAGGCCTTGACCAGGCTGACCTCGGGCAACAGCGCGCGCTCCATCACGTAGAGCTGGCCGTCGAACTCGCGTGTCTCTTTGCCTTCAGCCACCAGCGTGCCCACGCCGGTCTTGGTGAAGAAGGCCGGAATGCCCGCGCCCCCGGCGCGCAGCTTCTCGGCCAGCGTGCCCTGCGGCGTGAACTCGAGTTCGAGTTCGCCGGCCAGGTACTGACGCTCGAACTCCTTGTTCTCTCCCACGTAGCTGGAGATCATGCGTTTGATCTGGCGCGTCTCGAGCAGCTGGCCCAGGCCGAAGCCGTCGACACCCGCATTGTTGGAGATGACGCTGAGGTTCTTGGCCCCGCTGTCGCGCAGGGCCGCAATCAGTGCCTCGGGAATGCCACACAGCCCGAAGCCGCCCACGGCCAGCAACTGACCATCGCGCACGATGCCGTCGAGTGCCGCCGCAGCGCTGGGATAGACCTTGTTCATCGCTTTCTCCTTGCTCCAAAACGGGATAGATTCAGCACGTCAGCGTACTACGTATCGGCCTAGGTAGGTACTACGTAGATTTGACTAAGTAGTCGCCCAGACCCCCTCCCAACTCACTTCAGTTCACTCCGCCCACATGCCACGAATCAGCTCTGCATCCATGGCAACCGACTACCGCCAGGCCTTCGACCTCGCGCCGGTGGGACTGGTCATGTCGCGCAACCGCTTGATGATCGATTGCAACCAGCAATTCCTGCAGATGTTCGACACCACCCATGAGCAAGTGGCGGGCCAGTCCTTCGAGGTGCTCTATCCCACGCCGGTGGAATTCGAGCGCACCGGGCAGCGCATCGAGGTGAGCCTCAATGCCGAAGGCTGGTATGCCGACGAGCGGGTCATGAAGCGCACGCCCGGCGATGCCCGCGGCGAACTGTTCTGGTGCCACGTGTCAGGCCGCGCACTCGATCCTGCGCACCCGCATGCGGCCGGCATCTGGGCCTTCGAAGACATCTCGCACCACCGGCAGATGAAGGTCGATCTCACGCCGCGCGAGCGTGAGATCGCCGCCCTGCTGATCGACGGCCTGACCAGCAAGCTGATTGGCAAGAAGCTCGGCATCAGCCCACGCACCGTCGACATCCACCGTGCCAAGCTCATGCGCAAGTACGCGGCCGGCTCCACGCCCGAGCTGATTCACAAGCTGCTGGGGTGAGCTCTTAGAACAAGAAGGCGGCCTCTTCGACACGCACTACCAGGCCGACTGCACCACGCGCGCGCCTGCCGGCTCCACGATCTGCACCCAAGGCAGGCGCACCACGAAGGTGGCGCCCTCGCCCGGTGCCGAGCGCACCTCGAGGGTCCCGTTCATGGCCGCCACGATCTGGCGCGAGATGGCCAGGCCGAGTCCGGCCCCATAGCGCTGCCGCTCGCCCTGCTCGCCTTGCGAATAGGGTTCGAAGATGCGCTGCACGTCCGAAGGAGACACGCCCGGGCCGCTGTCCGACACGCTGATCTGGAACGTTCGCTCGGTCTTGGGTGAAGCATCGGCCGCATCGACTTCGAGCCAGTGTCCGGTGGCTCGCACCGTGCCGGTCGACGTGAACTTCACCGCGTTCTGCAGCAAGTTCACCACCACCTGCTGCAGGCGGGCCTGGTCGACCGACACCAGCACATCAGGCTCCACACACACGGCCTCGAAAGCCAGGCCCTTTTGTTCGGCGGCCAGCCGGCCCGGCGCCATGAGCTGCGTCCACAGCACCTGCAGCTTCACGGGCTGAGGCCGCAGGTCAATGGGCTTGCTCAGGCTTTGCTCGAACGACAGCGTGGCATCGAGAACTTGGCTCAGGCCCCGCACCGACTCGGACATGGCCGACAACAGGCGCTCACGCAGAAACGGATCCTGGTGGGTCTTGAGCATGTCGGCGCCCGCCGCCACGCCCCCCAAAGTGCCGCGCAACTCATGCGACAGGTAGGCCAGAAACCGGCCACGCGAGGCCGTGGTTTCTTCGGCAACGGCACGAGCGCGGGCCTCGAACGCGCGGGCATCCAGCAGCCGGCGGTTGCTGCGCCACAGCAGCGCAAACCCGGCCCCCAAGGCCACCAGCAGCGGCATGGTCCACCACAGCAGCGCCCGCCAATCAACCCCGGACTGCACGTTGACGACCAGCCAGCGCGCGGCAATCGCACTGCGCTCGGCGTCGGTGACGGCATCGAGCCCCTTGCGCAACACCTGGGTCAACTCGGGCAGCCCCTTGCGCACGCCGAAATACAGCTCGCTGTCGCCGCCCGACACCGTCCCGGTGATGCGAATACTGCCGGCAAAGCGGCGCTCGATGAGCTCGTTGACCACCTTCACGTTGCCCAGGGCCACATCGACCTTTGATCGTGTGAGGGCCTCGAGCACCTGTTCCTGCCGATCGAACTCGACCAGGTGGATGCCGGGGTGACGCGCCTGCAGTTCGGGGATGAGAAAGTGCTGCTTGAGCAGGCCCACGCGCCGCGTGCCGAACTCTTCGGTGGCGGTGAGCATGGCGGCATCGTTGGAGCGCATGATGATGGCGGTGGGCACGCGCACGAACGGCCCCACGAAATCGTAGTCGCCGCGTCGTTGCGGCACACGCGCCATGGCGACGATCACGTCGAGTTCGCCCTTCGCACCTTGTGCGTACAAGCTGGCGAAGCTGCCACCGGTCTCTCGAGTCAGACGCAGTCCGGTCTTCTTGACCAGAAGGTGCAGGTAATCGATGGCAAGGCCCATGGGCTCACCCATGTCACCCTGACTGGAGATGGGCGAGAACGCGCTGTCGAAGCCCACAACAATGCGCCCATTCGCGCCGACCCAATCGCGCTCGGCCTGCGTGAGGGGCGCGAGCTGGCCGTCCACGCTGGCTTCAACCGTGGCCGGCAGCCAGCGGGTGGCAATGGCCGAGCGATCGGCCGAGGTCACCGACGCAATGGCCTTGTTGAGCAAGCGGCGCAACTCGGGAGGATCACTCAACACCACCGGCCCGATCAGCGTGCGGCCTGGGCCGAAGTTGCGGCGCATCACGAGGTTGGCGAGCAGCAGCTTTTCGATGTGATAGACCACCACCTGCTGATAGCCCACGAACAGGTCGGCCCCACCCGAAGCCACGGCCTTGAGGGCAGCCTCGGACGTGGGGAACATCATGGTGCGGGCCTTCGGCGAGTGCTCGCGCAGCACCGCGGCAGCGGTGGAGCCCTCCACCAGCGCCACGCGCTGGTCGCCGAAGTTGTTGGCGGTGGACACGTCGGGCACATCGCGCCGCGCCACCAGCACCAGGTCGGTCGTGATGGCAGGGAGCGCCGCCACCGGGCCGTTGGGCGACGACTCGCCCGGTCCCGAAAAAGGCAGAAGGTCCACACGCCGCTGCTTGAGAGCTTCGAGCGCAGCCTCCTGTGTGGGGAAGCGGGTGATGGCCACCTGCATCCCCAGGCGCTCAGCCCACAGGTCGATCATCTCGATGATGAAACCATGGGGGCGGCCGGGCTCGGCCGGCACGAAGTAGTACGGCGGATACTCGGGCGCCACGCCGAGCCGCAGCACCGGATGCGCCTGCACCCAGGCCTGCTCGGCAGGCGTCAGGCTCAGCGGCTGAGCCTGCAGGACGCCGACGCTGCCAAGCCCCACACACAGCAGCAAGGACCGGAAAACCGGCAGGGAGGCAAACAGCGAGCGGAGCCGAAAAACACAGAGCAGAGCGGACAGCTGATCGACAAACGAGGCAGAGGCGCGAGACAAGGTCATGGCGTACCGTGAGGCTGTAGGGGGAGGCTCAATATAGCCCGCCCGAGGCCCCGGCAGCACAGCCTTCTCATGAGGGTTTGTTCGTGGTGGCAGGCCTCACGACCTGGGCGCGTCCACACGCACAGGCTCCGGGCTGGACGCCGGCGGGACGATGCCCAGCTCCCCGCACAGCCGATCGACCAGCGCGCGGAGCTCGATGAGCTCCTGCTGCATCGAAGCCTGCTGAGATTTGAGCAAGGCCAACTCGCTGGTTGCCACGAAGTCGGCCGCGCCTGCCGCCACAGGCAGCGCCGACAGATCGACCTCTCCACACAGCAGGTGAGTCCAGCGCGATTCGCGCGCGCCCGGTGCCCGCGGCAGCTTGACCACCAGCGGGCCGCCCTTCTCTGCCGAGCGGCCAGCCAACTCGTCGAGAAAGGCCTCCACCGACGACAGGTCGGCGAATTTGTGCAGCCGTTCGCTGTTGGCCCGCAACTCGGAGGCGGTCTGCGGCCCCCGAAGCATCAGCACGGCCAGCAGCGCCACCGATTGGGAAGGCAGCGCCAACGCCCGGCCCATGTTGTGCTCGTGGCGTGTCACGCGCGAGCCGCTGGACTCGAAGGTCAGGCTGAGCGCCTTCAGCGAATCGGCGGCCGACTGCACCTCGGCCTCGGTGGCATTGAGCACCGGGTCACGGGCAGTCTTCTGGTTGCAGGCGCCCAGCAGTGCGTTGAGCGACAGCGGATAGCTGTCGGGCACGGTGTGGGCTTTTTCGACCAGCGCCGCGAGCACGCGGGCTTCGAGCACGGACAAGGCGCGCATGAACGTTCCTGGAAAGGCCGAAATCAGGCGAGCGAGAAGCCGTCGTCGGCCTGGATCACTGCGCCGTTGATGAAGTGGCTCTCGTTGGAACACAGCATCATCAGCACGGCATCGAGGTCTTGCGGCTGGCCCACGCGCTTGCGTGGCAGCATGCTGATGAGCTTCTGGCCCTGCTCGCTCTTCCAGTGGTGGTGATTGATCTCGGTGTCGATGTAGCCGGGGCAGATGGCATTCACGTTGATGCCGTAACGTCCCCACTCGAGCGCCATGGCGCGCGTCATGTGCACCACCGCCGCCTTGCTCATGCAATAGACGCCGATCTGGCCCAGCACCTTGAGCCCCGCCATGGAGGCGATGTTGACGATGCGCCCGCCAGTGAAGGTGCCGGGGGCCGAGCCCTTGGCCCGCGCCAGCATGCGCTTGCCGACTTCCTGGGCCACGAAGAATGCGCCCTTGGTGTTGGTGTCCATCACGAAGTCATAGTCTTCAGGCGTGACGTCGGTGATCTTCTGCGTGGTGCTGACGCCCGAGTTGTTGATCAGGATGTCGATGGCGCCCATCTCGGTTTCTGCGTGGGCGACGGCGGCCTTGATGCTGTCGTGGTCGGTCACGTCGAGCATGACCACATGGGCTACACCACCTGCGGCCTCGATCTCGGCGCGCAAGGCCTTGAGCCGATCGACACGGCGGCCCGCCAGCACCACCGCGGCACCGGCCACGGCCAGGGTCTTGGCGAACTGGGTGCCCAGACCACTGGAGGCGCCGGTCACCAGTGCCACACGGCCGGACAGATCAATGCTGTAACTCATGGGGGAGCTCCTCGAATTTTTGGGTTGCGATGAAGATAGCACGCACAGGCGGCCTGCGTGTGGAACACCACACATGCGCCACACAAGCGCCCCACGCGCGAGCCGGCGGGTCCGTCAAGCCCGCTGTTGTGTTCGAACGAACGGTCGTTCGATTCACCCCATCCAGCCTTTAGAATGTCGGCCACACGCCTTTGAAGGAGACTGCATGACCCCCGCCGAAATCATCGCCCAATACGGGCCCCGCGAAGCCATGGAATACGACGTGGTCATCATCGGCGGCGGCCCCGGCGGTCTGGCCACGGCCATCAAGCTCAAGCAGTTGGCGGCAGCGCAGCAGAAAGAAATCTCGGTCGTGGTGCTGGAAAAAGGCTCCGAGCCAGGCGCCCACATCCTGAGCGGCGCGGTCATGGACCCCAAAGCCCTGACCGAACTCATCCCCGACTGGAAAGAGCGCGGCGCCCCGCTGAACCAGCCCGTCACTGCCGACCAACTGCTGGTGCTGACCGAAAAGAGCGCCATCAGCACGCCCCAGTTCCTGATCCCCAATTGCTTCCACAACGAAGGCAACTACGTCATCAGCCTGGGCAATGTGGTGCGCTGGCTGGCGCAGCAGGCCGAAGAAATCGGCGTGGAAATCTTCCCCGGCTTCGCCGCCGCTGAAGTGCTCTACAACGAAGACGGCAGCGTCAAGGGCGTGGCCACCGGCAACCTGGGCGTGGGCAAGGACGGTCAGCCGACCGACAACTTCCAGCTCGGCATGGAGCTCCACGGCAAGTACACCATCTTCGCCGAGGGTGCGCGCGGCCACCTGGGCAAGCAGCTGATTGCGAAGTTCAAGCTCGACGAAGGCAAGGACCCGCAGGCCTACGCCATCGGCGTCAAGGAACTGTGGGAGATCGACCCCGCCAAGCACCAGGCTGGCCTCGTGATCCACACAGCCGGCTGGCCGCTCGACCTCGACACCTATGCCGGTGGTTTCATGTACCACCTCGAAGACAACAAGGTCACGCTGGGTCTGGTCACCGGCCTCGACTACGCCAATCCCTGGATCAGCCCGTTCGAGGAAATGCAGCGTTGGAAGACGCACCCGAAGATCAAGGCCTTCCTGGAAGGCGGCAAGCGCATCAGCTACGGCGCCCGCGCCATCACGACCGGCGGCCTGCTGAGCCTGCCGAAGACCGTGTTCCCGGGCGGCGCACTCGTGGGCTGCGATGCCGGCTACCTGAACGGCCCGCGCATCAAGGGCAGCCACGCGGCCATCAAGAGCGGCATGCTGGCCGCTGAAGCCGCCTTCGCGGCCGTCACGGGCGGCCGTCAGCACGACGAACTGGCTGACTACCCGAAGGCCTTCGAGAAGAGCTGGCTGCACGACGAACTGCACACCGCGCGCAACTTCAAGGCCTGGTTCAAGCTGGGTGTGGTGTTCGGCGGCCTGATGGTCGGCATCGAGCACTGGCTGCTGCCGAAGCTGGGCATCAAGACGCCACCATGGACGCGCCACCGCAACAAGGCCGATCACCTGTTCTTGAAGCCCGCGGCCGAGTGCAAGCAGATCGTCTACCCGAAGCCCGACAACAAGCTCACCTTCGACCGCCTGAGCAGCGTCTTCGTGAGCAACACCAATCACGAAGAGCACCAGCCGGCCCACCTCACGCTGAAAGACAACAGCGTGCCGGTGAACATCAACCTGGCCAAATATGCAGGCCCCGAGGCGCGTTATTGCCCGGCTGGCGTGTACGAGTTCGTCAAGAACGCGGACAACACCGACCGTCTGCAGATCAACGCGCAGAACTGCGTGCACTGCAAGACCTGCGACATCAAGGACCCCACGCAGAACATCGTGTGGGTCACGCCTGAAGGTGGTGGCGGCCCGAACTACTCGGGCATGTAATTCACCACGATCTGGGGGTCGGGGTGAACGCAGCGGCCTCACCGCCGCTGCTACACTGACCTCCGCCAGGAGAGAGCTTCTCCCGAAGAAGCCGCCGAAGGCGCAGGGCCGCGCTGCAATGCAACGCCCGAACGCTCAGGCAAAAGGACTGGCAAGCGCCCCGCAAGGGGCGTTCCTCACTGGAGAGAGGCCCACCCCGAGTGGGCCCACCGAAGGGGCAAGCGGGCCCCTGTTCCATCCAAGGAACAGAGCCTGCCAATCTCTCAGGTAAAGCGGACAGAGAGGGCATTTCCGACGTATCGTCAAACCCTGGGCAGCGGACGCTGTCGTGGGTTTCCGCGGAGCGTTGGCTGTCGAATGCCCTTTCAGGAGAGTCTTCTCATGTCCGCCACTGATCTGCCCTTGTCTTCATCTGCTTCATCTGCTTCATCTGCTTCATCTGCTTCCTCGTCTTCCAGCGCCCCCGTGCTTCGCACCACGCCGCTGAACGCTCTTCACCTCGAACTCGGGGCGAAGATGGTGCCGTTCGCAGGCTACGCGATGCCGGTCAACTACCCCGGCGGCATCATTGCCGAGCACAAGCACTGCCGTGAATCGGCCTCGCTGTTCGACGTCTCGCACATGGGCCAGCTGCGCCTCGTCGGCCCCGACGCCGACCGCGCACTCGAGTCGCTCGTGCCGGTGGACGTGGTGGGCCTGCCGGTGGGCAAGCAGCGCTACGGCTTTTTCACCAACACCAGCGGCGGCATCCTCGACGACCTGATGATCACCCGGCGCGAGAACGACCTCTTCCTGATCGTGAACGCCGGCTGCAAGCAGGCCGACGTGCAGCACCTGCAGACGCACATCGGCCACCGCTGCCAGATCATCACCATGCCCGACCATGCGTTGCTGGCGCTGCAGGGGCCGTTGGCCGTGCAGGCCGTGGCGAGGCTGGCCCCATCGCTGGCCACGCTCACCTTCATGACCGGTGCCCACGCCACGTTGAATGGTGCCGAGTGTTTCGTCACCCGTTCGGGCTACACCGGTGAAGACGGCGTCGAGATCTCGGTGCCGGCTGAACATGCCGAGGCCCTGGCCCGCGCGCTGCTGGCCCTGCCTGAAGTCAAACCCGCGGGACTGGGCGCCCGCGACACGCTGCGCCTTGAGGCCGGCCTGTGCCTGTACGGCCACGACATCGACACGACGACCACGCCAGTGGAAGCCGGCCTCACCTGGGCCATCCAGAAGGTGCGCCGCGCAGGCGGCGCGCGCCACGGCGGCTACCCCGGCGCGGATGTCATCGATGCCCAACTCGCCACCGGCACCAGCAACAAGCGCGTCGGCCTGCTCGGCCTGGAGCGTGTGCCCGTGCGCGAAGGCGCCGTGCTGGTCGATGCCCAAGGCCACCGACTCGGCCACGTCACCAGCGGCACACTGTCGCCCTCGGTGAACCAGCCTATCGCCATGGCCTACCTCGCCAGCAACCACGCCCTGCCCCACCACGAGGTGTATGCCGAGGTGCGTGGCAAGCGCCAGCCGATGCGTGTCACCGCCATGCCCTTCACGCCGCACCGCTACGTGCGCGGCTGAGCGCGGGCCGACAACGCTTTCCTTGTTCGCAGTTCTTTCCTCATCGATTTCTTCCGCGCGCGCCTGACCGCCGCGCCCAGCCCCCCCTTTCAGGAGCCTGACCATGACCACGTTTTTCACCCCCGACCACGAATGGATCAACACCACCGACCGCAACGCCGCGATCGTGGGCATCACCGTGCACGCCCAGGATGCCCTGGGTGACGTGGTGTTCGTCGACCTGCCTGAAGTCGGCCGCACCTTCTCGCACGGTGACGTGGCCGGTGTCGTGGAGTCGGTGAAAGCCGCCGCCGACCTGTACATGCCCGTCACGGGCGAGGTCGTCGAGATCAACGAAGCGCTGCGCGCCGACCCGTCGCTGGCCAACAGCGACCCGCTGAACACCGGTTGGTTCTTCAAGGTCCGCATCGCGGCCGATGCCGCCACAGACCACCTGCTCGACGGCGCCGCCTACGACGAACTCGTCCAGAACGCCTGAGATCCGTCCGCTGCCGCGTTCACCCGCGACAGCCCGGTACCGCCCCTGTTGTCCGATGCGGCCTGCTCCGCATCGTCTGCCCGCTTCACCCTGTTTGACCGTTGGACCCTGCCATGTTGATGTCTGCCCACAAGCCCCTCGGCGAGCTCGAGAACCCTTCCGAATTCGTTGCACGCCACATTGGTATCCGTGCCGACGACGAACAGCACATGCTGTCGGTCATCGGTGCAGCCTCGCGCCGGGCGCTCATCGATGCCATCGTGCCGCGCGCCATTGCGCGCCCCACGCCCATGGTCTTGCCAGCGGCCCTCACCGAGGCTCAGGCCTTGGCCGAACTCAAGGCACTGGCCTCGCGCAACCGCTTGCTCAAGAGCTTCATCGGCCAGGGCTACCACGGCACGCACACGCCGGGCGTGATCCTGCGCAACATCCTCGAGAACCCGGCCTGGTACACCGCCTACACGCCTTACCAGGCTGAAATCTCGCAGGGCCGCATGGAGGCACTCGTCAACTTCCAGACCATGGTCTGCGACCTCACCGGCATGGCCATCGCCGGCTCGTCGATGCTCGACGAAGCCACCGCCGCCGCTGAAGCCATGACCCTCGCGCTGCGCGTGGGCAAGAGCAAGAGCACCCGCTTCTTCGTGGCCGACGACGTGCTGCCCCAAACGCTCGAAGTCGTGCAGACGCGCGCCAAGCCCCTGGGCATCGAGGTCGTGACCGGCCCGGCCGATGCGGCCGGCAACGCCTCCGCTTTCGGCGCCCTCTTCCAATACCCGGGTGTGAACGGCGTGGTGCGTGACCTCGCGCCAATCATCAGCGCCGTGCACGCTGCGGGCGGCCTGGCCGTCGTGGCCGCCGACCTGCTGGCCCTCACGCTGCTCACCTCGCCGGGTGAGCTCGGTGCCGACATCACCGTCGGCAACACGCAGCGTTTCGGCATGCCGATGGGCAATGGCGGCCCGCACGCTGCCTACATGGCCACACGCGACGAGTTCAAGCGCTCGATGCCCGGCCGCCTGGTCGGCGTCAGCGTGGACACCCACGGCAACCCGGCCTACCGCCTGGCGCTGCAAACGCGCGAGCAGCACATCCGCCGCGAGAAGGCCACGTCCAACATCTGTACGGCCCAGGTGCTGCCTGCCGTGGTGGCCAGCATGTACGCCGTGTACCACGGCCCCGCCGGCCTGAAGCGCATCGCCCAACGCGTGGCGAGCTACACCGCCGTGCTGGCCGCGGGTCTGAAGGGCCTGGGCCTCACGCTGCGAAACGCCGCGGTGTTCGACACGCTCGAAGTCGACACCGGCCCCCGCACCGAGGCCGTGCTCGCTGCCGCACGCGACGCCGGCTTCAACCTGCGCCGCGCCTCGGCCGGCTCGGTCGGCATCACGCTGGACGAAACCACCACCCGCGCCGACATCGACACCCTGCTCTCGCTGCTGCCGGCCACACGCCCGCAAGGCACACACGACAAACTTTGGGCCGCCCACGAAAAGGGCCTGGAACTCCTGCTGCCGCAGGCGCTTGTTCGCCGCAGCGACTTCCTCACCCACCCGGTATTCAACACGCACCAGTCCGAAACCGAAATGCTGCGCTACATCCGCAGCCTGTCGGACAAGGACCTGGCGCTCGACCGCAGCATGATTCCGCTCGGCTCGTGCACCATGAAGCTCAACGCGACCAGCGAGATGATTCCCATCACCTGGCCCGAGTTCGCCAACGTGCACCCGTTCGCACCCCAAGACCAGCTCACCGGCTACAAGCTGCTCGACGAACAGCTGCGGGAGTGGCTGTGCCAGGCCACCGGCTATGCCGGCATCAGCCTGCAGCCCAATGCCGGCTCGCAAGGCGAGTACGCCGGCCTGCTGGTCATCAAGGCGTACCACGACGCGCGCGGCGAAGGCCATCGCAACATCTGCCTCATCCCTGAATCGGCACACGGCACCAACCCGGCCAGCGCGCAGATGGTGGGCATGCAGGTGGTCGTCACCCGCTGCGATGCCAATGGCAACGTGGACCTGGTCGACCTGAAGGCCAAGTGCGAGCAATACAGCGACCGCATTTCCTGCGTGATGATCACCTACCCTTCCACCTACGGCGTGTTCGAGCCGCGGGTGAAGGAACTGTGCGCACTGGTGCACCAGCACGGCGGCCGCGTCTATGTCGACGGCGCCAACATGAACGCCCTCGTGGGTGTGGCAGCACCCGGCGAGTTCGGCGGTGATGTGAGCCACCTGAACCTGCACAAGACCTTCTGCATTCCGCACGGTGGCGGCGGACCCGGCGTGGGCCCCGTGTGTGTGGTCGAAGACCTCGTGCCTTACTTGCCGGCCCACCGCGCCGCAGGCATCGGTACGGACAGCCAAGTGGGCGCCGTGTCGGCCGCACCGCTCGGCAACGCAGCCGTGCTGCCCATCAGCTGGATGTACGTGCGCATGATGGGTGCCGACGGCCTGAAGGCTGCCACCGAAACCGCCATCCTGAGCGCCAACTACGTGGCCGCCAAGCTGGCCGACCACTACGACATCCACTACAGCGGCAACATCGATGGCATCAAGGGCGGCGGCGTGGCCCACGAGTGCATTCTCGACCTGCGCCCCCTCAAGGACGCCTCGGGCGTGAGCGCCGAAGACGTGGCCAAGCGCCTCATCGACTACGGCTTCCACGCGCCTACGCTCAGCTTCCCCGTGGCCGGCACGCTGATGGTCGAGCCCACAGAGAGTGAGCCGCTGCAGGAACTCGACCGATTCTGCGACGCGATGATCGCCATCCGCGCCGAGATCGCCCGTGTGGAGCAAGGCACCTGGCCGCGCGAAGACAACCCGCTGAAGGCCGCACCGCACACCACAGCCGCGCTGCTGAAGGCCGACTGGCCACATGCCTACACCCGTGAAGAAGCAGCGTTCCCGGTGAAGAGCCTGCGCCAGCAGAAGTACTGGGCGCCGGTCGGCCGCGTGGACAACGTCTACGGTGACCGCAACCTCTTCTGCAGCTGCGTGCCGCTGAGCGAACTCGAGACCTGAGCGGGCCAGCCCCCTCTGAACGGCCGACTCGCCCGCTGGGTGGGTCGGCCGTTCTCTTTGGGCCCGCCGAAGCAGACTTGGGACAGGCCAACCGGACACCACTCGAAACGCAACTTGATGGTTGCATGATGACGAAAATTGGAACACAATGAAGTGCAACCTTTTTGTTGCTCTTCATGAAATGCGAGGACCGCATGTCACACTTTCAGAAGCACCTGATCCTGTCCGCCTCTCCTGAGGCCGTGTATGCCGCACTCAGCACCCAACAGGGCCTGAGCCAATGGTGGACAGCCACCTGCGAGGCCGACGAGACGGTCGGCGGCCAGGCCCGTTTCGACTTCAACCAGACCCACAAGACCATGCGCATCGACCGGCTCGAACCCGGCCGTGAAGTGCGCTGGCACTGCGTGCAAGCGCACCTCGAGGCACCCGGCATCGCGCACACCAGCGAGTGGGTCGGCACCGACATCGTGTTCCGCCTGTCGCCCGAAGCCGGTGGCGGCACACGGCTGGAGTTCGAGCACATCGGCTTGACCCAGGCGCTGCAGTGTTTCAACATCTGCCAATCTGGATGGACGATCTTCCTCGGCAGCCTGAAGAGCCTCGTCGAAACCGGCACAGGCCAGCCCTTCCTGCCGTCGTTCGAAGCCTGCGTGCACTGACACGTCACCTCATCCGGAGCCTTGCCCATGAACACCACCGTCTCTCCCGGCCCCAGCGCCGGCACCCGCACAAACTCCAACGCCAGCACCATGACCAGCACCGATCGCATCGAACGCGCCATCCACATCCAGGCCACGCGATCGCGCGTCTGGCGCGCCGTCTCCAACGCACAGGAATACGGCCAGTGGTTCGGTGCCAAGCTCACCGGCGCCACGTTCACGCCGGGCCAGCACGTCAAAGGTCCCATCACCATCTGCGGCCATGAAGACGTGATCTTCGACGCCATCATCGAGCGCGTGGAGCCCGAGCACCTGCTGTCCTACCGCTGGCACCCCTATGCCGTCGACCCTGCGTTCGACTACAGCCAGGAGCAACGCACCCTCGTGACCTTCACGCTGCAAGACGCCGCCGACGGCACACTGCTGACCGTGGTGGAAAGCGGCTTCGACCAGGTGCCGCCAGGTCGACGCGTCACCGCACTGCAAATGAACACCCGCGGCTGGGAAGCCCAGCTGAACAACGTCGCACGCCATGCCACCACGTCCTGACAAGACTGCCAAGCCCGCTGCAGTGACGGTGCCGCCGCGCGCGCGCGACCCCGCCGCCATCTTCTTCGCGCTGGGCGACAAGACCCGGCTGCGCCTGGTGACGCTGCTGTGTGCGGGCGGCGCCCTGTCCATCTCGCAGCTCACGGCCAGCACCGACTTCACCCGCCAGGGTGTCACCAAACACCTGCAGATGCTGGCCGACGCCGGCCTCGTACGCGACGTGAAGGTCGGCCGCGAACGGCTGTGGCAATTCGAGCCGGGCGCCCTCGAAGAAGCCCGTCGCTCGCTCGACCAGATCGGACAGCAGTGGGAGCAAGCGCTGGGCCGTTTGAAGTTGTCGTTGGAGACCTGACCGCGGAGGCGCGCCGGGCGGCCTGCATCCGCAGCGCTCTGCTGCACGCACCGAACACCTGAGGTCATCCCGCCATTCCATGCCGTTGACGAAGTTCTTCATGGCACACACGCGAGGCGAGCAGCATGGATTTGGCGCGGCGGCGCCTTGCCACCGGACGGGCGAGTTCAGCAGCGGTACGAGATTCGGAACGCGCCAGACGCACACTCATCATCCTCCGCCTGCTGCGGCTGCGTTGTGCAACCGGTGGCAGCCGGCCACCACATGTGTTGCGGACACGAGCAAGTCGTTCTCGGCACGGTCCCGATGGCGCAGACCGACCAGTGGCTCGGGCGCCAGCAAGGCCACCCCCTGCCCCTCCAGACGCCTGACTTGCGGGAGCTTGCGCAGAGCGAGCAAATCGGCCTCTGCGCACGCCACCTTGGCCCGCACCTCGACCCGACGGCCCACCCGCTCCGGACCCTGACCCCGGTCCAGACCCTCCGCCGCCGGATCCAGAACCATGGCGGCCTTGATTGGCTGCCCTCACAACCAGCTTGTCGAGCAACTTGGTCACGGGAGCGAGCGCCTTCGTTGCCGCAGTCGCCGAGGCGATCCAACCTGTCACGTCGATGCCTGCACTGCCAACCAGGGCACGGGTCAAACTGCCCACGCTGAGAAAGAGGAAAGCAATGAGCGCGGCCATCAAGACGATGACGCTGTAGATGATGTATGAAGCGCTGTCATCCGCGCGCACCGATTGGGTGAGCAGCACCACCTTGTCGACCATCGTCACCGTGAGAGCGGCGATGGCCGAAGCCATCACTCCCTGCATCGCACCGCCGATCAGAAAGCTCAGCCAGGCATTGAACAGGAAGGTCGTTGGCTTCCACATGGCCCACGGAATCATGATCGGCGCAAACAACACAGCGAGGGTGGTCTGCACTTTGGACAACACCATCACGCCGGACGCGATGACCCCTGCAGCGAGCAACAGCAATGCGGACACGTATCGCATCAGCGCACCCATCATGTCATCGGCCACCGTCTTGATCGCCTGAATCATGCTCTGCTCACCGTGGGTGGGTGCCGCCGCAATGACGTCAAAGCCAGCACCGGCCATGCGCTGCATGATGTCGATTTCGTCCGGCACGCCCGCAAGCCCAAGCGTCTGCGAAAACACGCCGCCCAGGCCCGCCACCGACGCCTGGACCACAGGTCCCAGATGGTCGACGGCCCACAGCGTGAGCCCCAGCATGATGACAGGTTGGATGAACTCGGGCAGCAATTGCACCATGCCTTGGTCCAGTACCCAGGAGCGGACGATGCCCCAGACCAGCAACATGCCGAAAAGTGCAACGGCCGTGCGTCGCCCCAGGGCCGACAGCTCCGCATTGCCCGTTGCGAACTTGTTCAGTGCGACGGTCAACTCGCTGAAGATCGTGCGCAGGTGATCGATGGCTTCCATGGGCGTGGCGGCCTGCGCCTCCAGACTCCAGCCGAGCAGCATCAGCGAGATCACAGCGACGCCACCGCTGCGCCCGATTCGATTCAAAGGGATGAGAATCATCGTGGCCGCTGCTTCCACGCATCGACAGCCGCACGGTCCGCGGCCAGGGCGGCGTTGCGGACTGCACGGTAGGCTTCGTCGCGGGCCTGAGAGCGGGCCTTGTCTTCAGCCTCCTGCATCTCCTTCTCGGCAGCGTTGCGCCCGAACGCACTGGAGAACTGCCTCAGCAGCTCCGCGTTCTGCTGCACCACACGGTTCATGTGGACGTTCATCAATTGCATGGCTTCGTGTGTGCCTGCAGTCGCTGCGATCTTGCCCGATGTTTCGCGAGCGAAGGCGTAGTCGGACTCGATGCGCTTGATCGCATGCACCTCGGCGTTCATCCGGGCCATGGCCGAACTTTCCTTGCGTCCGATGCGTTCGCGCTCCCAGCGCACGTAGTCGTCCCAGTTGAGGTGCAGCAGCTTGGCGGTGTCGAGGCGCTCCTCGAACTGGCGCTTGACCGTGCCCAGCGACTCCATCAGGTCGCGGTGGGCTGACATGGCCTTTTCGATGTCTTTCAACTCCTGCGAGCCTGTGATGTCGCCGAGCAGGCCGATGGCCTGATCGGCGGTCATCGAGTGAAGTTGTCTCCTCATGTTTTCCAGCTGCTGGAGCTGAGCCTGCAGTTGAGCGTAGGTGTCGTACATGCTCTCTACAGAGGCCCATGCCGACAAAATGTTCTGAACAAGATTCAGGGGGTCGATGAAAACGACTGCTCTCGCAGGCAGAGAAGCCGAAACCATCACAACGACCATCGCACCCGCCACCACACGCCGGCGTTCAATCATTCACCATCTCCTTGATGTAGCGAGACAGCCAGTCGCTGCCGCCCCGGGCCTGCTCGCGGTTGAAAATCTTCTTGGCCAAGGCATCCGACCGCGTGAGTGCGAGGATGCGCGGCGGCAGCTGAACGTCCACCAGCCTCCGCCGGTTGTCTTGCACGATGTAGTAGTCGCGCTTCTGCCGCGCGTTGCGGATGATCTCGATCTCGTGGTCGTGCAATCCGAGCATGTCGCGGTAGACGTCGCGGCTGTCGAAGGCCTGCAGGTTGGGCAGAAAGATGCGCGTCTTGATGTTGTCGTTGAGCGTGGCGCTGATAGGGCAGTCGCGCACGTCTTTCAAGGACTGGGTGGCAATGCCGACACACGCGTTGCGCTTGCGCATGGTCTTGATCCAGTCTTCGAACATGCCGCGAAAGGCGGCGTTCTGCAGCAGGTACCAGGCTTCCTCGAGGTAGATGAGCGTGGGCTGCGCGGCGTTGTCGACCTTTTCTTCCACCACCTCGAACAGGTAGGCCAGCATGGCCGGCGCCAGGTTCTGGTCGGCCAGCAGGCCGCCGACCTCGATGCCTGCAATGTCGGCCATCGAAAAGTCGTCTTCGGCGTTGTCGAAGAATTGGCCGTAGCGCTCGGACCCCCGTGTCCATGCGTGCAAGCGCGCCGCCAGGTTCTTGTCCTGCCCGGCAATCAGCATGTGCAATTTCGACAGCGTGTGCGCCCCGCCCTGGCACGCCGCCAGCTCGATGGCCTTGTCGAGCACCTTGATGTCTTGGGGCGTGAGCGGCCGGTCGTCGAAGGCACGCAGTGCGAGCTCCACCCAGCGGCGAAACTTGGGCACGGTTTCGCGCTTGGCGATCCAGCGCGCCGGGTTCATGGTGGCGCCGCTCTTGCCGTCTTGCAGGTTCACGTAGCGGCCGCCCAGCGCCTTCAGCGTGATGTAGTTCGAAAACCCCTTGTCGACCACGATCACCCGGCACGGCGCATAACGCTGCCAGTGCGTGATGAGAAAGTTCATCAGCGTTGTCTTGCCCGAACCGGCCGGGCCCACGATCATGAAGTGGCCCACGTCGCCCACGTGCAGCGAAAAATGTTCGGGCACATCGGTCATCGTGGGCAGCAGCGCCAGTGAGTCGGAGTGCACACCCCGCTGTTCGGTGAGGTGCGGGTTGTCGGACCGGCCGCTGTTGAGCGTGCGCACCACGGTGAGGTCCGACATGTTGCGTGTGCTCACCAGCGTCGTGCGCAACACAGCATCGGGCGCACCAGGCAAGGTGAGCGCAAAGGCCGACAGCGCGTTGACGTTCTCTTTCACGAGGCCGTAGCCGGCATTGCTGAGCACGGCGTGAATGTCTTGCGCGGCGCGCTGATTGGACTCTGCCGAGTCGGCGATCACCTGTACGGCCATGGCGTGGTAGCCGTAGCCCACCGACTCCTTGGTGAGCTCGATGAGCGCCGTTTGTGCGTCGTCGGCCAGTGCCGACATGCCGTGGTTCACCCGATCGGACACCATGCCGGTGAGCTTTTCCACGACCTGCACGATGGGGCCCTTGATGTTGGCGCGGTAGTGCTGCTCCTGGTCTTGAATGAGCTTCTTGGCCCGCTCGGTGTCGAGGAAGCGGAACATGCTGACCAGTGTGAAGTCGGAGGTCACACCCATCAGCTGCTCGACCGGGTTGTTCTCGGACAGTTCCGGGTAGCCCTTCACGCTGTGCATCGTGACAAAGCGGCTGTGCTGGCTGGAGTCGAAACGGATGAGGCCGTTGGCCTCGCGGCAGACGGTGTCGGTGGGGATGAGCGTGTTCAGAAAGTACAGGTCGTTCGGCGGCACGCTCACAGTGGTGCGCGGCGAAGCCAGATTGGCGCGATTGGCGAGTTCGGCTCGCAGCGCGCCACCGCTCAGCCGCCGCAGCTCGAAGCGGGCGGACAGCGTGCTGCTGAAGTTGAGCAGCTGGTTTTCGAAGGCCTCGATGGCCGCGCCCAGTCGCCCTTCCAGCCGCTCCACCTGCGTCTTGCGCGACAGGCGCTGCCCGAGGATGGCGAGGATGGCCATGCCGAACGACTGCCGCTGCCCCACCACCCGGTCTCCCACTTCGTCGAAGAAACCGGTGCTGCCGCCAAACGGCTGGTAGGCCACACACAGCACGTGCCGCACGATACCCAAGCGGCCCGCGTCCACCTGCGATCGCCAGGCCTCGTCCACATAGCGTGCGACTGGGTTGGCGATGCGGCTCGGAGCGCCTGCAGGTCGGCGACGCTTGTCCAGGAAGGTCCAGACGGTGTTGTGGTCGTCGAAGGCGCGCCAGGCGATGTCGACCGCCGCGAGGTAGGCATCGAGTTCGGTGTCGGATGAGCTCTCGACATCGACGCCGCAGTACTCGAACGCGGCCAGCAGGCTGCCGTCGAGGTTGAGCACGAGACCAGGCGAGACCTCCTTGAACCAGGGCAGCAGCTCCGCATAGCTGCGTGTGCCGCGGTTGTAGGCTCGGGTGAGCAGGCGCAGGTTCAGCAATGCAGCCCCCTGCCGCAGCCTTTCGGCCGCGTGTCCACCACGGCGGAGCGCACCCAGGGGTCGTAGAGGTCGGCCTGCTTGAGGTACTGCATGAAGGCCTTCAGCAGCACGGCGTCCTTGCGGTAGACCCAGCGCAGAAAAAGATACAGCGCGGGCAAGGACATGGCAAGCGGAAGGCTGCGCAGGTTGATGGCCAGCACGGTGACCACCACGAGCAGGCCGAAGGCCTCGGAGCCCACGCCCAGCACGAGCTTGGGCCTGTTGAGGCTCATGTGAAAAACGGAGCTGCGCGCCATCATGCAATGCAGCTGGCGGCCACACCGGTGTAGGCGGCAAGCGCCGACCCTGCGCCCAGCACGATGCCCAGGCCCAGCCCGACGTAGAGCATGGTGCTCCACATCTTGCCGCTGCCCAGCCAGTGGCCGACCACCGAGAACACCAGCACGATGCCGGCGATCATCGGGGCGAGCTTGGTGCGGCTGTAGGCGAAGAACCCGCACAGCACGTCGTCCACCAGAGGAAAGCCGTTGAACACCGAGGCCGCGTGGGCCGCAGTGGGCAGCAGGGCCACCCCGAGCAGCATCATGAGGATGAACGCGGCTTGAACGAACGGGGTGCGGTACCAGGGTGAGTGGGTGCGCAGCGCATGCAGCGAGTGACAGGATGAAGAGCGGGATGAAGCGAGGGATGGAGAGCGGGGTGCAGAACGGCGTAGAAAGCGGGCCAGGGCAAGGGGAAAGAGGGTCATGCGGTCTCCGATGTGAACAAGGAATCGAACAGGTACTGCTGGCGCTGCAGATCGAAGCCTTCGAGTGCCAGCACGGCACCGAGGCGGCGAACCCAGGCGCCGTTCACGCGGCACCGCTCCATGTGAACGACGAGGTCGAAGGTCTGGGCGATGCGGGTCTTGATGGCGGCCAGCGGCATGGCAGGCCGGCCTTCGAGCACGAGGTTCTCCAGACGGTCGATGCCTTCACGCGCGGAGTTCGCGTGGATGGTGCCCATGGAGCCGGGATGGCCGGTGTTGGCTGCATCCATGAAGTCGAACGCCTCGCCGCCTCGAACCTCGCCCACGAGGATTCGGTCGGGTCGGCTGCGCAATGCGGAGCGAAGCAGGCGCTGCACCGAGTAGCCCTGCTCGTCGTCGGCCTCAAGACGAACGAGGTTGCGATGTGGCACCACGAGTTCGGGGATGGTCTCGATCAGCAACAGCCGCTCGACGGGATCGATCTCCTGGATGAGGGCATTGAGGAAGGTGGTTTTGCCGGTGCTCGTGCCGCCCACCACCAGCACGGTGCTGTGGGCCGCGACGGCCGCACGCAGGCGCTCGGCCATGCACTCGGGCAATTGACCGGAGCGCACGTAGTCGTTCAGCGAGAGCGCGCGGGCGTTGTGCCGACGGATGGACACATAAGGCCCGTCCACTGCCACCGGCGTGAGCTGAGCCTCGATGCGAAACCCGGGCAGCCGTGCCGACACGATCGCGAACTTGCTGCCGTCGTGCAGGTCGACTTCGCGGCGCGAGATGTTGGCCAGGTTGACGATCATGCCGACGATCTGGTTTTCGGTGAGCCGCACCTCGGTGAGCTGTGGCGACTCGCCCAAGCGTTCGGCCCAGACGTCGTGGCCGTTGATGGAAATTTCGATCACGCGCTCATCGGTCATCAGCGCGTGAAGCGGTTCGACAGAGGCCAGCGCGAAGGAGAGACCGGGGTGTTGCATGCCCTCATTCTCAAATCGCGACGGGGTCGGACCGGGTGCGAAACGGCGGGTGTTTCGCGGTGTTTGCAGGGCCGCTGCAAACAAGTTGGATCAGATTCTTGAAGGGCTTCGTCAGGCCGTGAACACCGGCTGCATGTGCCGCAAGGTCAACCCCAGCGGCACGATGCAGGCGAGCACGGCCCCCGGCACACACAGTGGTGAGAGGTCCATGGGCATGGCGGCATACACGAGCGGACACGCGGCCAGCACGGCCACACCACGCTGCCCCCACGCGAAGGCGGTGGGGTTCTGAAAGCCGAAGCTGTCGAGCTTCACCCGCCGTTGCACGAGGCCGTCGTATCCCGCACACGCCAGCACCGGGCTTAACAGCAGCACCCAGGCCAGCACCGTCCCCATGCGAAACAGCAGCACCTGTACCTGCAGTTGCACGCTGCTGGCGTAGCGCTGCACCCGCTGAAAGAACGAGCCCGCCACGGGATGAAGCGAAGGCGGCGTGTCGGCTGGCATGGCAACCACCTGCTGCAGCAGGGCTGCATCCAGCATGAACACACGCAGCCAGACCGCTGCCCGCGTCGGCCCGACCATCGCCTCGGCATGGGCAAGCTCCTGATGAACACGGGCCTGCAGCGTGGCCGGTGAACACAGCAGCGGCACCAGCAGCTGACCCATGAAAAGCAGGATGAAAAACGGCCACCAGGCGCTGCGCTCACGCATGGGAAACCTGCTCCAGTTGCAGCACCGGGATGCGCCCCTTGAACAGCTGGGCGCGGTTGACCATCGCAAAGAAATGCAGGTCGGGCAAGCTCGTGAGCAGCTGCGGTGCGACCAGCGCCACTGTCTCCTCACGAAAGCTCGTGCCGCGGTTGGCCGAATACTCCAGGCCCACGTCTTCGCTCTTCTGGCCCGCGCTTTGCGACAGGTTGACGCGACGCACGACGGTGTCGCCGAACTTGGCGGTGACGAACTCCAGCGTGTCGCTGTCGGAGGTGGCCCCGACGATCAGGTTGTTCATGTTGCCGAGAATGCGCTTGGCCTTATCGGCGTCACCCATGCGCACCACCAGGTCGGACAAGGTTTGCCCGAAGAGGTACAGCACCACGCCCACGCCACGGGCCTTGTTGGCAAGCTGAATGATGGGCTCGCACACCAGATCGCCCCATTCGTCGCAGATGACGTGGATCTTGCGCTGACGGAGGGCCGACGCATCACTCTCTCGCGGATGGTTGTACATCTCCCCTGCCGTGCCCGCAAGGTCGGCCAGCAGCACGGCGGCGAGGGACTCGGCCACCGAGGTGTCCGACAGCGCATCGAGCCCGAAGTAGGCCACGTACCCGCCCTCGATCAGCTTGCGGCTGGTGAACACGGGGCGCGTGTCGTTCACATCGCTGTAGTCGGGCGAGAGCAAGGGGCCCAGATCGCCGGAGCTGAGCTGGGTGAGGATGGGCGTGAGGCCCACGGTCATCTTGGCAAACCACTCGGGGTTGGACTGCAACAGCGCCACGAGCCCGCTCACGTCGCTGGGCCGCTTCGACCGGTCCAGTGCGGTCTGGTAAAGCTTGACCAATGCGGTGAGGCGGGGACCGGGGCCGTCCTGATCTGGCTTGCGCGAGGGCCTCGAGCCGTCGCGCCCATCTTCACGAGATGGTGTGAACGGGGGCAGCGGCACACCGTGTTCACGCAGATGCTGCGCCAGCACGGCCTCGCACAGCCCCTCCAGCGCTTCTCGTGATTGCACGCAGTCGAGCAAAGACACGATGTTCACGCGCTGGCCGATGCGCTTCATGCCAGCCACGATGCGGGTGATCGTCATCCACACGAAGGCCACGAAGTTGTCGTCTTGCGATGAGCCGAGGATGAGGCGGATGCGCGATGCCACCTGGGTTTCACGGTCCCAGCTGGACAAGGCATCGAAGCGGATGCTGTCGCTTGCAAAGGCAGGGTGAAACTTGACGAAGCGCTCGGGCTGCCCGAGCGACTGCGTGACCTGCTGGCACACGGCCGCCAGATCGCGGTCGCCCTTGGGGTCGAGCACGATGACCACGTCACCGCGGCTGGCCAATTGGTAGACCAGCAGGCGTGCCAGCACGGTCTTGATGGCGCCCGTGATGGCCATCACGGCCGTGTGCCCCTCCAGTGCCGCGAAGGGCACCGTGAGGTCACGCTCCCGGTCGAGCCCGTGGATCCAGGGCAGCCCCTTGGCTGCCCGAGGGTCATGGACCAGGCCGACCAGGCGGAACATCCACCGCGGCGGGTAGATGTCTTCGAGCCCGCGCTGGAGCACGTCGTGGCTGAGCTGGGCATGGCGCGGCTCCCATCGGTAACCCCAGCCCAGCCACAGCGCGCTGCCGAGTTGCTGGCGCGCGGCTTCGAACCGGGCGACAGGCAGCAGGGCCGTGCCCTGCCCTGCCAGCTGCAACTTGAATCGCCATACCCTCAGCGCCTGAAAGACACGCCACAGGCTCCAGGCGGCACAGCCCGCGGCGAGCGCACCGGCCAGCGAGGCCGCGGACACCTGAACCGTCTCGCTCAGCGTCAACCGGGCCGACGGGGCATGCCATGCCAAAGCGATGCCGTACACGCAGCCCAGCCCCCAAGCCAAGGCCGACTTCAGCTCGTGCGCGGGCCTGAAGCGCGCTGGAACAATCGCGTTGCTCATCGCGACGCCGAAACAGTGACGCCACTCACTCGAAAAAACCCCAGGCCTTGGCTGCACTCGCATTGAGCACGAAACCGAGCTTGGGCCCATCGGCAAAGGGCAGCAAGCCGATGCGTGTCGCACGGCCCTGCCAGTCACCACGTCCCAGCAAGCCCTTGTGTTCCAGCTGGGACACCACCGCCAGCAGGTCCAGCGCATGGCGGGTCAACAGGTCTTCGGACACGGCCAGCCGCTCTCCAGGCAGGCCTGTCAGCAAATGCGTGGCGCCCCCTTGAAACAGCTCGCGCCAGTCGGCCAGCAGTTGAGGCTGGAGCAACGCATGTTTGCCACCCAAGCGGCGTGGCTGGACCAGTGGCGCGGGAACGGAGGGCAGCAACACGGGCGCCTGCGGCTCAGGCGCGGCGGCGGCACGTGCTTTCGGCAGATCGATGATCGACTGAACGGCCGATGACGGCGCGGTTCTCGCCGGCTCGGCCGCTGCGGCCTGCGCCAGGGTGAGAGACGCCGGGCCTTGGGGTGCAGAAGGTGCCGGATCCAGCCCAGCCTCGGTGGGCCTCACCAATGACAAGAGCACCCGCTCGGCCGAAAACTGCCGTGGCAGACAGCAAGCCTCGGTGTAGCCCAGGATGGCAGCGGCCTCCTTGAAACGCAGCGCGGTTCTGTAGACCGGCAGGTCGGTGAGCTTGGGATCGCTCACCAACAGCTTGTGCAGCCACTGGCCGTCGGCGGCCGGCACCAGCACACCGGCCTTGCCGAGCATCTCTGCCAGCGTGAACGCCGAGCGGGGAACGCCTTGCAGCCCGAGTTGCACCACATGCTCACGCACACCTTCCGCAGCACTCGGCCAGGCGAGATAGAGCCCGTCCTCTCCAAACCACCACGGCCCCGCGGCACCGTTGTGAAGCGGCCAGTCGCCTGACTCCACGCGGCTGCGCAGGGCATCCAGCAAATGGGATTCCAGTTGATGGCCCACCCGCAGGCGGCCATACCGCGAACGGCGCGTGCCGGCCTCGGCTTGCAGCACCAGTTCGCGCACTGTGTGCACGAGATCGGCCAGCACGGGGGAATGCACGGCATCTTGACCGAGGCCGATGGCGAACACATCGCGAACGATCTCGGGAGCTCCCGCTGCGAGCCAGGCCAATTGCTCGCGGGGGACGATCTCGCCGAGGATGGCCGCGCCTTCTGCTCCGCTGCCGCCGGACGCCGATGACGCATGCCAGCAGACGAAGTAGCGCTCGATGCCGTGCTGCTCGACCCAGGTGTCCAGGCTCTCCATGAACTTGGGCCACACACGCCCCTGGGCATCACTGACCACTGCCTGCGACAAGGGACCGTACAGCTCGCACAGCAAGCCGGACAAGAAGGCGGCGTAGCGCCAGCGTGGCTCCAGCGCGTGCCGAGATTCGGTGGAGTCGGTGGTGGCGAAGATGCGACCTTCGGCGGCCTGCCGGCAATGGAACGCCATCTCGAGACAGCAGCGGAACAAGCCGCCAGGTCCCGCATACTGCTCGCAGGCACTGGCGGGCAACAGGTGCACATAGCGCGCCACCGCCACGATGGGCTGCAGGTAAAACAGGTCGAAGGGCTCGGCCCGGTGGGTGACGAGTTGCCGCAGCCGCTCGATAAGCCGGCGCTGCGACTGAACCACGGCATCCACGGTGATGGCGGGCAAGCCCGGATCGGCAGGCGGATGGGTCCACGCACTGAACTCGTCCACGCGTTCGCAAGGCGATGAAAGAGACGTTGCGCTGGACGTGACCGGGGTTGCCGCCGTGGCAACCGACGCCGCCCGCGGCGCGCGATCGGACACGCCTGACGCCGGAGCACCGCTGCGTCTGAACCTGGACAGGAGCGAGGGCAAGAACCACAAAGGGACACCGTCGTCGCGAAAGGGTTTGAACATGGATTCCACCTCGTGCAAGAGGTGGAATTCTTGGCGCGAAGCCCCCAAGTCCCGGCCGTGAAACTCAGCCCATATGTGCCGCGTTGGCAGCCGGGTAGCACGCCGTCGGCACGCGCGCAAAGCGGCTGCTTTGCGGCCGCCCGAGCTTGTTGAATTTGGCCAGCGCACACACAGGGCACTCGATGCCGTTGTGGTGCCCGTCATGGGCCAGGTGCATGGTGCCGCAATCGTGGCAGTAGCCCAGGTGCACCTCACCTCTGCGCAGCGGATTGAACACTGCGCTGATGAGCCGCGACAAGGACATGTGCTGCGCAGGGTCCTTGTGGTGGGCGCAGTGGTACTCGTAGGCATCGACAAAGGCGGCATGAGGGCTCAGGCCGAGCGACACCAGCACACGCTGGTGCGCAAAGATGGCGGTCACCATCAGACGCCTGGCCGCGCTGCCCCACACCGCCGCGTTGCTGTCGTGGATGCGCGGGCTCTCGGGGTCGTTGGCACTTTGCATCGGGGCATTCGCGAGCGCCTCGTCGGCCGCTTGGCGAAGTCGCCGCACTTGGGCCGAGTTGACCTCGGATTGCGTGAACGACAGGATGGTCTTGGTGCTGACCCCATGGTCGATGAGCTGGCGAATGGTGTCGGCCTCGCCTGGCGGAAGAAACACCGCCGTGGGGCGGCCGATGCGGACTTCACGCAACGGGCGCACCGCGTTCGCCTCGTGATCGAGGGTGCGGGTGAGCGTTGCGTAGTCGTCCCACTGGCACATGACGCGGGCCAGCAGCGCCCGCATGGCCGGAGGCACCGGCACGCCAGTGGGGGTGGAGAACACGCGGTCGAGGTAGGTCTCGGTGATGGTGAGTTCCACCAGCGGACGACCCGCATGGCCAGCCGATTGCAGCAAGGTGCTGCAGCTTGCCGACGCCATGGCCTGCATGAGACCGTCATGGCCGAGCCCGCTGACCAGGGCGGCCAATCGAGGCTGGGTGGCGTAGCGAAGCAGCAGCAGGATGACCTGCTCGTTCAGCGTGGTGAGCACCTCGCGGTAGACCTCGAGGTGCGGTGCGGCCATGGGCGCGCGGCCGCGCTGCATGTCTTCGACATCGCGCGGGGTCATGACCACGCGCCACACGGCAGCGGGGGTGGTGGCCAGGTCGATCAGGGCATCGGCGTCGCCATGCGGCAGGTGGGCCTGGCGCGCCATGTTGGCGAAGCGAAGGGCCAGGCGCAACGAGATGCCGAAGATCTCGACGCAGTGTTGCGGGCTGCGCTCGGCCACGTGGGCCATGGCCGTGACGAGGGCCTCGTTGAGGTCTTTTTGATCGACGATGCAGGGGGAGTTGGAAGCGTGCAGTGCGGTGCCCATGGGGTCTCCGAAATCAAGGTGGATGAAATTGGCGACCTCAACTGCAATTCGCCCTTTCGATGCAATTATGTTGCGCATGCACTTGTTTCGCAATCTATTTGTGCAATTGGTTGCATTTTGCAATTTATTAACGATTTGTGAGCTGGGCGCATCGGCGGCGCATGCTTCCTATAATTCCGGGCATGACCCCACACGATGCCGACCCCACCGCCACAAGCCACGACGCCTCGACCGATGACGGGCCTTACGCGCCACTCAAGGCGTTCTTGCTCGCGAAAGGTGTGGCGCGTCACAAGCAGACGGCCGAGGTGGCCGGGCTGCTGGGGCTGGCCAAGACCAGCGTGTTCCGCAAGTTCAAAGGCGAGTCCTCGTTCACCCTGCCTGAGCTGAAGGTCGTTGCAGATCATTTCGGCACTGACGTCGATACGCTGCGCGGCCTGGGTTCGGCCTCGGCCGAGGCCGGTGCAGGCCGCATCGAAACGGCCCGACTGTGCATTGCCGGCATGCCAGCGCTGGGGCAGCTGCAGGTGGGCCCCCCGCTGGAGGCAGGCGACGTGTGCGACCTGGTGGCCGTGTCCGCCGAAGACGGTTGGGAGGTTCATCTCTGGGGTGCCGCCGCCCTGGCCGGTCGGCCCGGCCACGCCGTGGCCTCTCTGCGCGTGAGCGCCCTGCCCCGCCAGCGCATTGCCCTGCTCGAAGACGACAGCAACGCCGCGGCCATCGTGGCCATGGCGCTGGAGGCCCAAGGCATGGTCGTTCACACCTTCCAGGAGCCTGCAGCCCTCATCACGGCGCTCGGGCAACGCTCGTACCAGGCCTACGTGATCGACTGGCTGCTGGGCGGCTCCACCGCCGCCGAAGCCATCCGGGAGATCAGACAACGCCAATCGGCCGCGCCCATCGCCATCACCACTGGCGCACTGAACACCGGCGCAGAAACCGAAGGGGCCCTCATTCCGCTGGCCGAGCGCTTCGGGGCCGGTATCTTCGAGAAACCGTTTCGGCAGGCCGTGCTGGCGAGCTACCTGCGGCGCGGCATCGCGTCAGCCGAAGGCCGCTGAGCCGCCGCGCTCAAACCAAAGGCAATGCGCGTCGGACACGCGCCAGCTGCAACGCTGCGTTCAGCTGATGTTCACTGACCGGCTTGTCGAGCCGCTGATCGAAGAGGTTGCTCAGTGCGTCCTCAGGCGGTGACGCCGACAGCATGATCAGCCAGGCACCGCGATTCGGTCCGGCCTGCGCACGCAACTGCTTGGCCACACTCACGCCATCGAGATCGGGCAGGTCGATGTCGAGCAGCACGGCCAGGTAGCTGCGGTCGTTCAAGGCACGCAGGGCTTCGTGGCCACCACCGGCTTCGAACGGCACACAGCCCAGGCGGCGAACAATCCCGGCCACCCCGGTGCGCGCATCGTGTGCGTCGTCAACGATGAGAACCGCTTGCGTGAGTGGCGTTGCGGCAGTGTCCGTGGCCGTTGCATTCGCTGGCGCTGCAGGCGCCACAGCCGTCCCGCCCGGCAAGTCCACTGGCAGCAACACCACCACGCGGGTGCCTTCGCCGAAGTGCGAGTCGACTTCCAGCCGCCCCTTCAGCAGGTCCACAAGACTGCGCACCACGGCCAGGCCCAAGCCGCTGCCCTCAGCCATCTGGGCCGAACTGGCCACGCGGTAGAAGGGATCGAACACCCGCTCGAGCTGCTCAGTCGCCATGCCGATGCCGGTGTCTCGCACTTCGAGGCGCAGCATGCGCGCCTCGGTGTCGAGCGTGGCCTCGACCGCCACGCCGCCGCGCTCGGTGTACTTGATGGCGTTGGACAGGAGGTTGTCGAGGATCTGCCGCACGCGCCGCGGGTCGGTGACCACCGTCTGCTGCAGGTCGTCGCCCGGCTCCCAGTGGACATCGAGGTCCTTGCGAACCACTGCCTCTTCGTGGTCGGCGATGACTTCCTCCACCAGGCGATCGACACGGAACTTGCGCGGGCTGACCTCCAGGCGGCCGGCGGTCATGCGCGCGAAATCGATGAGGTCGCTCATGCGGGCGCGCAAAGCGCGTGCGCCCTCGCGCAAGCGCATGAACAGCGGGTCGCTGGCGGTCACCGTGCCGCGCGACTCGATGAGCTCCATGCTGCTGACAATGGACTGCAACGGTGTGAGCAGCTCGTGCCCCAGCATGCCGAGGAACTTGCTTTTGTCGCGCGCCGCGTCGGTGGCCTGCTCTTGCCCTGCCAGGGCTTGCGCCCGGGCGGCATCGAGTTCAAGGCCCTGTTGAACAGAACGCAGCCAGTAGCCCACCGCGACCACGCAGGCGCCCACGGCCAGGGCCGTGCAGAGCAGCATGCCGAACACCGCAGCCACGGTCTGCGCATCGCTGGCCGCCCGCCCGAGCGGCCCCCACGGTGGCGCCACGTTCATGATCGCCATCGACAAGAGCAGCCAGGTGACGGCACCCACCCCGAACCCGCAGCGCAGGGGATGGCATTGCAGCGTGCTGCGCCACCGTGACGAGGAAAGTGCCGGATCGGTCATGCATGCATTTTGCGGCACAAGCGGCATTCGACCGCCCTCGAGCCCGCACGATTTGGAGGGATCGATGGCAGGGAGCGCCCCGACGACAAGGTGACGATGCATGCGCCCTCGAACCCGCTGTATTTCGAGCCCGGTTTTCGAACCGATGGGCCGCCGTTGCCCCTTACCGTGGTGGCACTTCACAGGAGCCTGACGTGACCCTACCCCACCTCGACACTGCCGCTGCCCCACCCAACACGGGGGCAACCCCGGCCGCCCCAACGACAGCGGCCAACGCGGCTTTCGCCGCACGGCCGCCCACCGAGCCCACCTTCAGCGACCCGGCCAACCCGGAGCAGCAGCGCAGCGCCCGCGAGTTGTTCGGCAGCCACTTTCGCACCGGAGTGATCGTCGTGCCCTACACGCTCAAGACACGCCGTGTGCGGCAATTCTACAAGCGCGACTTCGTGTTCTTGAGCGTGATGCTGGCCGCGCTCGACACCTACCGGCACGTGCGCGGCATCGACCTCGGCCTGCTCGATCGGGCCCATGCCGAAGTGGGCGAGGCCCTGCTCGCGGGGCTCGACGTGGTGCAGCTCGCGCAGCAGCGCATGCACGACCTGATCGTGCATGCCGGCCTGCCCCAGCTCGACATCCGCTACCCGCACGCCGTGACGCTGGAGGTGCCAGTGGTCAGCCCCACGGCACGCCAGTACATGGACCTGCTGCTGGGGGCCGACAACGCCTTCGCCGCCGCCGAAAAAGCCTGGCTGCTGGGGGCGATCGACGTGCGCATGCGCAAGGCCGAGGAGTCGTCGTTCCGCCAATCGATCCGCCTCGTGGTGGCTGTGGTGCGCAGCTGCCGCCAGCGCATGGTGGAGCACATCCATGCCCTGCCCCCTCGCGCGCCGCGTGTGCTGCCCCTGCATGTGGTGGGATCAAGGCCCGCTGAGGAACGGTCGGCAGACCCGAACTCTGTGCAGGCGACAGACGAGCCGCTGCGTCTCGAGATCGCACCGGTCGCTCCCACTGTCATGACCCAGTCGGCTTGAGCCACGCCGCGCCTCATCACATCCAGGAGGGCCAGCCCGCTTGAATGCCTGCGAGCGGGCTTCGACCTTCACCGTCTTTCTCCTTGGGGCGGCCGCCCGGCCGCCTCTTTTTTTACAAGGCAGCGCGTGGAGCAGGCCTGGTGCGAACAGCCTGCAAGCTCACTGCGTGACTTTGGCCTGGGTCCAGGCCAGCGCAGCCTGTCCCGCCACACGCCCGCTGGCCATGCAAGCGGTGAGCAGGTAGCCGCCGGTGGGTGCCTCCCAGTCGATCATCTCGCCAGCACAGAACACATCGGACAAGGCGGACAGGGCCAGACCCGCATCCATCGCCTCGAAACGCACGCCACCAGCGCTGCTGATGGCTTCATTCAACGGACGAGGGGCCACCACGCGAAGCGGCAAGGCCTTGATGAAACCTGCCAGGCGTACGGGGTCGTTCATGTCGGCCTTGGAGACCAGCTCGTACAGCAAGCCCGCCTTCACGCCATGCAGACCCAGGCGCGCCTTCAGGTGCGTGGACAGGGAGCGCGGGCCTCGCGGATGGGCCAATTCACTCGTCACCCACTCCAGGCTGCGGCCCGGCAACAGGTCGATGTGCAGCGTGGCGCTGCCCTCATTCATGATCTGGTCGCGCAACAAGGCCGACACGGCATACACCAAGCTTCCTTCGATGCCGGTGTCGGTGACCACGAACTCGCCTTGCTGTTGAAAGGCCCTGCCGTCGCTGCCGGTGAAGGCAATGGCCACACCCTTCATCGGGTGCCCTGCATAGCGTCCACCGAAGTGCTCGGTCCATCCCGGCCGCTCGGTGCCATCGGGCGCCACCGGACCCACCTCGAAGCCGCAGTTGGACGGCAGCAAGGGCGTGAGCTCCACCCCCCGATCGGCCAGCACCGGCATCCAGGCCCCATCGGAGCCGAGCCGGGCCCAGCTGCCGCCGCCCAGCGCCAGCACGACCGCGTCGAAGCCGTGGGTTACCTCGCCATCAGGCGTGTCGAAGCGAAGGGCCTGGACGCCCGAAGCTGCGGCATCGGCCGTCCAGCCCAGCCAGCGGTGTCGCATGCGGAACTGCACGCCGGCCACACGCAGGCGGTGCAGCCAAGCCCGCAGCAGCGGTGCCGACTTCATGTCGACTGGAAACACGCGGCCGGAGCTGCCCACGAAGGTCGGCACCCCCAAACCCTCGGCCCATGAGCGCAGCGCCTGCGCGCCAAAGACGTCGAGCCAGGGAGCCACCTGTGTGGCACGCGCGCCGTAGCGGGTACCAAACAACTCCGCCGCCTCGGCGTGGGTGAGGTTCAAGCCCCCCTTGCCCGCCAGCAGGAACTTGCGGCCCACCGAGGGCATGCTGTCGAACAAGGTGACCTGCGCACCGCCCTCAGCGAGCACCTCCGCGGCCATGAGGCCCGCAGGTCCCCCGCCGATGACGGCCACATGAGGGGAAGAAGGAGAAGTGGGCGTCATGAGAGAAAGTGTTCGGGGGACAAGTCAGCGATCGGAAGCCCGCATTGTCGGTGACCTTGGCCATCGGGCCAGCTGAACGGTGATTGCAGGCTTCACGCTGCCCCGGCGGGACTCGCGGCGTGCGCTGGAAGCGCTGGAAGCGCTGACAGGAGTGGCTCAGCTCCCTCCCCCGACCGCCGTCGATGCATGGAGGTTCCAACGAAAAACGCCTGCACCGGAAAGCCGGGGCAGGCGTCGATCGAACAGAACCATGGGAAGCTCAACAAGCTCCCCACGAAACCCAAGTGCCAGAGGCGCCTCGGGTCGGCGGTTCAGCGGTTCAGCGGTTCAGCGGTTCAGCTGTTCAGCGGTTCAGCTGTTCAGCTGTTCAGCTGTTCAATAGTAGGCTTCGCGCAGTTGCTTGCGCAGCTCCACACCCACTTCCGGACGGGCCGAGAACGGGTCGGACGGATTGCGGTTCTGCAGGATGTCTTCCATGCGCACCTGCACACCAGCCAAGGCCTTGGGGTGGCTGTAGATGTAGAAGCGCTCTTCGCGGATGGCATCAAACACCGACTCGGCCACGGTCACTGCAGTGACCTTGCCGCTGGTCACGGCCTTCTGGCTTTGCGCGCGCCCGATCAACTGGCTCTTGGTGAGGCCGGTGTTGTCGCTCAGGTCGGCTGGGCGGTTGCGTGCGCTGTCGGCAATGCCGGTGGGCACGAAGTACGGACACAGCACCGAGGCCTTGATCTGGTCGGTGACCAGGCTCAGGTCCTGGTACAGCGTTTCACTCATGGCCACGACGGCGTGTTTGCTCACCGTGTACACACCCATGTTCGGTGCTGCCAGCAACCCGGCCATGGAGGCGGTGTTGGTGATGTGGCCGCGCCAGGCCGGGTCTTTTTTGGCGGCGTCGAGCATCATGGGGGTGAAGACGCGCAGGCCGTGGGCCACACCCATCAGGTTCACGCCCAGCACCCACTCCCAGTCCTTGACCGAGGACTCCCACACCAGTCCGCCACCACCCACACCCGCGTTGTTGAACACGAAGTTGGGCGCGCCGAAGCGCTCGAAGGTGGCAACGCCCATGGCCTCGACCTCGGCGGCCTTGGACACGTCGCAACGCACCGGCAGCACCTGGGCGCCGAGGGCCGTGATTTCAGCCACGGCGCTGTCGAGGGCGCCCTGCTGCACATCGGCCATGACCACGTTCATGCCCAGGTTCGCGGCGATGCGCGAGACCTCGAGCCCGAAACCCGATCCTGCGCCCGTGATGACGGCGGTGCCGCCTTTGAAGTCTTTCATGTGGATGTCTCTCAGTTTGTTCGGTGCGAAAGTTTAGCTGGCAAGCGCTCGGATTTGGTACCCGATGCGAGGGAAATGCACGTGGACACGGCCTGCGCGCTCGTCCGTGCGTTCGATCACGACCTCGGAACGGGTCAGTCCGACCAGCAGGCCTTCGTTCGGATCGGTGCCGTAGTCGCTGGCGGCCACGGTCACGCGCGTGCCAGCGGCAAAGCCCAGATCCGCCTCTACCGTGGTGGGGGCATGGGAACTCGCTGCTGCCGAGATGTTCAAGGCCTCCTGGCTCGACAAGTCAACCGAGCTGCCATGGCCGAAGGCCGACACGCGCCCATACCAGGCCAGAAGCTTCGGATAGGGATTGAACAGCGTCGTCAGGTCGGGCGCGCGGCGCAGGTGCCAGATCGACTGAGCTATGGAGAAGTCGGCCATGCTCGCCGCGCCACCCATGATGAACTCACGGCCGTCTGCCAGCTCCGACTCGAGCCAGCCCAGGTACTGGTGCAGGTGCACGCCGCTGTCGACCGGCCCCACCCGCGGGCGGCCGACCGTCATCGCAGCGCGGTCGGCCCCGAAGGCCTTGAGCGTCTCGGGCGTCTGGCCGACCAGCAGCTTGACCAGGCCCCCCACCTGCAGCGCATAGGGAATGGCTGTCCAGAACAGAGTAGTGTCAGCCCATTGCGACAGCATCTGGGCCAGGCCTCCCGCCGCCTGCGGGAACAGCGACGGTGCAGGCTTGATCTGGTCGATCACCTGGCACATCAGCAGCGAGTCGCAGTAGACATCCGCACCGATCTGCAGGAACGGCGTGCGCCGGTAGCCCCCGGTGAGTGCGATCACGTCGGGCTTGGGCATGATGACCGGCACGGTGACCGAGCGCCACGACAGGCCCTTGAAGCCCAGCACCAGGCGCACCTTCTCGGAGAAGGGCGAGCCTTCGTAGTGGTGAAGAATGAGCTCGCTCATGCTCAGACCAGCTTCACCAGCTGCTTGCCGAAGTTCTTGCCCTTGAGCAGGCCCACGAAGGCTTCGGGCGCTTGCTCGATGCTCGGCGCCACCGACTCACGGAACTTCAGCTTGCCGCTGACGACCAGCGCGCCGAGTTCCTTCAGCGCGGTGGGCCACACTTCCATGTGTTCGCCGACGATGAAGCCTTCGACAGTGAGGCGCGATTGCAGGATGAGGCTCGGTTGAGCCAGTGGCTGCATGCCGCCGTTGTAGCCGGAGATCATGCCGCAGACGGCAATGCGGCCGAAGGCGTTCATCTGCGTGAGCACGGCATCTAGGATGTCGCCACCCACGTTCTCGAAGTAGCCGTCGACGCCATCAGGGGCGGCCTCTTTCAAGGCCTTGATGAGGGACTTCACGTCCTTGTGGGCCTTGTAGTCGATGCAGGCATCGAAGCCCAATTCTTCGACCACGTACTTGCACTTGTCGGCACCACCGGCAAAGCCCACGGCGCGGCAGCCGTGCGCCTTGGCGAGCTGGCCGACCACGCTGCCCACCGCGCCACTGGCGGCACTGACGACGATGGTCTGACCCGCCTTGGGCTGGCAGATCCGGTTCAGTCCGTACCACGCGGTGACGCCAGGCATGCCCAGCACGCCGAGGTAGGCCGACAGCGGGATCTGCGTGGCGTCCACCTTGCGCAGCACGCCAGGCTGCGATGCGTTGGCAAGCTGGTACTGCTGCCAGCCACCCATGCCGACCACGGTGTCGCCTGGCTTGAACGACGCGTGCTTCGACTCGATGACCTCGCCCACCGTGCCGCCGATCATCACCTCGCCCAGCGGCTGCGGCTGTGCGTAGTTCTTGGCGTCGTTCATGCGGCCGCGCATGTAGGGGTCGAGCGACAGAAAGTGGTTGCGCACGAGCACCTGGCCTTCACCGACGCTGGGCACGGGCGACTCCTTGAGTTCGAAGTGGGAGGCCAGTGCTTCGCCGGTGGGGCGGGAGGCGAGAACGATTTGCTTGTTGGTGGTCATGGTGTGTCCTTGGTGGATCGAAGGGGATCGACTGGAAAAAAGAGGCTGGCCGCGTTCAGTCGGACGCGTTGGGTCGTTTGATCGTGCGCCCGCCGGCAGGCAGGCCAGAGAGGTACTTGAAGGTGCCGGTGGCCTGGGCCACGAGCGCGCCTTTGGCATCGACCACGCTGGCTTCGCAGAAGGCCAGCGAGGCTGTGCCGTGCAACAGCCTGGCTTTGGCCACGAGGCGACCGAGGCCGGGGCGCATGAAACTGGTTTTCATCTCGATGGTGACCACACCGGCGGGCTTGGCATCGGTTTCACCCGGTGCCGGGCTGCGCGCCGCGTGGGCCATGGCCACATCGAGCAGTGTCATGGTGAGCCCGCCGTGCGCCACGCTCCAGGAGTTACAGAGTTCATCGCGCAGCTCGACCGCAATCTCGGCCTCGCCGGCTTCGAACTTCAGCAGCTCGAAGCCCAGCATCTCGACGAACGGAATGTGGCGCTGGAATTTCATCGGCTGGCCTGATCAGCTGCCATGCACGGCCGACACGCCGCCGTCCACGGCCAGGATCTGCCCGGTGATGTGTTTGCCGGCGGCCGACGCGAACAGCAGCGCGGCGCCCTTCAGGTCGTCGTCATCGCCGATGCGGCGCAGCGGGGCCTTCTCGGAGACCGAGTCGCCCAGGCGGTCGAGCGTGCCTTGCGTCATCTTGCTCGGGAACATGCCCGGAGCCAATGCATTGACGGTGATGCCGTAAGGGCCCCACTCGCCAGCCAGCGTGCGCGTGAAGTTCACGACCGCGCCCTTGCTCGTGCCGTAGGCGATGTACTTGACGCTGGACGACGCACCCGACAGGCCGGCGATGGACGCGACGTTGATGATGCGGCCCTGCTTGCGCGGGATCATGCTGAGCTTGCCGATGGCCTGGCTCATCAGGAAGATGCTGCGGATGTTGAGGTTCATCACCTTGTCCCACGCTTCGAGCGGGTAGTCCTCGGCCGGCGCGCCCCAGGTCGCACCCGCGTTGTTGACGAGGATGTCGACCTGGCCCAGGCGCTTCATGGCCTCTTGGGCCACACGCTCGATTTCTTCGGGCTGGCTTGCATCGGCAGCGATGTAGTCTGCCGTGATGCCGCGGGCCTTCAGGTCGGCCACGGCCTCTTTCAGGTCGGCTTCCTTGCGCGAGGTCAGCAGCAGCTTGGCGCCGGCTTCGCCCAGCGATTCGGCGATCTGCAGGCCGAGGCCGCGTGAGCCACCAGTGATGAGGGCGGTCTTGCCGGTGAGGTCGAAGAGTTGTTTGATGGAGGTGCTCATGGGGGCTCTCTGGATGGACGGGGTCGTGTGAGGGTGGAAAAGCGGTGCTGCGCTGCTGCGGCTATTGCCGCTGCAGCGCCTTGAAAAATGCGTCGGTGTTGGTGTCGCGGCCGAGGAAGCGGCGCATCATTTCGCGCGGATCGACCTGTCCGCCTTGCGACAGCACCGTCTCACGGTAGCGTTGCCCGATCTCTGGGCTGAGCTTGTCGCCGGCGAACACCGTGCGAAGGTCTTCGGCCAAGGCCAGGCTCCACAGGTAGCTGTAGTAGCCCGCCGCATAGCCGCCAGCGATGTGGGCAAACCCGGCCGGGAACTTGGTGCCAGGTACATGGCCGAGCGGCGTGTCGGTTTCCATCGCCTTCCACAACTGCATGGCATTGTGTTCGGTGGGGCCGTAGAGCGCGAGGTCGTAGCGCCCGAAGAGGTGCTGGCGTGCCATCTGCAAGCCCTTGCCGAAATCGCGCGCACGGTAGGCACGTTGCAGCATCACAGGGGGCACCGGCTGGCAGCTGCTGCACACCTCCTGGAAGAGCTTCATCACCTGCGGGTCGTAGACCCAGTCCTCGAGCATTTGCGACGGGGCCTCGACAAAGTCGAGCTGGGTGTTGGTGCCGCCTTGGGA
>JBEGTX010000314.1:0-19683 GCA_041179165.1 Pseudomonadota bacterium | reverse complement strand
GAGCTCACCTCCCAGTGGCGCGGAGGGCACGCGCGCCATGCCGCCTTCTGCGACTATGCCCACGAGACCAGCAGCGAACTGGAGTTCGCGCTCGACCTGCTGGCCGCGCGCGACGACCTGCCGCCCGACAGCCCCGAGGCCGAGGCCCTGGCGCAGTCTGTCATCAAGGACACGATCACCCACGAGGTCGGCCACACGCTCGGCCTCAAGCACAACTTCAAGGCGTCCACCGTCGTGACCGATGCGCAGCTGCGCGACCGCGACTTCGTCGAGAAGAACGGGCTGTCGGGTTCGGTGATGGACTACAACGCGTTCAACATCGCCTTGAGTGGTGAGCGTCCCCGCGCGCTCAACAACACCACACTCGGCCCCTACGACTACTGGGCCGTCGAGTACGCGTACAAGCCGATCGATCCTGCGCTCGAGGCGGCCGAGCTGGCGCGCATCGGCGCCCGCAGCACCGAGCCGCAGCTGGCGTATTCAGACGATGCCGAAGCCGGTGGTGTGCCGGGCAACGACGGCATCGACCCGCTGGTCAACCGGTTCGACCTGGGCGACGACCCGCTGGCCTATTACCGGCGCCGCCTGCAGCTGTCGCGCGAGCTCTGGCAACGTGTGCAAGAGCGCACGCCACAGGCCGGTGAAGACCCGCTTCGTCAGCGCCGTGTGCTGGCCAGCGGCTTTGCCCAGCTGCGGCGGGCGTCCGAGCTGGTCGGCAAGTACGTGGGCGGCATGAACACGGTGCGCGACCTGCCCGGCACCACCGGCCGAGCCTCGTACGCGCCGGTCGATTCGGCCAAGCAGCGCGATGCCTTGCGCTTTCTGGCAGACGGCCTGTTCAGCGCCGACAGCTTTCGCTTCAAGCCGGCCTTCCTGACCCGCCTGACCCCTGACTACGACGACAGCAACCGCGGTGGCCCGGTCAGTATTCCGTCCAACGTGTTGGCGGTGCAAACGCCCGTGCTCGATCGCTTGCTGAGCCCGGGCACGGCGGTGCGTCTGATCGAGCTGCCTTTGTATGTCGACCCCAAGTCGGCCGGTGCGCGCCATCTCATCAGTTTGAGCGAGGTCTATGCCACGCTGCAGGCGGCGGTGTGGAGCGAGCTCAAGACGGGGCAGGAGATCGACGGTCTGCGCCGCAACCTGCAGCGTGAGCACCTGCGGCGGGTGCAGGTGCTGTTGGTGCGGGGGGTGGGGATGCTGCCTGCCGATGCCTTGAGTCTGGTGCGGCTGCATGCGGTTGAGTTGCAGAAGTCGCTTCAGGCGGCTTCTTTGCGTGGGGGCTTGAGCACCGTGAACCGGGCGCATGTGCTGGACTGCTTGTCGCAACTCAGTGAGTCGTTGCGGGCGACGATGTTGCGGAGTTGATGGATTTCGCCCGGCGGGCGAGTCATTGGTGCGCCGAACGCACCCAACGCGCGGTCACCCCGTCGCAGGACGGGGGTCACAGGCGCCTGATTGGCTGCAACACCATCAAACGCAAGCCGGGCCTCGCTTCGTGCCTACCTTCTCCGCGCTTCTTGGCGGCCAGTCGTCAGGCTTGCTTTTTATGGCCATGTCAGGCCGCGCTTCTCCAGGCTTGTAGTTTGCCGACCCATTCGCTAAACGCTGGGCACTTGGCTCGGATCGCATCGATGCCGATGAACTCTGCGATCAGTGGGCCATGTTCCGTCTTGGAATAGGCCCCTTGAGGAAAGATGCTCAGGATGCGCTTGGAAGGCGCGGTCTCCCGGCTGTTGTTGATGTCTTCTGGGGTCGTGAATGCGTGGGTCACTGCTTCCAGGGCCAGCTTGGTCTGGTCATTCCAGCCATCCTCCACCCACTCAAACGCCTGAGGATCTGTGAACAGAAGCCCCTCAAACTCATGCATCTGCACGTAGGGGAGCACGAAGCGCGCGTCGTAGCCGGTGGTGGAGGCCGCAACGCCTGCACGGATGTCGGCTTCCAATTGGGCGCGGCTGCGTCCGTCCAGGTCCTGAAAGCCATAGAAGTCCACGAGCGTGGTGATCCTGTCAGTCTGGTGGAACTGGTGCGACATGAACTTGACCAAACGCTCCACCGTCACGCGACCGCCCCTGTGATTTCCAGAGGGCGACTGGAGCAGAGTTGGGAACGCCAGCACTTGGCTATGCAGCAAGTACGGTGCCAGACAGGTCTTCACAAACTCAACTTCGGTCTGTCCCTCGCAAACGATGCAGACCCGGGTCATTCCATCCCTCCGACTGCCTGCTTGAGCCAGATGTCAGAAAGCTGGTACTCGTCATCGAGCCATTCTTGGTACTGCGTGCGCGGCAGGTTGCGCAACACGGTCTCGCCGTTGTTGGCACTGGCCACAATGATGTTTTCCAGCTCGAAGCAGTCCACCAAGTAGGGCGACTGGGTGGCGATGAAGATCTGCCGCTTTTTCGACAAGCGCTTGAACATCTCGGCCACCAAAGTGATGGCGTGCGGGTGCAGGCCCAGCTCGGGCTCGTCGAAGAACATCACATCAGGTAACCGGTCGGGCGGCAGGTTCAGCAAGGTCAACAGGCAGAACAGCCGCAGCGACCCATCCGAAGTGAGGTGCGAGCCAAAGACCTTATCGCTTTGGCGGCCGATCCAGCGCAAGAGCACCTTGCCAGCTTCCTCCTCTAGCAGAAAGTCTTTGAATGCCGGCAGCACGCGGGCGATTTGCTTGACGATCAAGTCATAGCGCTTGCCGTTGGTGTTGCGCAGGTCCAGCAGCACCGCGGCAAGATTGCCGCCGTCAGAGCGCAGCCGGAAAGACTCGGTGACATCCCAGCGGTTGTGGATCGCTGCGTTGATCGACGTGTCGTGGAACTGGTACGTCGAGCACTGCCGAAGCAGGTTCACGATGGTCTGAGCGGTCTTGTGCTTTTGCTCCAAAAGGCTGGACTCCTTTCCCACCGATTCAATCGCGGTCCAGTTGGCCTTGGTGGGGATGTCATGCGAGGAGTAGCGATAGGCCTCATTCATGACCATGACTGTGTCGCCTGCCGAAACGTGGACCAGGTCAAATTGGTAGTCGTTCTGACCCTTCTCGGTATCCAGACAAAGCTCTGCATGAATACGCTGCGTTTTGCGCGCGCCCAAGAAGAACTGGTCATCCCCACCACCGTGGCGGAGCACGAACTCCTGCAGGTTCCTGGCTTTGAGCATCCAGCTCAGCATCTCGAAGAACCGAAGCAAGGTGGACTTGCCCGCGCCGTTGGCTCCGATCAGCACCGTGAGTTGCGGCAGTTCTAGGCTTTGAATGTTCTTCAAACTGCGGAACCCCTCAATGGTGATTGAGCGGATCCGGTTGGTTCTGGCAGTCTGTTTCGCTTCGGTCATTCAAACATCCTACGTCGAGAACATGCATTCCAGGAACTTTGGTTCGATCTGCCGCAGCTTGAGCAGTTGCGTGGCGCCCTGTCCCTCGGCGGTCTGTGTCAGAGCACCAAGCAGCTTTCACGTTTGTACAAAGAGCCCGTGATGGTGGCAAACCTGCGCCCGGAAAAGTTCCCAGTTGCGATGGGGGATGTGATCACACGAGACTCATCGCTAGAAAGCCGCCAGCAGCTTGTCGTGAATGCCGCCAAAACCGCCATTGCTCATGCACAGCACATGGTCGCCCGGACGGGCCACCTTGCGCACGGCTGCGACGAGGGCGTCGATGGTGTCGGCCACCACGGCCTTGTCGCCGAGCGGGGCGAGGGCTTCGACTGCGTCCCAGCCCAGGTTGCCCTGGTGGCAGAAGGAGAGGTCGGCTTCTTCGAGCGACCACGGCAGCTGCGCCTTCATGGCACCGAGCTTCATGGTGTTGGAGCGGGGCTCGAACACGGCGAGGATGCGTGCGGCACCGACCTTGCGCCGCAGGCCGTTGACCGTGGTGTGGATGGCGGTGGGGTGGTGGGCGAAGTCGTCGTAGACCTTCACGCCGTTGGCCTCGCCACGCAGCTCCATGCGGCGGCGCACGTTCTCGAAGGTGCCGAGGGCTTGGCCTGCCACTTCGGGGGACACGCCCACGTGTTCGGCTGCGGCGACCGCAGCGAGTGCGTTGAGCTGGTTGTGTTCGCCGAGCAGAGCCCAGTCGACACGGCCGATCTTCATGCCACCGCGCAGCACGTCGAAGGCATGCGGCTCGCCGCGGGCGCGCAGCACGCCCGGAGTTTCCTTGCGAGCGCCGAAACGCACGACGTCGCTCCAGCAACCTCGTTCGAGCACACGCTGCAGCGACTCTTCACGCGCGTTGATCACCAGGCGGCCGGTGCCGGGCACGGTGCGCACGAGGTGATGGAACTGGGTCTCGATGGCGGCCAGGTCGGCAAAGATGTCGGCGTGGTCGAACTCGAGGTTGTTGAGAATGGCCGTGCGCGGACGGTAGTGAACGAACTTGCTGCGCTTGTCGAAAAACGCCGTGTCGTACTCGTCGGCCTCGATGACAAAGGTGCCGCCGGCCTTGCCCAGCCGCGCCGACACGCCGAAGTTCTGCGGCACACCGCCCACCAGGAAGCCAGGTTCCAGCCCGGCCTGGTCGAGCACCCAGGCCAGCATGGAGGTGGTGCTGGTCTTGCCGTGGGTGCCGGCAACCGCCAGCACGTGGCGGCCGGGCAGCACGTGGTCGGCCAGCCACTGCGGGCCGCTCGTGTAGGGCAGGCCGGCGTCGAGGATGGCTTCCATCAGCGCGTTGCCGCGCGAGACCACGTTGCCGATCACGAAGAGGTCGGGTTGGAGGGCGATCTGGTCGGGGGCGAAGCCTTCGATGAGGTCGATGCCGAGCGCGCGCAGCTGGTCGCTCATGGGGGGATAGACCCCCGCATCGCAACCCGTCACCTTGTGGCCGGCTTCGCGGGCGAGCGCGGCCAAGCCGCCCATGAAGGTGCCGCAGATGCCAAGAATGTGAATGTGCATGGAAGACTTTGTGAGGCCGCTTCAGATGAGAGGCAACGGGTTCAGCGAAGCACGATGCGGGCTGCAGCCACGGTGTCGGCGATGTCCTGGTCGGTGTGGGCGGCACTCACGAAGCCGGCTTCGTAGAGTGCCGGTGCCAGATAGACCCCGCGGTCGAGCAGGCCGTGGAAGAACTGGTTGAAGCGCGGCTTGTCGGTCGCCATGACCTGGGTGTAGTTCTGGGGCAGCTGGGCGGCAAAGAAGAAACCGAACATGCCGCCCTGGCAGTCGACGACAAAAGGCACACCGGCCTCTTTGGCCGCGCTGTCGAGGCCGTCGACCAGGCTGCGCGTGCGCGCCGACAAGGCCTCGAAGAAGCCGGGCTTCTGGATTTCTTGCAGCGTGGACAGCCCGCAGGCCGTGGCAACCGGGTTACCCGACAGCGTGCCGGCCTGGTACACCGCGCCCAGCGGCGCCAGGTGCTCCATGACGGCGCGTTTGGCACCAAAAGCGGCCAGGGGCATGCCACCGCCGATCACCTTGCCGAACACGCTGATGTCGGGCTCGAAGCCGGGCAGGGCCTGGGCGTACAGGCTTTGCGCGCCGCCGAGGGCCACGCGAAAGCCCGTCATGACCTCGTCGAACAGCAGCAGCGCGCCATGCTGGCTGCACAGCTCCCGCAGGCGTTTCATGAAGGGCACGCTGGCGCGCACGAAGTTCATGTTGCCGGCGATGGGCTCGATCATGGCGCAAGCCAGGTCGCGGCCGTGCAGCTTGAAGGCCTCTTCGAGCTGGGCCACATTGTTGTACTCGAGCACGAGCGTGTGCTGCACCACCTCGGGCGGTACACCCGCGCTGGTCGGGTGGCCGAAGGTGGCCAGCCCCGAGCCGGCCTGCACGAGCAGTGCATCGGCATGGCCGTGGTAGCAGCCTTCGAACTTGAGGATCTTGGCGCGGCCGGTGGCGCCTCGGGCGAGCCGGATGGCGCTCATGGCGGCCTCGGTGCCGGAGCTGACCAGGCGAACCTGGTCCATGCTGGGCACGAGCTTCAGGATTTCTTCGGCCAGCAGGATCTCGCGCTCGGTGGGGGCGCCGAACGAAAAACCGTCGAGCGCGGCCTTTTGCACGGCCGCCAGAACGGCCGGGTGGCCGTGGCCGAGGATCATCGGGCCCCAGGAGCCGATGTAGTCGATGTAGCGCTTGCCGTCGGCATCGATCATGTAGGCGCCCTCGGCGCGATCGATGAAGCGGGGCGTGCCTCCCACGGCGCGGAAGGCCCGCACGGGCGAGTTCACGCCACCAGGAATGACCCGGCGCGCACGTTCGAACAGGGTGTCATTGCGTGAGATACCACGCGGGGTGTCTTGCGAACTGTCAATGGACATGCCGGGGGTCTTTCGGACTGGTGTCGTCGGGGGAGGCGTCGGCTTCGGGCTCGTCGCCTTCTTCGTCAGGGGGCAGGGCCCAGAAGAAGCGGTCGGGAATGACATTGCCCATGCCGGGGCGAAAGCCCCCATCGAGGGCCTGGTCGAGGAAGGCGAGCGACTCGCCGACGGCCGTGTGCAACTCGGCGCCCGCCGCCAGCAGGGCGGCCAGCGAGGATGACAGCGTGTCGCCCGCGCCCACGAAGCTCACCTCGAAGCGCTCGAACTTCTCACCCGTGATGGCGCCTTGGGGCGAGGCCAGCACGTTGTCCATGAACTGGTCGGGCAGGGGTACGCTGGTCACGAGCACGAAGGCGGTACCGTGCTCGGCTGCCGCCACGGCGAGTTCGCGCGGCGAGGCCGGGCGCTCGTTGTTCCATTCGGGCAGCAGGAAGTTGGTGAGCGTCTGGTGGTTGCCCACCAACACCTCGGTCTGCGGCAGCACCAGTTCGCGGAAGGCATCGAGGTAGGACTGCTGGTCGTCTTCTTCAAGCCACGACAGGTTGGGCATGTAGGCCACGAGCGGCACGTCCGGGTAGTCGGACAGCACCTCGGCCACGGCGCTCACGCCTTCGGCCGAACCCAGAAACCCCACCTTCCACGCGGAAATGGTGACGTCTTCAAGGATGCTGCGCGCCTGCTCGACCACCACGTCGGGGTCGATGGCGCTGTGGTCGAAGATCTCGGCGGTGTCGCGCAGCACGACACAGGTCACCACCGGCAGGGCGTGTGCGCCCATGGCCGCAATGGTGGCCACATCGCCTGCCAGGCCGCCGGCGCCGGAGGGGTCGGTGGCGTTGAAAGTCATGACGCAGGCGGGGCCGGAAGGCTCGAGCGAAGCGTCGGTTGGTGTGTCCGGGGTGGTAGCGTCAACGGTCATGAGGGGCATCCGTCAGATGGAGCGAAAGAGGGACCGGGTTCGCCGGGAACTTCTAGAAAAATGTGAGGAAAGTGGCGTATGTATCTAAAAACTATCGCCTTTTTGTCTTTTGGCGTGGCTACAATCTTTTCTCATTGTAGTGAAGCGAACAGACACCAACGTGAGTAAAGATGTGAGCAAGGTACGAACCTGGATGTGCCTGATCTGCGGCTGGATCTATGACGAAGCCACAGGCGACATGGAACATGGTATTGCGCCCGGCACGCCCTGGGAACAAGTCGACATGAATTGGACTTGTCCTGAGTGCGGCGCGCGCAAAGAAGATTTCGAGATGGTTCAGATCTGACCCGTTCGCTGATCCAGTCGGCTGACCCCGAAGGCGGCGCCGACCCCAAGTCGTTGAGGAGATTACCGTTGAGCAATGCTGCCGTTGCAGGAACCGGAATCAAGGTGCTGGTCATCGATGACAGCAACACGATTCGCCGCAGTGCCGATATCTTCCTGAAGCAGGGCGGCTATGAAGTGCTGCTGGCCGAGGATGGGTTCGACGCGCTGGCCAAGGTGAACGACCTGCACCCCGACCTGATTTTCTGTGACATCCTCATGCCCCGCCTTGATGGCTACCAGACCTGCGCGATCATCAAGCGCAACCCGTCGTTTTCGTCGGTGCCGGTGATCATGCTGTCGTCCAAGGACGGGTTGTTCGACAAGGCGCGTGGGCGCATGGTCGGGGCCGAGGCCTACCTGACCAAACCCTTCACCAAGGACCAGCTGCTGCAGACCGTGGAGCAGTATGGGCCGGCGAAGACCTGACAAATTGACACCGGATGACGGGCCGTTGCCCGCCATCATCCGATTGCCTGGCGAACGCGACCTCGCGGCGCCTTGAAGGAGAAACTGATGACGATCAAAAAGATCCTGCTGGTTGACGATTCCAAGACCGAGCTGCACTTCCTGTCCGACCTGCTGACCAAGCGCGGCTTCAGCGTGCGCACGGCCGAAGACGGCGAAGACGCGATGCGCCGCCTCGGCGAAGACAAGCCCGACCTCATCCTGATGGACGTCGTCATGCCCGGCCAGAACGGTTTCCAGCTCACTCGTGCCATCACCCGTGACCCGCGTTTCGCCGACGTGCCCGTCATCATGTGCACCAGCAAGAACCAGGAAACCGACCGCGTGTGGGGCATGCGCCAAGGCGCACGCGACTACATCGTCAAACCGGTCGATGCCGATGAGCTGATGGCCAAGATCCGTGCCTTCGACTGATGTCGACGCCGGCCTTGTCCTTGCCCTTGCCCGCTGTGATCTGATCACCACAACGATGCAATCCCTCTCCCTCCCTCAGGCAGGTGTGAATGGCCAATAAGGAAGCACTGCGCGAGCTGCAGACCCGGCTGGCTGAAAAGCTGCAGGCCGCACGTACCCAGGAACGTGGCAAATCGTGGCTGGCGGTGGAAAGCGGAGGCCACGGCTTCCTGTTTCCGCTTCAAGAGGCCGGTGAAATCTTTCCTTTCGGTCAGACCGTCGGCGTGCCGTACACGAGCCGCTGGTTTTTGGGCGTGGCCAACCTGCGCGGCCGCCTTCACGGCGTGATCGACCTGGCGGGTTTTCTCGGCATCCGGGGCGGCAACGTCGCCGAGCAGAGCCGGGAGCAAAGCTGGTTTGTGGCGTTCAACGCCAATCTGAACATCAATTCGGCCGTCCTTGTGGACCGGCTGTCCGGGTTGCGGAGCATTGAACAGCTCACCTTGCAGCCCGACGATGGTGAGGTCCGTCCGGCATTCGTGGGGGGCCACTACCGGGACGAAACCAACAAGTTATGGCGTGAACTGAACTTGGCCGCACTGGCCAACGAAGCGGCATTTCTGAAAATCGCGGGCTGACGCGCCACCGGGCGCACAGGCTTTGACAGTGACATCGAGACACGACGGAACGAGGCACATATGAGCTTCCTGGACAAGATCAAAGGCAAGGGCAAGGGGCGCGATGCAGGCCTGGACGGGGGCAGCCCCGCGTTGCCACTCGACGACGTGGTCGCGCTCGACGTGCCCATGCACGACGAGACCACGCCGGTCCACGTTGACACCCGTGCGGCGGAACACACCGTCCACATGGACTCGTCCATCATCACCGAGGCCGCGCCCTCGGAGATCGCCGACTTCTCCGACACCCGCATGCCTCCGAGCGAAGCGGCCGCCCTGGGCGAAGGCACCGGCCTTCCCCTGATCGGCACGCAGCCCGTCGCGCGGCAGCAGGCCATCCTCGGCGCCATGGTGCTGGCCGGTCTGCTCGGCCTGGCCGGCATGTCGATCTATTCGATCAACTCCGCCACCAAGGGCGCCGCCCAGGTGGGTGCTTCCGGCCAAGCGCTGATGCAGTCGCAACGGCTTGCCAAGTCGGTGTCGCAGGCCCTGATCGGCAGCGCCTCGGCGTTCCCTGAAGTGAAGGACAGCACCACGGTGCTGGCCCGCAACGTCCGCGGCCTGGCCACGGGTGCCGGCGGCGCCAACATCGCGCCTGGCGCTGTCCAGGCCGATCTGAAAGAGATGCTCCCGCTGGTCGACCGCGCCGAGAAGAACGCCAACACCGTGCTGGGTCAGGAAAAGATCCTGACGCAGGTGGGACAAGCCCTTCGCGCCATCAACCGCCAGTCGTCCGACTTGCTCGAAATCGCCGAAACGGTGTCGTCGCTCAAGCTGCAGCAAGAGGCCTCGGCCGCTGAAATCTCCTCGGTGGGCCAGCTCGTGATGCTGACCCAGCGGATCGGCAAGTCTGCCAACGAATTCCTGACCATGGAGGGCGTGAGCCCTGAGGCCGTGTTCCTGCTCGGCAAGGACTTGAACTCGTTCAAGGAAATCGCCGACGGCCTGCTGGGCGGCAACGCCGAGCTGCGCCTGCCAGGTACCAAGGAACCTCAAACCAAGGAACGCCTGCAAGCCTTGCTGGCCCTCTACGAAGAAACGCGCGTTCAGGCCGGCTCCATTCTGGGCAACCTGCAAGGTCTGGTCTCGGCGCGTGAAGCGCAGGCGCAGATCATTAAAGACAGCGAACCACTGCGAATCGGCCTTGAAAAGGTTCAGGACGGCCTCGGCCGCACCACCGGTTTCAACACCATCACCCTCGTGCTGCTGCTCTTGTCGGCTGCCGTGCTGGCCGCCGGTGGCGCCGGTTTCCTGCGACTCTATGTGCGTGGCCAGGCTCAACGTGCAGCACTCGCTGAAAACCAACGACTCGAAGCCGAGCGTCAGGAGCAAGAAGCCAAGCGCGTGAACGACGCCAACCAGGCCGCCATTTTGCGCTTGATGAACGAACTGCAAACGGTGGCCGAGGGCGATCTGACCCAACAAGCCACGGTGACCGAAGACATCACGGGCGCCATCGCCGACTCGGTGAACTACACGGTGGAAGAACTGCGAACCCTGGTGTCTCAGGTGCAGGGCACGGTGGGTCGGGTGACCGAAACGACCCAGCAGGTGGAAGCCACGTCGACCGAGCTGCTCGCCGCCTCCGACGAACAGCTGCGCGAGATTCGCGAAACCGGCGAGTCGGTGCTGCAAATGGCAGGCCGAATCAACGAGGTGTCCGCCCAAGCTCAGCAAACCGCCCAGGTGGCCCGTCAATCGCTGTTGGCCGCTGAATCCGGTCTGACCGCGGTGCAGAACACCATCGGCGGTATGAACTCCATCCGCGACCACATTCAAGAAACCTCCAAGCGCATCAAGCGTCTGGGTGAGTCGTCGCAGGAAATTGGTGAAATCACCGAACTGATTTCAGACATTACCGAACAGACCAACGTGCTGGCACTGAACGCCGCCATTCAAGCGGCCTCGGCCGGTGAAGCAGGTCGGGGCTTCTCGGTGGTTGCCGAAGAAGTGCAGCGGCTGGCTGAACGGTCCGGCGATGCAACGCGGCAGATTGCCGCCCTGGTGAAGACCATTCAAACCGACACCCAGGATGCTGTGGGCGCCATGGAACGGTCCACGCAAGGGGTGGTCGAAGGAACCCGGCTGTCTGACGCGGCAGGTAGCGCACTCGGCGACATTGACCGGGTGTCACGCCAGCTTGCGGACCTGATCGGCCACATTTCGAACCAGGCGCTCCGCGAGGCCGAATCGGCCAACGTGGTGGCGGCCAACATTCAGCACATTTTTGCAGTGACCGAACAGACTGGTGAGGGCACGCGCTCCACCGCTCAGATGGTGCGTGAACTGTCCCGAACCGCCGAGGAACTGAAGCAATCGGTGGCACGGTTCAAGATCGCTTGATCGGTACCACTGCGGCGTTTGCCGCAGCCCCTGACTTGACACAAGGCACCGGATGGACAGCCACCGCATGCAGGCCACGATGAGCGCGAACCTTGACATGACCGACGACCTCAGTTCCCTGGCTTGGGTGCAGGACGAACTGAGGCGCTCGCTTGAAGCGGCTCACAAGGCCCTGCGTCGTTTTGTCAAAGAGTCCGAGTCGGCCGTCGGTTCCGATGTCGACGCGGTGGACCCGTCGGTGCTTCGCACCGCGCACCAGCAGATTCACCAGGGCGTGGGTGCCCTCGAACTCGTGGGCTTGCCGGCTGTGGCCAGCGTGCTTCGCGCGAGCGAAGCAGCGGTCAAGCGCTTTGTGCTCAAGCCCCAGAAGATGACCTCGGCCGATGTCGACGTCATCGAACAAGCCTCGTTCGCGCTGCTCGACTACCTGCAGCGCCTGCTGGCAGGCAAGCCATTGCCGGCGCTGGCCTTGTTCCCTCGCTACCGTGCGGTGCAAGCCGTCGCCGGTGCCGACCGCATTCACCCGGCCGACCTGTGGAGCGTCGACTGGCGTTGGCGCGAGGTGCCGACGGAAGCCGGCATGGCGCCACGTGCGCCCGATGCGTCGGCCCGCGGTGTCATGGAGCAGCAGATGCTCCAGATGATGCGCGGCCAGATGATGCCCGCAGCCGCCATCATGAGCGAAGTCTGCGCAGGCCTCGGGGCAGGTGCGTCCGATTTGCCTGCGGCCACTTTGTGGAAACTCTCGGCGGCGTTTTTCGAAGGCCAGGCCCTGGGCCTGATTCCCAACGACGTCTTCAGCAAGCGCATCGCTTCGCGCCTGCTCGCGCAAGCGCGCATTTTCGAGCGCGGTGAGACCGAAGTCTCCGAGCGCCTCGCTCAAGACCTGTTGTTCTTCTGTGCCCAGAGCGCGGCCCCCAAAGACGGTCAACTCGCTGTTCGCCTGAAGGCCGTTCGCCACGCCTACGAACTGGGCGACCACGCCCCGGTCGACTACGAAGTCAGCCGCCTCGGCCGCTACGACCCGGCCTGGATCATCCAGGCCAAGAAGCGCGTGGCCAGTGCCAAGGACGCCTGGTCTGGTGTGGCCGGTGGCGAAATGCACCGCCTGGGCGGGCTGTCTGAACAGTTCTCCCTGGTGGGTGATTCGCTGCGCCGTCTCTACCCGAGCGGCGAGGTGCTCGCCGACGAGTTGCAGCAAGCCATCGTCGCCACCCAGCAGAGCGGCGCCGCGCCGCACACCGCACTCGCGATGGAGGTGGCCACCAGCGTCCTGTACATCGAGTCGTCCCTCGAAGACGCCGACTTCGATCACCCCGAACAAGCCCAGCGGGTGAAGCGTCTGGCGCAGCGCATTGCCGGCGTGCGAGCCGGCCAGACACCCGATCCGCTCGAAGCGTGGATGGAAGAGCTCTACCGCCGCGTGTCCGATCGCCAGACGATGGGCAGCGTGGTGCAAGAGCTGCGTGCGTCCTTGTCCGAAGTCGAAAAACAGATCGACCAGTTCTTCCGCAACCCCGCGTCGCGTGATGTGCTGCTGCCCGTGCCGGGCCAGTTGGCCTCCATGCGCGGTGTGTTGTCCGTGCTCGGCATGGACCAGGCGAGCCAAGCCATGCTGCGCATGCGCGAGGACGTCGAAGGCCTCATCTCGACCGAAGTCGATCCTCAGCTGGTCGTTCAGTCGGGCACCTTCGATCGCCTTGCCAGCAATCTCGGTGCGCTCGGCTTCCTGATCGACATGCTGGCCTCGCAGCCACAGGTTGCCAAGTCCTTGTTCGTGTTCGATGCCCACAGCGGCGTGTTGAGCCCGCTCATGGGCCGCAGCGCCGCAGCGCGCAGCGCCACCAACCTCAGCGTGCCGCAGGCCTCGGTCGAGCCGCGTCTGATCGAGCAGGCGCAGGCCTTGTCGGTCGCCGCCGCCAGCGACCAGATGCCTCTCGACGAGCTGTCGCACAACCTCGAGCGCCTGTCGCATGAGGCGGAGCTGGCCGACCAGCACGGCCTGGTGGCCACGGTCGCCCAAGCGCAGACCGCCATCGAACAAGCCAATGGCGTGCCCGAAGTCACCGAAGTGCGCGGGCAACTGTCTGAGGCCCTGGCCGATTTCGTCTCCACCGCCGGTGACCCGGTCGGTCTCGACCCGCTGCCCGTGGTGGCCAAGCCCCCCGTGGTGCAGGCTCAGTTGTCCAGCGCGCCCGCCAGCCAGGACACCGACCTCGGCGACGATCCTGAAATTCGCGAGATCTTCCTTGAAGAAGCGCGCGAGAAGGTGGTCGAGGCCCGCGAAGCGCTGGCCCGTTTGGCGCAATCGCCATCTGACATCGAGCAACTCACCACACTGCGCCGCGCGTTCCACACCTTCAAGGGCAGCTCGCGCATGGTCGGGCTGAAGGAATTCGGCGACGGTGCCTGGGCGTGTGAACAGCTCTACAACACCTGGCTTGCCGGCCAGGATGCCGCCACGACCGGTTTGCTCGACTTCTCGAGCGCAGCGCTCAACTACCTCAGCGACTGGATCGAAGCCATCGCCGCCCAGCAGTCGGGCAGCTTCCGCGCCTCGCCGCTGGTCGCTGCTGCTGAAGCGTTCACCCGCGGTGATGTGGTGCCGTCTATTCAGCCTGGCGCGTCTGCGCCGGCAGCTGTCTCTGCTGCTGCTCCTGCGGCTGCGCCCGTCGAAGCGCCGGCGTTCGACCTCAGCTTTGACGATGTGCCTCTGGAGAGCCCCGCGCCCGTCGCAGCGTCTGTGGCCGAACCGTCTCTCGACCTGATGTCGCTCTCGTTCGAGCAAGCGCCTGCCGACCTGAGCGTGCTGGAACCGGGTGTGCCGCTGGCGGCGCCTCCAGCGGCCGAGGCCGATGCCTTGCCTGAACTGGCGTTCGACCTCGATCTGAACGCCCTCGACGACGTTCCACAGGCGCCGGTCGAAACCACCCCAGAGCGCGATGTGCTCATCGTGGCCGACGAGCCACCGCTGCCCGTGGTGGACGAGGCCCTGCCGCTTGCGGCACTGGATGTGCCATCGCCTGAGTTCGACCTGGCCCTGCCCGAGGTGGTGGAAGACGCGCCTGAAGTCATCACGACCGAGTCGGTTGAAGTCCAGGAAGTCGAACTCGATGCCAGCCTGTTCGGCATCGATGCCGAAGCCGCTGCATCGCCTGATGTGCTGGCCGACGTGGTCCAGTCCGTGGCAGCCGAGGCCCCGGTGGCCGAAGCAGAGCCCGAGGCTCAGGCCCCTGAGTTCTCCGACGACGACCAGGTCAAGGTGGTCGGAGGGCTGCGCATCAGCATCCCGCTGTTCAACATCTACCTGAACGAAGCCGACGAACTGTCGCGCAAGCTGACGACCGAAATCGCCGAATGGGCGATGGAACTGCACCGCCCGGTGGGCGAGGTGCCTATTGCGCTCGCACATTCACTGGCCGGCAGCTCCGCCACGGTGGGCTTTGCCGACCTGTCGCAGCTGGCCCGTCTGCTCGAACACGCCCTGATGCGCTCGCAAGCCATCGGCAGCGGCACGTCCGAAGAAGGCCGGCTTTTTGTCGATGCGGCCGAAGAAGTGCGCCGCCTGCTGCACCAGTTTGCTGCTGGCTTCCTGAAGTCGCCTGCGCCCGAACTGCTGGAGCGTCTCGCCGAGCACGAGATCAGCTCGGCCCGACGCCTGGAACTCGTCAACGCTGCCGTCGACGAAGCCCCGCTCACGCCAGACGACGACTTGCCTCTTGCCGCCAGCGAGCCCGAGGTCGTCGACCTCGAGCTGCCCGTGGCCGTGCCCGACTCGGTCCAAGACACCAAGCCGGGTGAACTCACTGCGGTGGAAGTGCCTGTCGAAGTCCCGGCACCTGCTGTCGAGGCCATCAATCTGGCGGCCCAGGCCGCAGCCGATACCGCGGCCCAAGCGGCATCCCGCTCCGGCCCCGAGTCCACCTTCGGTGACGGCTACACCCAGCCCGTCGGCCTCGGCTTGGCGGAGTTCAAGGCCTACACGCCTTTGGTCAATGACACGCCGGTCCTCTCGTCCGGTCGGGTGGACGTGTCCGACGACACCGACGAAGACATCGATGCGGTCGATGCGGTCGACCCCGAACTGTTCGAGTTCTTCGAAGAAGAAGCGGGCGACCTGCTCAACGATCTGTCGAGCAGCCTGCGCGAGTGGGCGCGCCGTCCAACCGACAACACCCCTGCTGCGGCCTGCATGCGCACGCTGCACACGCTCAAGGGCGGTGCGCGCCTGGCAGGTGCCATGCGCATGGGCGAAATGGCCCACCGCCTCGAGACCGGCATCGAGCATTTGTTGGCCCAGTCGAGCACCACCGTCGCCGAAGTCGAAAAACTCCAGTCACGCTCTGACGCCTTGTCGGCCACCTTCGAGGTGCTGAAGGCGCGCGACGCGCAGGCCTACACCGAGGCCACGCAGGCTCTCGACCGTGCGGTGGAACCCGCTGCGGTGCCCGAGCCCCTGCCGGTCGCGGCCGTGGTTCACGCGCCCGTGCTCGCCGATCTGCCGCCTGCGCTGCCCGTGCTCGAACCCGTGTCCGTGCAGGTGCTGGCCGCCGTGCTCGCCGACGACAAGCCGGTGGTCGCGGAGCAGCCCGTCACGGCGCTGGCCGATGTCGACTGGTCGCGCTTCGCCGTCAACCCGAACGATCCGGTGTTTGTGCACCACCAGGCCGCCAACGTCTCCAACGCCCCGGTCCGCGTGCGCGGCCCGCTGCTCGAGCGCATGGTGAACCAGGCCGGTGAGGTGAGCATCACGCGGTCGCGGATCGAATCCGAGGTGTCCAACATCCGCGGCTCGCTGCGCGACCTGACCGACAACTTGGAGCGCCTGCGACAGCAGCTTCGCGATATCGAGTTCCAGGCCGAGACCCAGATGATCTCGCGCCAGGAAGCCGCCAAGGCCGCCCATGAAACCTTCGACCCGCTCGAGTCCGATCGTTTCACGCGATTCCAGGAGCTGACCCGCATGATGGCCGAGTCGGTGAACGACGTGGCTACCGTGCAGCGCACGCTGCAACGCACGCTGGAAACCACCGAAGACGAACTCGCCGCCCAGGCCCGTCTGACACGCGACCTGCAAGACGACTTGCTCCGCACCCGGATGGTCGAATTCGAAAGCCAGTCTGACCGCCTCTACCGTGTGGTGCGCCAAGCGGCCAAGGAAATGGGCAAGCAGGTTCGGCTTGACATCATCGGTGGCGCGATCGAAATCGACCGCGGTGTGCTCGAGCGGATGACGCCAGCCTTCGAACACCTGTTGCGCAACTGCGTGACGCACGGCATCGAGATGCCGGACGTTCGCACGGCCGCAGGCAAGGATGCTGCAGGCAACATCGTGATCGTGGTGCTCCAGGAAGGCAACGAAGTCGGCGTGGAATTCCGCGACGATGGCGCCGGCCTCAACCTGCCGCGCATTCGCGCCAAGGGTCTGAACCAAGGCCTGCTGCAGGCCGATGTCGAGCACAGCGATGCTGAACTCGCCAACCTGATCTTCACGCCGGGCTTCTCCACGGCCGAGACCGTGACCGAACTGTCTGGTCGCGGGGTGGGCATGGACGTGGTTCGCTCCGAAGTGAACGCCATGGGCGGACGCATCGAAACTGCCACGGCCCAGGGGCAAGGCACGAGTTTCAAGTTGGTGCTGCCACTGACCACGGCCGTGACGCAGGTGGTGATGCTGCGTTGTGGGAATACGGTGGTTGCCGTGCCGGCCACGCTGATCGAAATCGTGCGCCGTGCCAAGGCCGATGAACTCGAGCAATCGTATGCCAGCGGCCACTATGTGCTGGCCGATCGCTCGCTGCTCTTCTTCTGGTTCGGCGCGCTGCTGCAACAGGCACCACTGAGCCAGGAAACCGGCCGCACCCGTCCGATCGTGGTGGTGCGAAGTGCTCAACAGCGCATTGCACTGCACGTCGACGAAGTGCTGGGCACGCAAGAAGTGGTGGTGAAGAACCTCGGACCTCAGTTGGCCCGTCTGCCTGGTCTGGCCGGCATGACCTTGCTGGCCTCGGGCGCGGTGGCCCTGATCTACAACCCGGTGGCCTTGGCCACGCTGTACGGCGAACCTGCACGGGCTGCCACACAGGCCGCTCGCCTGGCGCCAACCAGCACCGAGGTCAAGACCACGACCGAAGACCAGCAACGCCCACCGACCGTGCTGGTCGTGGACGATTCGCTCACCGTGCGCCGTGTAACCCAGCGCCTGCTGGTGCGCGAAGGCTTCCGCGTGGTTCTGGCGAAGGACGGCATCGAAGCCCTGGAGCGTCTGGCCGAAGAGCGTCCGCACGTGGTGCTCAGCGACATCGAGATGCCACGCATGGACGGGTTCGACCTGGCGCGCAACATTCGCGGTGACGCACGGCTTCGTGATTTGCCGATCATCATGATCACGTCGCGTATTGCGCAGAAACACCGTGACTATGCTGCTGAACTCGGTGTAGACCATTACCTCGGTAAGCCTTATTCTGAGGAAGACTTGCTCTCATTGATCGGGCGCTACACGATGGCCCCTGTCGAGGCAGCCTGATCCCCAGATTTCCCGGCAGAGTCAGTCCACAGGGCGAACACTGAAAGAGCATGTCTGAACTTGTAGACCACCTTGCCGACATGACCGGCTTTCGCGACCGTGACATCCTCGATGTCACGCTCGCGGGTGCGTTGAAGGACCTGCTTCAGCCGCTGTCCGTCACCATCTACCGTGTCGTGGGAGAAGAGAACCAGCAACGCTGGCTCACGCGCGCGCGGCTCGGCGCTGACGATACCGTGGCCACAGCCGATGCCGTGTGGGCCGACATGGACACCTTGCCCCGGCTCGACCAGTTCCCCGCGCGGCTCAAGGCCTTGGCGGGTGAAACCACCGTGGTGACCGTACCGGGTGAACCGACGGTGAGCATCTTCCCCGTCAGCACCGACCGTGAGGTGGTGGGCGTCATGGAGATCGAGACCGCCCAGCCGCTGAGCGATGAGGCGCGGCGCATGGTCGGCAGCATCATGCGGATCTACCGCAATTTCCAGGGCCTGCTCGACTACAGCGAGCGCGACACCCTCACCGGCTTGCTCAACCGCAAGACCTTCGACGAGAGCTTCCTCAAGGCGACGAGTGCGCCCCCCGCAACGGCCGAGCCCGAAGGCGAGGTCGGCGCCGAAGCAGTCTCTGCGGATGGCCGACGCCACACCTCGAGCGGCCACCGCTATTGGCTGGGCCTCATCGACATCGATCACTTCAAGTCGGTGAACGACACCTACGGCCACCTCATCGGTGACGAGGTGCTGCTGCTGTTGTCTCGCCTGATGCGCAGCAGCTTTCGCTTCCACGACCGCCTCTACCGCTTTGGTGGTGAGGAGTTCGTCGTGCTCATGCGCTGTTCATCCGATGATGACGCGGCGCAGGCGCTGGAGCGCATGCGGGCCAACACGGCCAGCTATGCGTTTCCGCAGGTGGGGCAGATCACCATCAGCATCGGGTTCACCGAGGTGAAGCCGAGTGATACGCCGAGTGGCGCGTTCGAGCGGTCTGACAAGGCGGTCTATTTTGCCAAGGGGCATGGGCGCAATCAGGTGCAGAGTCATGCGGATCTGGTGGCTCGTGGTCTGCTTGAGGACGAGTCGAAGATTGGTGACGTGGAGCTGTTCTGATTTTTCGCGTTGCGACCGTGAACCGAACGCTCGGTCACCCCGTCGCAGGACGGGGCCCACCGGTCCGGTGAGACGCTGTGCTGCCTGCCGCCACCGTCCTGCAGTCTTTTGGGCTGAACGCAAACTGGTTTGTTCATAGCACTGCCGCGCTGGGTACTCGCCCCGGCAGGCGAGTCACCTTTGGCGTCCCAAAGGTAACCGAAAGGACTGCGGCCTGTGAGCGTCGCCCCTGCGGGGAAGCTGAGTCGCCCGGTCTTGTAAGGGTCGTGTGGAACTCGCTACGTTCCCTTCGGTCACTGCACTCAAACAACCACACGAAGTCAGATTGGAAGCGCTTCGCGCCCCTCCCAAGACCGGGCGCCTCAGCCGACGCTCAATGGCCGCGGACACCAGCCACCGCAACGCCAGCCCGGGCCTCGCTTCGCCTCGTGCTCTATGGGCCTCGCTGCGCCTCGGCTTTCATGTGAGATTCTTGCTGCTACCGCAGCTACCGTTCCTTCACCACAGCGTACCGTTCCAGTGTCTTCGCGCGTGCTTCATCGTGCGCGACGATGGGCAAGGGGTAGTCCGATCCGAGGGTCACACCCGCCTCGATCAGCTCGAGCGG
>JBEGTX010000313.1:0-25521 GCA_041179165.1 Pseudomonadota bacterium | reverse complement strand
GAAGGGACGTGGGGGCTACATCCCGGCGATACTGTGGGCATGGATTCCACCCCCGAATTGCTCGCCGGCACCTGCCGGCAATTTCTCTTCAGCCCCGATGGCGACATCGAGGGCCTGCTGCTCACGCTGCAAGGCCGCACCGTGCAGATCGTTCTGCCGCCGGGCATCGGTGCCGAGGTCACGCGCCTCACCACGCCGGGCAAACGATTCCGCCTGCTGGTGCACCCGCAAGGTGGGGCGGCCGATGCCGTGCACCCGCTCTATGCATTCGACTCGTTCGTCGACTCCTCGGGCAAGCCCACCAAGAGCCCGGGGGCCGAAGAGATCAAGGCCATGATCGCCGGCATCCATCTGGGCATCACGGGTGCGCCCAATGGCGTGATCACGGTGAGTGGCGAGATCATCCTCGTGGGTGAAGCGGGCATGGAAACCACCGGCCTGAAGCTCAATGGCAAGGTGCGCGCGGTGGGGCATTCCCGCGTGACCCTGCTCGGGCAACGGCTGATGATCGCGCGACAGATCAACGGCATCGACCTCTGACACAAAGCGCACGGCACAATGCGGCATCGCCTTCACTGGGTGCCGTGATGTCTCTGGCTGCTTCACTGTTCGACCGCCTTCGCGACCTGCTGCCGGCCCGGCGCTTTCGGCCTGAGCGCTGGCCGCCCGTGCATTTTGGCGAGTCGCCGCCGCTCGACAACGAGTTCGATGCCGCGCTCTACACACTGGCCACCCCGGCCGTGCAGGCCATCTACCTGCAACTCGGGGCCGATGCTGCGGCGCTGAGGCGCGATGTGCTGGCCATTGGCGACAATCCAGCGGAGCCCACGCGCGAGTCGTTCCGGGTGCTGGCCGCGTTGGCGGAGGCCGGACGCGAAGAGCGCCAGGCCCTCGGCACGCTGCCCAACGACCCCGCTTGCGACCTCCACAGCGCCCTGCTGGTCATGGGCCACCGCGAACTGCGGCTCACACTGAGCACGGCCACCTTGCGGGCAGGTGACTTCCCCTTCGTGCTGGCGCATGGTGCCACCGAGGTCGAGTGCCGCGCGCGCTGGCCTGACGATGCCTTGCCCTGCACGCACCTCGAGATCGTCAACGACGCCCACTCGCCGTTGGACAAGGTGGTCAACGCCTTGGTTTCGGCCTTCGGGCTCACGGCCGCACAGGCCACGGGCATCGCCTTGTCCACGCACGGCAGCGGTCTGCACCGCTTGGCGCTGGCCGATGGCGAGCAGGCCGGGCCCCGCTGCCGCGAACTCAACGACCGCTGGCGCACCGACGGGCTGCCCCTCTACTGCCGCCCTTCGCCATCGGCCTGACACCGCCTGGCCTGGTTTGATGCAGGGGTGAGTCCGGGCCGTGAAAGACCCGGCAAAAAGAATCACGATGAAACAGTGCGCTGCAGCCGCCGGGCTTTGGCGGCATAGTGGAGCCCGCTGTGCTCTTCGGAGTCTGTTGCTGTTCCCGCTCCGGCTGGGCGTTTGCCCACCGGTTCGCTGTGCCCTCGACCCCCGCGTCGGCCTGGCAGCACCGTTGGTGTGTGCAGGTCGCGTGCTGGTCGTGCCGCTGCCCTCGCTGCACATGACTCCCAGACTTCCTGACCGAAGCGGGGACTGTGCAGTGTCTGGGTGATTTGTCCACTCGCCCGATGCCACCGCGGTTGTGAGCCGTGCATGGGGTTCCACGCAGCACATTCCACCATGACACTTTTCCCGACCGAGCGCGTTCGCTCATCGCGCACGACCGTTTTTCCCTTGGCGCTGTCTTCTTTGGTGCTGTCCATCGGCCTTCTGGCGGGCGCTTCCGCGGCACCGCCCAGCGCGCCGGCCGGTACCGCGAGCGCGTCGCTGTCGCCACACGCAGGGGCCGGATTGCTTTCCCTCAAGCCGGGCGAGCAGGTCGAGCTGCACTTCGATGCAGCCGCTCTCGCGCGCCTTCGCCGGGGCAGCCGCTTCGACCTGCCGCTGGGACGCCTGGGCACGCTGCCGCTGGTCTTCGACCAGGTGACGCCCCTTGTCAACGGCGTGGCCTACTGGGACGCCCACCGGCCGGAAGATCCGGCGCAGCGCGTGTCGCTCAAGGTGCAGAACGGGCAGTTCAGTGGCGCGCTCTACCTGCGGGACCGCAAGCTGATCATCGACAACGTGAAGGGTCGCAGCCTCTTGCGCTCGCTTGGCGGCGCGGAGGCCGCCCGCCAACTGGCCGAGGCCCCCCGGTTGTTCAAACCCACGCCGGTCGCGCGGGCCGAGAGCCCCGTGGCCATCGGCTATCCGGGCGAGGCCGCTCCGAGCGTGAGCTGGCCGGTGTCGTTCAACACCGAGTCCCTCAAGCGCTTGCCCCTCAACTCCGAAGTCGGCCTGGACCTGCCCGACGGCCGGCAGCTTGCCGTGGTGCACGACCGGGTGGTGCTGGGGCGTAGCGGGTCGTACACCTTCATCGGGTATGTGAGAGAGCAGGGCATCGACCACCGGGTGGTCATCACCACCGGCAGTGACGGGGCGGCCTTCGGGGTGGTGAATCTGGCCGACGGTGAGTTGCGCCTCGAGTCGCACCAGGGCCGGCAATGGCTGGTCGATGTGCGGCGCTCGGGGCTGCGTTATGCCCCGATGGCCGAGCCGCTGTCGCCGCCCGGGCCTGCAGATCTGCCGGTGGCCAAGGCGCTGCTGGCCCAGCGCGCTGGTGCGGCTCCGAGCACGGGCCCGAGTGCATCCACCGGGGTGTCCACTGCCGCCTTGCCCGTCGCCGATGCCACCGAGGTCGATCTGATGATCGCCTACAGCCCGGGCTTGGTCAGCCGCCTGGGCAGCACCTCGGCTGCGCTCACGCGCATCGACAATCTGGTCGCCATCACCAACCAGGCCCTGATCGACAGCGAAGTCGCCATCCGGCTGCGGCTCGTGCACAGCCTGCCTGTGGCGCAGGAAGACAACGTGTCTCAGAGCCAGTTGCTGGGCGACTTGTCTGCAGGGCGCGGTGCATTCGCGCCGGTGCTTGCCGCGCGCGACCAGTACGGTGCCGACCTTGTGCAGTTCATCCACAAGCCGACGGCGGGGGTGGGCTCCTGCGGCATCGGCTACCTCAGCGTCGGCGCGGGTCCGCGGGGTTCTGCGTCAGCCGGTTACTCGGTCATCGACGACAGCTGCCCGACCATGGTCATGGCACACGAGCTGGGGCACAATTTCGGCAACAACCACGACCATGCGCAGGGCGGTGGCACGCCGGTCTACCCGTATGCATGGGGCTATATCGTGCCGGGAACCGACCTGGGCGACATCATGGCCTACGCCAGCCAGCGCTACTACCGGTTCTCCAATCCGCGCATCAGCGGCTGCGCGGGCCAGGCCTGCGGGCAAACCGATTACGCGGACACCAGTCTGTCGATGAACAACATCCGCCAGATCGTGGCGGGCTACCGACCCACGCGCGTGCCCTCCGGTGCCGACCCTGCCACCAGCACCTGCCTGTTCGAGGGCGCCAACTTCCAGGGCGCCTCGTTCTGCTCGGTCACCGGCGCCTTCGACATGCCGGCCACGCTCGCGCAGCAGGTGTCGTCGGTGCGGGTGGCGCCGGGCGGCTCGGTCACGCTGTACCGCGACACCAACCTGGGCGGCGGCGCGCTCACGCTGGTCTCCAGCGAGCCCGATCTGGCCGCTCGGCAGTTCGACAACGCTGCCCGCAGCTTCGTGGCCCGCGCCAACCTGAACGGCCGCTACTGGCTGCAGGCGCTGCACAGTGGCAAGTGCATCGACCTCTACGGCGGCAACGGCGCCGAGGGGGCCGCGCTGGTTCAATGGCCGTGCGACGGCGGCCCCAACCAGGTGATCGATGTGGCGCAGTCCGGCATGGACAGCAACGGCCCCCAGTACACGTTCACCCTCGCCCTCACGGGCAAGGTGATCGATGTGTCCAGCGCCTCCACGGCGAACGGCGCCACCATCTGGCAGTACACCGCCAACGGCACCGTGGCGCAGCGCTTCCGCATCAACCGCAGCGGCAGCAACGACTTCAACATCCTCAACATCAACAGCCGGCGCGTGTTCGACATCGCCGGGGGCTCCCAAACCAACGGCGCCAAGCTGCAGCAGTGGGAGTTCTTCGGCAACGGCAACCAGCGTTTCAGGCTGGTGCCGGTGGCGACACCCTGAACGGGTGGCCGACTCGGGCCGAATTGCGGCGATGATGGATGCCCGAAAGCGTTGCAGCTGCGGGCAGTGAGTGCTCGATGTTCCACCCCCATCCTGGGGGTGGAACATAAGTTGTACAGTGCATCTAATGGCGCTACACTGGCACCACACCAAGGAGGTTCCATGTCATCACTCAACATCCAGCTGCTGGTCATCGACCCCCAGAACGACTTCTGCGACCTGCCCGAGGCCTACCGCCCCATGGAGCCGAATGGCGAGCGCGCTGCGCCCGCCTTGCCGGTCACGGGTGCCCATGCCGACATGCAGCGTGTGGCGGCCTTCATTCGCGAGGCCGGTACGGGCCTGACCGACATCGCCGTCACGCTCGACTCGCACAACCGCCTGCACATCGCACACCCCACCTTCTGGCGGCAGGGCAGTGGGGCGGCCGTGGCCCCGTTCACCGCCATCACCGCCGCCCAGGTGCGCGCGGGGGAGTACCTGCCGCGCAACCCTGCCTTTCTCGACCGCGCGCTCGCCTACCTCGACGCGCTCGATGCGCGCGGCCGCTACACGCTGATGGTGTGGCCGGTGCATTGCGAAATCGGCAGCTGGGGCCACAACGTGCACGCCGACGTGCGCGCCGCCTACAACGGGTGGGAGGTGGCCAACAGCCGGGTCGTGCGCAAGGTGGCCAAGGGTTCCAACCTCTGGACCGAGCACTACAGTGCCTTGCAGGCCGAGGTGCCTGATGCCGATGACCCGCACACGCTGCTCAACCGCCCGTTCCTCGAGGCACTCGACACGGCCGACCTGCTCATCATCGCCGGCGAGGCCAGCAGCCACTGCGTGAAGGCCACCACCGAAGACATCGTCGACAACCTCGCCGGCGGCCGGCCGGAGCGACTGCTGCTGCTCACAGACTGCATGAGCCCGGTGGGCGGCTTCACGGCCCAGCACGAAGGCTTTCTGGCCGACATGCAGCGGCGTGGTGTGCAGCTGTCGACCTCGGCCGACGTGCTGGCCCGCGTGGTGGCCAACGGCCGCCGCTGAAGTCTGGGCACGAGGCCCGCCCCACACCTTCTCCCAAGGATTTTTCCGCATGACCCCGATCATCAGCAGCCTGCTCGACACCGACCTCTACAAGTTCACGATGTGGCAGACCATGCTGCACCGCCACCCGCAGGCGCAGGCCGAGTACAGCTTCGTGTGCCGCAACACCAGCGCCTACCCGCTGTCGGAACTGCTGCCGCAGGTCAATGAACAGCTCGACGCGCTGTGCGACCTGTCGTTCACCGAGCCGGAGCTCGCCTACCTCGGCGGCCTGCGCTTCATCAAGCCCGACTTCGTCGACTTCCTGCGCATCTTCAAGTTCCAGCGCCGCTTCATCACGGCGCGCGCCGTCAACGACGTGCTGCAGATCGTGGCCGAAGGCCCGCAGGTGCACGTGATGGGCTTCGAGATCTATGTGCTCGCACTCGTGAACGAGCTGTACTTTCAGCGCTTCGATGCCGAAGCCGCACTCGTCGAAGGCCGCCGCCGCCTGGGCCTCAAGCTCAACCTGCTGAAGGGCCTGGACCGCACCACGCCGCGCCGCCACCCGTTCGAGTTCTTCGACTTCGGCGTGCGCCGCCGCTTCTCGGCCGTGTGGCAAGACGAGGTCGTGCGCACGCTGCGCGATGAGGTGCCGCAGTACTTCAAGGGCACCTCCAACGTGCGCCTCGCCAAGGAACTCGACCTCGTGCCCATCGGCACCATGGCCCACGAGTACCTGCAGTCGTACCAGGCCTTCGACGTGCGCCTGCGCGACTTTCAAAAGGCAGCCCTCGAAGACTGGGTGCAGGAGTACCGCGGCGACCTGGGCACGGCCCTCACCGACGTGGTCGGCATGGACGCCTTCCTGGCCGACTTCGACCTCTACTTCGCCAAGCTGTTCGACGGGCTCCGGCATGATTCGGGCGACCCGATGGAGTGGGCCGAGAAGGCGCTGGCCCACTACGCCAAGCTGCGCATCGACGCGCACAGCAAGCGGCTCGTGTTCTCGGACGGGCTCGACTTCCCCACCGCCTTCAACCTTTACGAGCGCCTGGCCGACCGCACGCAGCTGGGCTTCGGCATCGGCACCCACCTCAGCAACGACGTGGGCTTGAAGCCCCTCAACATCGTGATGAAGCTCACCCGCTGCAACGGGCAGCCCGTGGCCAAGCTGTCGGACACACCGGGCAAGACCCTGTGCAAGGACGAGACCTTCCTCGCCTACCTGCGTCAGGTCTTCCAGGTGAAACCGCCTGCCGACCTGAGCCGGCTCGCGAACATCGGCCCCTTCGTGCCGGGTGAAGACCTCGGCCCCCGCAGCGCGCCACGCTGAGCCTTCGCAGGATTTCTCATGCTCAAGATCGCCATTGCCCAGCTCAACTACTTTGTCGGTGATATCGAGGGCAACGCCCAGAAGATGATCGCCGCGGCCAACCAGGCGGCCATCGACGGCGCCGACCTGGTGGTCTTCTCCGAACTCTCGCTCACCGGCTACCACCCCGGCGACCTGCTCGACGAGCCCGGCTTCCTGAAGCGGGTGGCCGAAGGCATTGCCAGTCTGCAGCAGGCCTCGCGCCAGCTGCGTGACCTGCACTGGGTGATCGGTGCACCCGTGCCGCGTGAAGGCCCGGGCAAGCGCCTGCACAACGCACTGCTGGTGCTAAAAGGCGGCGAGGTGCTGCTGCGCTACGCCAAGCAGCTGCTGCCCACCTACAACATCTTCGATGAACGCCGCCACTTCGAGCCCGGCCCCGACGTGGCCCGCGTGCTGCGCATCGGCCAGATCCAGGTCGGCCTGCTGATCTGCGAAGACGGCTGGAACGACGAAGGCCTCGACTACGCGGTCAACCCGTTTGCACGCCTGGCCGATGCCGCGCCCGACCTCGTGGTGTCGATCAATGCCAGCCCTTCCAACATCGGCAAGCGCGAGCTGCGCCATCAGGTCTTCACCGACGCCAGCCGCCGCAACAAGCTGCCTGTGCTCTACGTGAACCAGGTCGGCGGCCAGGACCAGATCGTGTTCGACGGTGCGTCGTTTGCGGTGGAGCCCGAGCGTGGCGTGGTGTTCGAAGCCAAGCGCTTTGTCGAAGACGTCACCACGCTCAGCTTCGACAACGGCCGCTTCGCACAGCGCGACGGCTCGGTGCTGCCCGCGGTGCCGATCACCGGCCTGTCCACCATGGCCTTTTACCAAGCGCAGATTGTTCTGGGTCTGCGCGACTACGCCCGCCGCTGCGGCTTCCGCCAGGCCGTCATTGGGTCATCCGGCGGCATCGACAGCGCCCTGACCATGGCGTTGGCCGTAGAAGCCCTGGGGGCGGAGAACGTGGTCGGCATCACCATGCCGTCGTCGTTTTCGTCGACTGGCTCGGTGAGCGACTCCGTCACGCTGTGCGACAACCTCGGCATCCGCCTGATCACGCACCCGATCGCTGCTGTGGTCGATCAGTACGCGCTGCAGTTCGAAAAGAGCTTCGGCCAGCCGCTGCAAGGCCTGCCGCTCGAGAACCTGCAAGCCCGTGTGCGCGGCACCATCCTGATGGAGTTCTCCAACGCCTTCGGCCACCTGCTGCTGACCACCGGCAACAAGTCGGAGATCTCGGTCGGCTACTGCACCTTGTACGGCGACACCAACGGCGGCCTCGGCTTGTTGGGCGACCTGTACAAGACGGAGGTGTTCGAGTTGTCGCGTCATGTGAATGCCGCAGCAGGGCGCGAACTCATCCCCTCGGCCATCATCGACAAGCCGCCATCGGCCGAGCTCGCGCCGGGCCAGAAAGACACCGACAGCCTGCCGCCGTATCCGGTGCTCGACGAGATGCTCAAGATGCTCATCGAAGGCGAGCGCCTGGCGGTCGGGGAGCTCAAGCAGGCGAGCGCCTTTGTCGACCAACTCCTCACCACGCCCGAAGGCCCGGCGCTGCTGCAGCGCATCCGCGGCATGATTGCCCGCAACGAGTACAAACGCCGCCAGTCGCCGCCCATCATCCGCGTGCGCTCGCGCGCCTTCGGCACGGGGCGCCAGATGCCCATCGCCGCCAAACACCACTAAGGACGCCGTCTTGTCTTCCACCACCCACTTGCACGACCTGGCCGTCTACGTCGGCCGCTTCCAGCCCTTCCACAGCGGCCACCTCGGCCTGCTCACCCAGGCCCTCGGCCTGGCCTCGCGCTGCGTCGTTGTCATCGGATCGGCCCACCAGGCCCGCACGCCCAAGAACCCGTTCAGTTGGCGCGAGCGCGCCGAGATGATCCGCGTGGCCCTGCCCGAGGCCGACCGCGACCGCGTCGACTTCGTCCCCGTGCGCGACTACTACAACGAAGACCGCTGGGTGCGCGCCGTGCGCGCTGCCGTGGCCGAGCGCGGCGGCAGCGCCTCGCGCGTGGCTCTCGTCGGCCACTTCAAGGACGCCACCAGCAGCTACCTGCGCAGCTTCCCCGGCTGGGCCGTGGTCTCGGTGGGCAGGGTGGGAGACGCCGACGGCACCGCCGTGCGCGACGCCTTGTTCGCCACAGCCGGCGGCGACGTCGACGCCACGCTGGCCGCACTGGTGGAGCAGATCCCGGCCAGCACCCGTGAATTTCTGCGCGCCTGGGTCGCCTTGCCGTTTTTCAAGAGCCTGGCCCAAGAGTGGCGCATGCTCAAGGACTACAAGCAAGCTTGGTCCGCCGCGCCGTATCCACCCGTCTTTGTCACGGTGGATGCCGTCGTGCGCTGTGCCGACAAGGTGCTGCTCATCCGCCGCGGCCAGGCGCCAGGCAAAGGCCTGCATGCCGTGCCGGGCGGTTTCATCGAGGCGCGTGAAAACGTCTACCAGTCGGCCGTGCGCGAGCTGAAAGAGGAAACCCGCCTTGACCTGCTCGAAGGCACCATGCGCAACGCGCTGAAAGAGGTGGCCGTGTTCGACCACCCCGACCGCAGCCTGCGCGGCCGCACCATCACGCACGCCCACTACTTCGACCTAGGCGACCGCGAGCTGCCCGAAGTACAGGCCGATGACGACGCCCAATCGGTCGAGTGGGTGCCCATTCAGCAGCTGCTTGCCCTCGAAGCCGAGTTCCACGACGACCACTTCCACATGCTGGATCACTTCCTGGGGCTCACGGCGGCGGAAGGCGTTTGACAGCTGAGCCTGTGGGGCCCCGAACGGCTTGCCCCACGCGCTCACACGACCAGTGTCCCCGAGGTGGGCGACACGCTCACCATGGCCTCGATGCCGGCAGTGAAGCGCAGGAAGTCTGCCTCCATGCCGTCTGAAAAGATCACCCCGTGTTCCGGCATGCGCGAGCGCAGGCGCATGGGCGACCCCGCCGTCACCTGTCCGTAGATCAGCGAGGCCTGCGACGAGCGGCTCGGAAAGGGCTCGCGCACGGCATACACAAGGTGTGGAGCGTCCCAGGGCAGCGGCGTGTACACAGCCCTCGGCGTGCCGGGCATGGCCGCCATCGCCAGGTTCATCGAGCCGGTGACCACGCTCTTCAACCAGGCGGTCGAGCCCAGGCCGGTGGACACGATCACCCCGGAGGACGATTGCCGTTCTTCTTCGCCACCGACAGCCAGGTCGTACAAGGCCGAGCCATGGCTGCTCGGCCCGATGAACAACTCGTTCACCGCCCGCAGCCGCTGCCCGTCCGACAAGCGCACCTCGGCCATGGTCACCGCCTTGGCAGCACGCTGTTCACGCGACACCTGCGTGAGGAGCCCCGGCAGCGCAGCGGCTTCGAAGGGCAGCAGCACGCCGTCCCAGCGGGCAGCGTCCGGGTTCACGCCAATCAGCGGCTGGCCTTCAAGGTACTTCATGGTGTTGGCAACCAGGCCGTCCTGACCCAGCGCCACCACGATGTCATCGGCCCCGAACAAGAAATTGGGCAGGTGGCTGCGGTCGATCACCTGATGCCGGCCCCAGGCTTGCAGCGCCGCCTGCACCCGCTCCAGGCTGGCAGCGAGCGCCTGGTCTTCGGCGATGTAGTCGCTCAGGTCGGCGCCGAGGTGCTCCAGGTAGAAGCGCGCCTGCGCCAGCGTGTGGTACTTCGCGATCAGCTCGTGCAGCCGGCTGGGCCGGGTGACGAGCACCACCTTGCGGTCAGCGGCTGCGCTCACGGGGCGTCCCTTCGGCCTTCCGTTCCGGCCTTCCTTCTGTCGAGTGGATCAGCGACTGCAGCAACTCGGGCGACATGTTCAGCTGCCCGATGTGCTCGGCCCGCTCGGCGATGCCGCCAAAGGCCTGCGCAATCAGCTGCCCCGGCTGCATGCCGGCAGAGGCCAGGGCCTGCACGATGCGCGGGTCGGCCTGCTGCAGCGCCTGCATCAGGCTCGCCACGCGGTGCGTCTCGGCCTCGGCCAGCGTGCGGCTGTTGGCCGCCTGGCCCTCCACCAGCGCCGTGCGCTGGGTTTCGAGTTCCACGTCCGACAGCATCTGGTCGTGGCGCAGCTCATTGTCGCGGTGCATCAGCGCGGCCTTGGCCTCGAGCTGCGTCTCGCTGATCTGGCGCTTCTTCTGCTCCACCGCGATCTCGGTGTCGAGTTCGTTCTCGCGGATGGCGCGCTCCTTCTCCACGGCCGACATGCGCCGTGTGTACACCGCATCGTCGGCCGCCTTGAGGTTGGACTCTCGCGCCTCCGCCTCCAGCGCGCGGGCGATGTCGGGCGTGGGCTTCACCGCCATCACCGACACGCCGAGGATCTCCAGGCCGAGCGCGGCCATCTCGGGCTGGCCGCCGAGTTCACGCTGCGCCTGCCGCGCGATCTGCGACGACGCGCGCAAGGCCGACTTCAGGTCGAGCGCCTGCACCATCTGCTGGATGATGACTTCTGCCTGCATGGCCACGCGGTCGCCCAGCCGTGTGGGGTCTTCGGACGCATAAGTCTTGCCATCGGCGCGCAGCGAGAAGTCCATCATCGAGGCCGTGCGCCGCGGCTCGGCAATGCGGTAGGTCACTTGGCCTTGCAGCGTCACGCTTTGAAAGTCCGATGTCACCAGCGACAGGATGAAGGGCCGGTCGTGGCTCGCGATGGGCACGGCCACCAGTGTGGAGGCGGGGCCGTAGTAGAAGAACGATTGCCCCGCGCCTTCGCGCTGAAGCTTGCCGCCGCGGAACTGCATGAGGTGGACGGTGGGTTGAGACTTGATGTACCTGAGACCGAACATGGCGGGGCTCCTTTGTGGATGATGTAAGTTGCTTTATGCAACTATAATAAGGTGTACAGTACAACCATAAGCACTGAAAGTCAAACCTTCTTGTGTTGCTGATTTCTTGTTTCTGATTTCGCGCACGCATCCGCTGACCCGAGGACCGGTTCATGGCCACATCGCCTTCCCGCAAGACCCCGCCCAAGGCCGCATCACCTCGCGCCGCCAAGGCCGCAGCCCCGGGGCCGGACATCGTCCGCCCCTACACCACGGTCGACGTCGTGATCTTCACGGTGCTCGCCGATGTGCTGCAGGTGCTGCTGGTGCAGCGGCCGGCAGACAGCACCGAGCCGTTCCCCGGCCTGTGGGCGCTGCCAGGCGGCTTCGTGAATGTGGAAGTCGATGCCGATCTGGCTGCCTGCGCCCGGCGCAAGCTGCGCGACAAGACGGGCCTGCGCAGCCCCTACCTCGAACAACTCGGCAGCTGGGGCAGCGCCACGCGAGATCCGCGTGGCTGGTCGGCCACCCACGCCTACTTCGCGCTGGTGTCAGGGCCGGGTGTGGAACTGCAGAAGGGGGCCAATGCGGCCGACGTGTCGTGGTTCAAGGTCGACGAGCTGCTGCGCCGGCCGCGGCTGGCCTTCGACCATGCCGACATCCTGCGCGCCGCGGTGGAGCGCCTGCGCAGCAAGGTTGAGTACACCTCGCTGCCGGCCTTCTTGCTGGAAGAGCCCTTCACGCTGCCGCAACTGCAGCGCACCTACGAGGTCGTGCTCGGCCGAGCGGTCGACAAGAGCGGCTTTCGCACCCGCATGATGGCCGCCGATTTTCTGGAAGAAGCCGGCGTCGTCGAGAGCGACTCCAACCGCCCGCCCATGGGCTACAGGTTGAAGGACCGGCAGCATCCCGTCATCTTTCCGCGGACCTTCAGCCCGCGGGGAGGGGATTGAGCCGGGCGCTCAACTCCCTGCCATGAATGCATTGAGCCTGCAGCGAGGGCAGGCCGTGTGTCAGTCAGGCAACTGCGCCAGGCAGCGGTCGAAGCGCCCCAGAAACTTGGCACGCACCACCGGGTCGTGGTTCTTGTACTTTTCCGCTTCGACCTTGTCGGCTTCCGTAAAGCGCTGCATGTCGCCGACGGTTCGGATGCGGCGCATCACGGCCGCATCCTCCGCGTTGGTGCAGGCGCAGAAGGCTTGGGATCTGGGCTTGGCCCAGCCTTGAATCTGTCGTTGCTGCACACACGCGAACTTGCGGGCCTCGATGGCCTGAGTCACTTCCTTCCGGGGCACGGGCGTCTTCGGGTCGGGAGTGCCTTGGGCATGGGCGCTGGCGATAAAGAGCAGGCCGGAGAACACAGCAATGAGGTGGTGATGGCGCATGTCCGCTCGATGATGAAGTGGGAATGAAAATTCTATCGTTGCCGGCCCCTGCCCGCTGACCCAGGGAAACACCAGTGAGGTATCGGGCTCCCTTAAGATCCATTCCAGCAGGCACCCGGCCGCATGGAATTCTTGAGGGCGTATCGCATGATCGACAGGGGCATTGAGTTCATGCAGAAGGCAGCCGGGTTCGTGTTGGTCGTGGCCATTCTGGTGCTTGTGCTCTCTCTGTTATGGACGACGGCGAAGGCCTGGGGTGAGGCACTGAGCAGGCCGTTCGGCTATGTGACGGTCACTGGCGTCGTGGTCGCTGTCGGCGGCACCGAAAGTTCGGTGGCTTACCTCAACGCACACGGGCAACGGAGCGAAACCTCCGGCCCCCGCGTTAGCAAAACGCGCAGGGGAACCAGTCCGCGGATTGGCGACCAGATCGACCTGTACGTCCCGGAGCATGGCGGCGCTGCGTCGTCCGGTGACGTCTTGATGACCGAACGACTCGACCTTCCCAAGGTGGCATTGTTCATCGCGGTGCTTGTGGGGATCGCTGCCTTGTGGGCGCTGTTCGACTCGCGCACGGCGGCGTGGGAACCGCCCCAGGGCAGCAGGGCCGGGGACGAGGCTCAACGCCAACACAGCCTGCAGCGTTCCATTGATCAAGAGATTGCCGAAAGAGTGGCCGAGCAGAAGCGGCGCGGGGACAGGCAGAGGTAGTGGCCGCTTGTCGCCAACAGATGCACCAACGCACGTTGGCGAAATCGATCAAGGTACAGAACTCCTCCGAAATGGCGATGTTCGTCGCAGGCAGTGCATCTAGAATGCCTTTTGCCCCAAAGACAGTGGATGAAGCTCAGCCACCGCCTTCTCGCTTGGGTGGAAAGCAATGGGCTCAGTGGTGATTTGCTGTCGCCGATTCTGCGCGGGTCCCACCCGATGCATCCAAGCAGAGACACCCCGGCCAAATTTACCGCTACAGATGCGGCAACCTTTCATCGACGCAACGCATCGTGTTCCAAAAAGACTTCTCTGTGAAACGGCAGGCGCTTGGGTTCACGCTGCTGGAACTGCTGGTGGTCATGGTCATCATTGGCCTGCTCGCCAGTTACGTCGCCCCGCGCTATTTCGACCAGATCGGCAAGAGTGAGGTGAAGGCCGCCCGCGCCCAGATGGACGCCCTGGACAAATCGCTGGCCACCTATCGCCTCGACACAGGCCACTATCCGTCCACCGAGCAAGGCTTGAATGCGCTGGTGCAACGTCCCGCCACCGAACCCAAGTGGTCAGGCCCCTACCTGAGCAAGGCGGTGCCTGCGGACCCCTGGGGGCGGCCTTACGTTTACCAGGCGCCCGGCGAGCCAGGCCATGATTTCGAGTTGATGTCATTGGGCAAGGACGGGCAAGCAGGTGGCACGGGCGACGCTGCCGATATCAGCGTTTGGGAACCGGCTCGCTGACAGCGGCCGGCGGACTGATTTCAAATGAAGGTCCAATTGAATGTCGTGCGAGGTCGCGAGACCCCGCACTCCGTTGACCTTGAGGCTTCGAACCTCGAAGAGGCGCGCTTGCAGGCGGCGGCCTTGGGTTACACCGTGCTCTCTGTTCAGGGCAGCAGCAACGCGTTCAAGGGCTGGCTGACACGGCGGGGTTCGCAGCAAGCCATCGATCTGCCGATCTTCGTCGAGCAGCTCCGCGATCTGCTGGAGGCCGGCCTCAGTGTCATCGAGGCATTGGAAGCCCTGCGCCGCGGTGCCAGTGGCACCACCCGCCAGACATTGGAGCGCCTGGAACGCCAGCTTCGCGAAGGCAAGACGTTCTCCGATGCACTGGCTGGCCACACGGCGTTCCCACCTTTGCTCGTCGCGCTGGTTCGGGCTTCCGAGTTGACATCGGACCTGCCGCAAACCCTCTCTCGCTTCCTGGAGCACGAACAGCGCGTGACCGAAATTCGCCACCGCCTTGTGTCCACCGCCATCTATCCCGTGCTGCTGATGGGCGTGGGCGCGCTGGTCCTGCTGTTCCTGATGTTCTATGTGATGCCGCGGTTTGCACGTGTGTTCGAAGGCATGACGGGCACCTTGCCCTGGTCCGCTCAAGCCATGGTGAGCTGGTCGCACCTGCTTCGCGACCACGCGGCCTGGTGGATCACCTCGGCAGCGGTGTTGGTGGCGGCCGTGGGGGCCATGGCATCGTCGATCAAGGTTCGCGCTGGGTTGATGCGCCAGCTGTTGTCCTGGGGGCCACTTCACCAGCGCTTGCACACCTACTTCCTGTCGCGCTGGTACCGCGCGGTCGGCATGCTGGTGCACGGGGGCATCCCTTTGCCCCAGGCCTTGACGCTCGCCAACGCCTTGCTGCCGCTGAGCCTGCAGGCCCGCGGGCTGGCGGTGTGGCAGGGTGTGAGCAACGGTCTGTCTCCGTCGGCCGCGCATGCACAAGCCGGCATGGCCACACCTGTTGCTGAGCAACTGATGCTCGCCGGCGAGCGCACCGGCGATCTGGGGACCGTGCTGACGCGCATCGCCCATTTCCACGAGGCCGAAACCACGCGCACGCTCGAGCGCACCATGCGTGCGCTGGAGCCCCTGGTCATGGTCTTCATTGGGGTGGGTGTCGGCCTGGTGGTGGTGCTGATGTACATGCCCATCTTTGAACTTGCGGCGGCCATTCAATGAGCCCGATCCGTCGCATGCTTGCGCGCCAATGGCCTTGGGCTGCAGTGCCGGCCGCCGCCGACTTGGCTGTGTTGGAGGCGCCCACACTGGTTCAGCGCATCGCCGCCTTCCGCAGCACACAGCAGCCTGATGTGCTTCAGGCGTTGCTTCTTTCGCACCCTGATCCCTCGCTCTTGCTCGATGAGCTCGGCGCCTTGTTTGCATTGCCCGTGCTGCGAATGAGCGATCTGCAGCAGTGGACTCCGGCGTTCGACCGCTTGCCTTTTGCAGAGGTGGTCAAACGCAGGAGCGCGCTCTTCTCTGGGCAGGATGGCGCGCTTCACCTGCTCATCACCGATCCCTTCGACACCGACCAGATCGCGTGGGCCCGCACGCGGTTCGGCGCGATCACTCTGTGCCTGGCGAGTGCCGACACCTTCGATGCCTGGCTGGCCCATGCCGAGCTCCACATGACGGCCATGGGCAGTGTGGGACTCGGCGGGCCCGAAACTGCTGGCGCATCGACGGGCGACACCGCCCAGTCCCTCAACCTGCGTGACATCGGTGCCGATGACAGCCCGGCCGTCCGGTTTGTCAATTCAACGCTCTATGACGCGCTCAAGACAGGCGCCTCCGACATTCACCTGGAGAGCGACCCCCGCGGCATGGGCGTGAAATTCCGCATCGATGGCGTGTTGACGGCGATGCGCCGGATTGACAGCGTCGAGTTGGCCGCGCAAGCGGTGAGCCGCATCAAGGTCATGGCGCAGCTCGACATCGCTGAACGCCGGGTCCCTCAAGACGGCCGGCTTCAGATTGGCTACAAAGGCCGCGCCATCGATGTGCGGGTGTCGGTCATGCCGAGCATCCATGGCGAAGACGCCGTGCTCCGTGTGCTCGACCGCGAGCACCTGGCGCAAAGCCTGGCCGGCCTCACGCTCGCGAAGCTGGGCTTCGATGCGCCCTCGCAGGCGGCCATTCACGCGCTGTGCCGCAAGCCCCACGGCATGCTGCTGGTCACCGGCCCCACCGGGTCCGGCAAGACCACCACCCTGTATGCGGCCATTGCCGAAACACACGAGTCGCGCGACAAGATCATCACCATCGAAGACCCGGTGGAGTATCAGCTCCCAGGTGTGCTCCAGATTCCCGTCAACGAGCGCAAGGGCCTGACCTTTGCGAGGGGCTTGCGGTCGATCCTTCGCCACGACCCCGACAAGATTCTGGTGGGGGAGATCCGCGATGCAGAGACCGCTCAGATCGCCGTCCAGTCTGCCCTGACCGGCCACCTGGTGTTCACCACCGTGCACGCCAACACCGTGTTCGATGTGGTCGGCCGCTTTGACCAATTCGGCATCGATGCCTACACGTTTGCTTCGGCGATCAATGGGGTTCTGGCGCAACGCCTGCTGCGCAAGGTGTGCCCGCACTGTGCAGTGCCCTGTGGCACGCCGGCGCCGTGGGCAGGTGACCCGCAGTTGCAGGCCATGCTGTTGCGCTTGGCATCGCCAGCGCAGTTCGTGCAAGCCAAAGGCTGTGAGCAGTGCCGCGGCACGGGCTACTCCGGGCGCTTTGCGCTCGGCGAGTTGCTCACGCTCACCCCTGCGTTGAAGGCACTGATTTCCCGCCGCGCACCGCAAACCGAAGTTCAGGCCGAAGCCGAACGGGGAGGGTGGCGCAGCCTGCGCGCACAGGCCTTGGAAGCGGCGCTGCTTGGCGTCACCACGCTGGAGGAGGTAGACCGTGTGGCCGCGTGAACAGCGAGTCAGCGAGGTGCTTCGCATCGGCGCTTTGGCGGCGGAGCGGTGGGCGGAAACCCCGGCGCGCCGTGGGTGGTCGTCGCAGGGAGGGCTGGCTCTGGTCAGCCGCCATGAGTTCGCCGCAAACGAGCGTTTGAGCCCGGAAGTTCTGGGAGCTGCGGTTCTCGCGCTGCTCTCTCACGGCAGCAAGCCATCAGGTGTCACTGTGGTGATCGAGTCGGCCTGGATGCCGCTGATGCTGGTCGACACGGGCGGTGCGCTGTGGTCTCTTTCGCAGGTTGAGCACCTCGTGCGGCACCAGATGATGGCACTCTATGCCGATGGGCTGACGACGGCGCAACGGTGGGAGCTCCGCGTGGCGCATCGCATCGGCGATCGTCATGCGTTGGGCCATGCCTTGGCGCCGGAGGTCAAGCAGGCTTTGATGGCCGCGGCGGCACAAGCCGATGTTCGCTTCACCGCCATGCTGCCGGCTTGGTCGTGGGGATGGGCACGCTTTGCCCGTGCACGGCGTGCAGCGGCCTGGTGGCTGTGGCCTGAGCAAGACCGCAGCCTTTTGTCCCGGATTGAAGCCCGCCAGCTTGTGGGCTTGCACACCGGCTTGCCGGTCCTGGCCGATGCTGAAGGTGTTCACCAGGCCGTGTCCGCCGAGTCTGCCAGGCTGGGTGTGCCTGCCGATCCGGCGGCGGTGATGGGCGCTACCTGGCTGCCGCAGCCACCGCCCGGCGGCCAGCTCCCCAACGCGCCGACGGGCTGGGTGTCCATGGCGGCCCCATCCGTGGACACAGCGGTTTCGCCCAAGGCGGTGCCCCGCGCCGAGGTGGCCCCATGAGTTTGCGCGCGGTCGACTTTCTGCATCCTCCATCCGCTCCTCGCTTGGGGTGGTGGTTGTTGGCGGCAGGCTTGATCAGCATCGCCTTGGCCGTTGGGGCAGAGCGTCACTCGGCGCGCGAGCAGGCCGAGGCTTCGCGCGTGACGCAACAGGCTGTTGAAGTACGCCGGGCTCAAGAGCGTGCGGCGCGGCAGGCTGTGCCCGTCTCGCCGACGGACAAGCGGCAGCGGCAGGCACAAGCCGAACTGGCGCGGCCTTGGCTGCCCGCGTTGAGGGGCATCGAGGCTGCCACGTCCGACCCTGTCTATCTTGTGTCGCTCAAGTTCGATCGCGGCATCGGCCAGCTGCGTCTGGAGGCTGAGGCTCCCACCTTCGACGAAGCCCTGGCCTACCTGCAACGGCTCGGCCGCAACGCCCCGCTCAGCGCTGTGGCGCTGACCTTTCACGAAGAAACCAAAGACCCAGCAACCGGGCGCAGCCTGGTGAAGTTCTCTGCGGTCGCCACATGGAGCGGGCGATGAACACCTTGTTGGCCGCCTCGTCTCGCATCGCGCCTTCGGTGAAGGCGCGTCAGTTGCTGGCTCGCACGCATCAGGCCATCGGATGGGCAGGGGCGGCAGGGGTTTTGCTCCTCGCGCTGTCATTGGCCATCGGCCTGTCGTTGAAAGCTCCCGTCGAAGGGACGCCCCGCGCCGTGCAGTCCGGCGTGGCATCGCCCGCCGCCCGTGAAGTGCAGAAGCTCCCCGTTCAGGACGCCTTCGCTGCCAAACCCGCTCTGCCTTCAGAAGCCCTGCGCCCGTTGCCATCGCAACGCGAGGTCAAGGCGCTGCTGGCTCAGGTGCAGCAGCTTGCCGTAGCGAGTGGGGTGGGATGGCCTGCGGCGGAATACCGGTTGGCACCCGCCACCGACACCGAAGGGGCCGCACTGGAAATTCGCTGCGCCCTCAAAGGCACGTATCCCCAGCTGAGGTCCTTGCTCTCCACATGGTTGGCCGAGGTCCCGGGGCTCACGCTGCGCGATCTCACCCTCACGCGGGCCAGCACCGAAGTGACCGAGGTCGAGGCCAAACTCGTGCTGGCGATTCTGCTGCGCGATGACGATCGCGTTCAAGCCCGGGCCACGCCATGAAACAACAACGGCTTGCCGGCCTGCTGGCCGTCATGACAGTGCTGGGACTGCTGCGGTGGCTGGTTCCACCACGAAGCGACGACGCTGGCGCTCCAGTGGCGGTGCCGACAAAACGCATGCCTGCGTCTTCACAAGCGGACATGGCCGATGCGGTGTCGCGCATGGTGGCGCAGTCGAAAGCGGCCGAGGAATCCAGCAGGCCGGCTGCTGCAGGCTCCGGTGCCGAAACGGACAACCCGGCCGGAAATGCATTTGCGATTCGCCCGCCACCACCTCCACCCCCGGCACCGCCTGCGCCACCACCGCCGCCTCGTGTGAAGAAGGTCGTTGCCGTGGCGCCTCCACCAGCCATCGAACCGCCCCCGCCGCCCCCTCCACCGCAGGCTCCTGCCGTGCAGATCATCGGCACCTGGCGTGATGCTGCGGGCCCTGCTGTGTTCGTGTCCGGGCCGCACGGCACGTCCATGGCGCGCATCGGCACCGTGCTGCTGTCTGAATTTCGGGTGACGAACATCACCGCCCAACATCTGTCGCTCGTGAATGTCTCAACGCAGTACGAGTGGCAGCTCCCCATTCCGCGAGGCCAGTCCCAGCCATGACATCATCTCCACCCGGACGATCCTCCTTCCCGGCGCTGCGCGCCGTGGCCCTGGCCTCGGCGCTGTTGGCGCTGTCTGGATGTGCCGGCCATCGCGCGTTTCAGGAGGGCACGACCCAGTTGGCCGAAGGCCAGCAGGAAGCCGGTCTGATGCGCCTGCAAGAGGCCATGGCCCACAGCCCATCCAACGCCGAATACCGGCGCACCTATTTCACGCAACGTGAAACTGCCATCAACCTGCTGCTCCGCGATGCCGAGCTGGCGATCGAACAAGGTGAGTTCCATGTGGCTCGTGAAGCCTTCACCAAGATCTCGCGCCTGGACCCCACTCACAGCCGCGCGATCGCAGGCGTGGGCCGTGTGGACGCCGCAGAGCGGCACTGGCGTGCATTGGACGACGCCATCCAACTGTCCCGATCAGGCAAGTTGCTCGATGCCATTGCCAAGACCCAGCAGGTCTTGTCGGAGACCCCGAACAGCCGCCGCGCCAACCTCATCCAGCGCCAGCTCTTGCGGCAGCACGCCGACGTATCCGGCAAGGAGCTGGGCATCTACCCGAAGCTCAGGGCTGCCTACCGCGTGCCGGTGTCGCTGAGTTTCACCAACGCCTCGCTGCTGCAGGTCTTCGAGGCCTTGAAGCAGGCCTCGGGCCTGAACTACATGATCGAGCGCGACGTGAAGCCCGAACTGCGCGTGACGCTGTCGGTCGCCAACAAGCCCGTCGAAGACATCGTTCGCCTGGTGCTGGCCACCAACCAGCTCGAGCGCCGGGTGCTGGACGACGACACACTGCTCATCTACCCCAACACGCCCGCCAAGGCGGCCGAGTACCGTGAAATGGTGGTGCGCACCTTCTACCTCAGCAATGCCGAAGCTTCCAAGGTCGCGGCCAACCTGCGCACCATTGCCAAGGTGCGCGACGTGGTCGTGGACGAAAAGCTCAACATGCTGATGGTGCGCGACAGCGCAGACGCCATCCGCCTGGCCGAAAAGCTCATCGCCTCGCTCGACTTGCCCGAGCCCGAGGTGATGCTCGAACTCGAGGTGCTCGAAGTGAGTGTCAGCCGCCTGCTCGACATGGGCATCCGCTGGCCCGACTCGGTGTCGGCGAGTGTCGTGGGTGCCGGTGGCGTGGCCGGTCAGCTCACGCTCAATGAACTGCGCAATCGCAGCGAAAGCATGGTGCGCCTGCGCACCAACGACCCGGTGATGTCGGCGCAACTGCGCAGCCAGAAGGGCGATGCGAACCTGCTGGCCAACCCGCGCGTGCGTGTGCGCAGCAAGCAGATCGCCAAGATCCTCATCGGTGAGCGCGTGCCCGTCATCACCACCACCAGCGCTGCCAACGTCGGCACCTCGGAATCGGTGAACTACCTGGATGTGGGCCTCAAGCTGGAGATCGAACCCACCGTGTCGCTGGACGACGAGGTGTCGATGAAGATCGCGCTCGAGGTCTCCAACATCCTCGAGACCATCACCCGCGCATCGGGCTCGCAGGCCTATCGGCTGGGCACTCGCAACACATCCACCACGCTGCGTGTGCGCGATGGCGAAACCAACATCCTTGCCGGCCTCATTCAGCGCGACGAGCGGCGCTCGAACACCGGCATCCCCGGCCTCAACGAGGTCCCGGTGATCAGCAAGCTGTTCGGTGCGGCGCAAGACAGCAACAACCAGACCGAGATCGTCTTGCTCATCACGCCGCGCATCGTGCGCAACCTCGACATTCCCGGCGTGGGGCAGCAGGAGTTTCTGTCAGGCACCGAATCGTCGGTGGGGGCGCCGCCGATTCAGCTCAGCTCTCCGTTGCCGCCGAGTGGGTTGAATCAGCCGCCGACTCAACAGCCGATGCAACAGCCGAACAGGCCGCTGAACCAGCAGCCGAACCAGCAACCGAATGTGCCGGGCAACGCCGCGCCACTGCCAGGCCAACCGCCGAATCGATCGCCGGTGTTTCCAACCCAGGGCTTCACCCCGGCGGGCGTGCCGAACTCGCCGCCCCCTGTCTCACCTGCGCCGGCACCGGCTCAGCCTGCCGCACCGCCGGCCCAGGTCGCCCCCCCAGCGTTCACGGCCCCACCGCTCGTGCCATCGACACCGGGGTCTCAATGAGGCCGATGGCGTATCCGCGTCGCCGCCGCTTGGGAGGCTTCAGCCTCATCGAGCTGCTCGTGGTGATCGCCATCATGGCCGTGCTCGCCAGCATCGGCATGCCGCTCGCCGACCTGGCGCAGCAGCGCAACAAGGAAACCGAACTCCGCCGGTCGCTGAGAGAGATCCGCACGGCGCTCGACACCTACAAGCGCCTGGTCGACCAGGGCCGCATCGCGCGAGAGGCCGATGCCACCGGCTACCCACCGAAGCTGGAGCTGCTGGCTGAAGGCGTGACCGACGCACAGTCGCCGCAAGGCACCCGCATCTATCTGCTGAGAAGCCTGCCGCGCGATCCCTTCGCCACAGACCCCAAGCTGCCGGCAGCTGCCACCTGGGCGGCGCGAAGCTATGCCAGCCCGCCCGATGCGCCGGAGCCAGGGCGTGATGTGTTCGACGTGCACTCCATGTCCAGCGGGGTCGGCATGAACGGTGTGCCGTACAGCCAATGGTAAAGGTCATGCACCTGAAGGGCATGGGTCGCTGCAAGCGGCCCGGCGGCTTCACGCTCATCGAGCTGCTGGTGGTGATGGCGATTCTCGCCACCTTGCTGTCGATTGCCGCGCCCCGGTACTTCGAGTCCCTCGAACGGGCCAAGGAGGCCGCGCTGCAGACCAACCTCAGGCAACTGCGCGAGGCCATCGACCGCCACCGTGCAGACACGGGCACCTTGCCCGAGACCTTGCAGGTGCTGGCCGACAAACGCTACCTGCGCGCCATCCCGGTGGACCCCATCACCGACACGGCCACGAGCTGGGTCGTGGCCCCCCATCCTGATGGTGTCACATCCGGTGTCTACGATGTTCACAGCGGTGCGACCGGCCTGGGTCGAGACGGAGCACCGCTGTCGTCATGGTGAAGCGCCGCAATCACCCCGCGTTCGTGGGCAGGTCACACGCACAGGCCGGCTTCACCTACCTGTGGGTGCTGATGGCCATCGCCGTTCTGGGCATCGGCTTGACGGCAGTCTCTGGCGTGTGGGTCAGCACGGTGCAACGCGAGCAGAGAGAACAGTTCGAGTGGATCGGCCAGCAGTACGTGCAGGCCATCGGCAGTTATCAGCAGGTGGGGGCAGGCGTTTATCCGCGCAGTCTGGAAGACCTGCTCGAAGACCGGCGGGCGGGACTGCGCCGGCATCTGCGGCAGGCGTATCCGAACCCGTATTCCTCGAAGGTGGATTGGGAGCCGGTGCGTGGGGTCGATGGGGGCGTGCGTGGGGTGAGAGGGCGGTGGATCGTGGGCAGGGAAACGAGGGAGCAGACGTTCGTCTACGTTCAAGCGTCGTGAGGAGGCAACTCAGCACCTCGAAGCGAGTTTGACGTGGCGCTGTCCGATGGCTCACTGCATGAGCCATCAAGACACGACAATGAGTGGCGGAGGCATGCAAGCGGAGCTGAAGCCATAGGCCGATACGAAATTCAGGCAGGCACGTCCAACCCGATCCCGCTTCGAAGTACAAGCAAGCTTTCTCGAATCTGGATATCCATCGTAAGGTTGATTTGTCGTTGCAACGCCGATCTCTAGGATGCTGGTGGAAGTGATAGTTTTGACCGAGCAATGGTCCTGGAATCCAGAATTTGTTGGCCATGTCCAGGCTGAGGGTGGCTTTGGGTTAGCAATAAGCGTGGGTTCAGAAATAAAGGGTAGGAACGAGATGAGAAAAAATTCAACGGCTGGCTTGGCCAGGGTTGCAGAAGCGTACCGAGGCCGCCGCTCAGTGAGTGCCTCTATGGCGGTGGTGGGGGGGGGCTTCGCAGGGTTGAGCGCTCAGGGGCAAGCGGTATGAGAGAGAACAGGCTTGCTCACGCGGGGCTTTGCAACTTGGCTGGCTCCGTTCTGGCGAAGATTTTCTCGGCGGCCAGTCTTGCTGCGGTCCTGTTTATGCCGATGTCTGTCCAGGCCCAAGGTGCATGCAAGCCATGGTCTGCTTCTGTGTCGTCCGGCTCGGGCTCGGGCGAGGGCGCGATCACCGGCTACTCTGCGGACGAAGTTTGCATCGCGCTCGTCAACAGAAACAACCCAGCCATCGCAAATGGCGGCATGCTTTCGATCAGGCGCACATACACCGGCCCAGAATACGTAGGCGCCCAATTTGCCTACTGCAAATATGATGCTTACGCCACTCGCACCTCGGATGGCGGCTTTGATGAAAATGAATCTGGCCCCCGCCTCATGGACGGTGCTGGCCAGTCGGATTGCACGGCCTGCCCTGCAGGAAAGGAGTGGGTCGCCTCGGCCCGCCAGTGTGTGCCGTGTCAGGCAGGCTTCAACTGGGATACCGTCCGAGGTGGGTGCTACCGACATAAAGACGTCTACCAAGGGGAACCGAAGGTTTGCCCCGCCGTTCAGAATCCGATCTATCCGCTGACTGGTGTCAAGGTCCAGGACTTCGATCTTGGTGCGAGCGTGGGTGGTCATCCATTGACCTTGATCTTCGACTCGAGCACGCATTTGGTCGGCGCGCCGAATACAGAAAACTGGCGTGTTCCGGCCATGTACGCATTGGGCCAGACGTGGCGAACCAGCTTGCACAAGAGCATCACCCTGCAGTCGACGAACGGCCTGCCTGGCACAGCAAACAGTTCGGTGCTGCTGCAAAGAAGCACTGGCATTGCCTCGGTTGGTGGCTCGGGCAATGAGAATTGCCAAGGTGGCGGCGCTGTCGACGTCATGCGCTACGTTGGCCTTGCCGGGCGTCCCTATGCAGTCACGTTCTCCGGACTCATCGGCACACTGATTGACACCAAGGCCATGACCGTTGAGACATACAACGAGGTGGGTGGTGCGGCGACCGTCCATTCGGCGCGAGGCGGTGTGCTCACCTACACCTACAGCGATGCAAACACGCCGCCTGCTGTGGCACCGATGCCTGGTTTGCTGGTTGCGGTCACCGACGCTTTCGGCCGAAGCATCCAGTTCACCTACGAGACGCTCACAAACATCGATCCGATGCGAGTGGACTCGGGCCCGCGTGTGCGTCGCATCATCTACAACGGTGAAACGCTGGTTGAAATTGACAACGGCGGCAGTGAAGGCCGACTGCGCCGCCTGATGTGGCCGGATGGACCGGAGCGAAGCTTCCTGTATGAGCATGCGCTCTACTGGCCCATGACGGGCATCGTGGACGAAAACGAGCGGCGTTACGCCACTTATGGCTATGACAGTGCGGGCCGTGCCATCAGCACGGAGCATGCCGGCGGGGTCGACCGAGCCAGTGTGACTTATTCCTCCCCACCGTCATGGTCGGTCAGCGAGACGGTGTCAGGAAACACGATCTGCCGGGTGCACAGCTTTACGGCACCTACTGGAACGAGCGTGACGATGGCACTGGGTCAAACCAGGGAACTTGGCGCTGCTTCGGTTCAAGGGAAGGTGGCGTTGACGTCGCAAAGCCAACCTGCGGGCAGCGGGTGTGCTTCAACCGTGTCGGGGCAGGACCACGACGCCAACGGCAACGTGACTCGTCGAGACGACTTCAACGCAGGGCGGTCGTGCTATCAGCACGATTTGACGCGCAACGTGGAGCTTGTTCGTGTGGAGGGATTGCCTGCAGGAAGCTCTTGCAGCGTGGTGGGCAACGGATCAAGCCTGCCAGCAGGCAGCCGCAAGTTGAGCACCCAATGGCATCCGGATTGGGAGCTGCAAGCCAAGATTGCGGCACCTGGGCGCATCACGACCCATGTGTACAACGGGCAGCCGGACCCATTCAACAGCAATGCGGTGGCGAGCTG
>JBEGTX010000312.1:0-18781 GCA_041179165.1 Pseudomonadota bacterium | reverse complement strand
TTTCTTTTGGGCTGAACGCAAACCGGTTGGTTCATGGCCCTGCCGCGCGGGGTATTCGCCCCGGCAGGCGAGTCACCTTTGGCGTCCCAAAGGTAACCCAAAGGACTGCGGCCTGTGAGCGTCGCCCCTGCGGGGAAGCTGAGTCGCCCGATCTTCGAGGGGGGTGTGTGGAACTCACTGCGCTCCCTTCGGGCGCTGCGTTCAGGCAGCCACACGAAGTACGTTGAAGCGCTTCGCGCCCCCCTCGAAGGCCGGGCGCCTCAGCCGACGCTCAATGGCCGCGGGAGCTGGCCCCCACGAGGTCGACCGGCAGAGCCGGATCTCGCGTGGTTGCTTGATGGACACCAGCAACGCCAGCCGGGCGTCGCTTCGCATCGGCTTGTTTGGGCCTGTGTCGGATGGCTGGACAGTTCCCCGTCGAAGTGGAGCCCATCGAGGGCAAGACCTTTGTGCGGTGCGGGCTGAATCAGACCTGGAACACTGCGACCGAGCTGACCAGCTGCTGCGCTTGCAGCTTGAGCGACTCGGCGGCTGCGGCGCTCTCTTCGACCAAGGCCGCATTCTGCTGTGTGGCGAGGTCCATCTGGGTGACGGCTTCGCCGATCTGTTGCATGCCTTGGCTTTGTTCGCCGCTGGCGGCGCTGATTTCGCCCACGATGTCGCTGACCTGCTTTATCGAGGCTACCACCTGCTGCATGGTGGTGCCGGCCTGGTCGACCAGGTGGGTGCCGTCTTCGACACGGTCCACGCTGGCGGCGATCAAGGCCTTGATTTCCTTGGCGGCCTGCGCGCTGCGTTGGGCAAGGGCGCGCACTTCAGAGGCGACCACGGCAAAGCCGCGGCCTTGTTCTCCGGCACGCGCCGCTTCGACCGCAGCGTTGAGTGCGAGGATGTTGGTCTGGAAGGCAATGCCGTCGATGACCCCGATGATGTCGACCACGCGCTTGGAGCTGTCGTTGATGCCCTTCATCGTCGTGACCACGCGGCTCACCACGTCCCCGCCTTGAATGGCGACTTGTGAGGCCACCTGCGCCAGGCGATTGGCTTCTCCCGCGTTCTCTGCGGTTTGATGAACGGTGGCGTTGAGCTGTTCCATGGCGGCCGAGGTCTGTTGCAGGGCCGACGCCTGCTCTTCGGTGCGGGCGCTGAGGTCGTTGTTGCCGTGCGAGATCTCGGTCGAACCGGTGGCCACGCTTTCAGCGTTGTGGCGAACACCTTTGACGATCACCGACAACTTGGTCTGCATGTCGTCTAGCGCACGCAGCAGCTGAGCGGTTTCATCGCGGCCTTGGGTCGACAGCTTGTTCGTGAGGTTGCCCTCGGCGATGTCGCGTGCGGCTTGGGCGGCATGCCGGATTGGCGTCGTGATCGAACGGGTGACCACCCAGGCGAGCACCAGCCCCAACATCAGGGCGATGACGGCACCACAGCTCACCAGCCATTGGCTGGCCTTGGCCATGGCGGCGGTGTCGGACTGGCTTTGGCTGAGCCGCTCTTTCATGTAGAGGTTGACCTGATCGAGCGCGCCCAGGTAGGCATCGGCCAGCGGGCGAAGTTGGGCGTCGACTTGCGCGCTCACGTCTTCCTGCGCCTGCTTGCGCTTGGCCAATGCCGAGCGGCTTTGCCGATAGGCTTCACGCGCCTTGGCCACCGCAGCCATGCGGCGGTCGCCCTCGGGCTCGACGATCATGTCGTCGAGGCGCTTCTGCAGCTGGCCGATGCCGGCTGACGATGCGTCCATCTCGCGCTGCGTGGACGCGATGAAGGCCGCGTCGGATGAGCTCAGCATCGCGGCCGTGCGTATCCAGTTCATGCGGATGCCCGACACCCACTCGTGTGTCAGCGCATGGCGCTCCATCTCGACCGTGGCCAGGTGCTCGGCCGAGGCCTTGAGCGTGCCCAGACGCCAAACGCTGAGCCCGCCCATGAGCGCCGTGATGAGCAGGATGGCGGCGAAGCAGGCACTGAGCCGCTGGCCGATGGTGAAGTGTGATGGTGTCATGGCGGTCTATCCGGTTCGGTCGACGCACGGGTTGCGTGTCAGCGTGGGCTCAGAACGACTCCCAGTCGTCGGTGCCGGTCTTGGCTGGCGAGGTGATGGGTGCTGGCGCCGGGGTTGGGCTGGTTGCGGGGGCGGTGGCTGGGGCTTTGCTGAAGGTGGGGCGGACCACGTTCTGGGCGCGGTCCGGGCCACGGCGATCGACCGCGGGAGCCGCTGGCTTGGGTGCAGCTGCAGAGGCAGGTTTCGGCGCAGGGGCGCTCGCATGCACCGGCGTGTGCGCCTGCTGCCCGCGTGAGAGCTTGAACACGGCAACGGCCGCGACCAACTGCTGCGCCTGGACCTTGAGGCTCTCTGCCGCCGCTGCCGATTCTTCCACCAACGCGGCATTCTGTTGCGTGGCGCGGTCCATCTGCGTGACGGCCTCGCCCACTTGCGACACGCCGCTGCTTTGTTCGCTGCTGGCGGCGCTGATCTCGCCCATGATGTCGGTCACCCGGCGGATGGACGTCACGACCTCTTGCATGGTCACGCCGGCGCGGTCCACCAATTGGGCGCCTTGGTCCACACGCTCCACGCTGTCGGAGATGAGGGTCTTGATTTCTTTGGCCGCCGCGGCGCTGCGTTGGGCCAGGCTGCGCACTTCAGCGGCCACGACCGCAAAGCCGCGGCCTTGTTCGCCGGCGCGTGCCGCTTCCACGGCCGCGTTCAGCGCGAGGATGTTGGTCTGGAAGGCAATGCCATCGATGACGCTGATGATGTCGACGATCTTCTTGGAGCTGTCGTTGATGCCCTTCATCGTGTCGATGACCTGGCCCACGACCTCGCCACCCTGCACCGCGACGGTGGAGGCGCCCATGGCCAGCTGGTTGGCCTGGCGCGCGTTGTCGGCGTTCTGCTTCACGGTGCTCGACAGCTCTTCCATCGAGGAGGCGGTTTCTTCCAGTGCGCTGGCTTGCTGCTCGGTGCGAGCACTGAGGTCGTTGTTGCCTTGGGCGATCTGGGACGACGCGGTGGCCACACCTTCGGCGTTTTCACGCACCCCGCTCACCACGATGGACAGCTGGTCGCGCATCTTGCTCATGCCTTTGAGCAGCTGCGCGACTTCGTCTTGGCCTTCGCTGTGGATGACATGCGTCAGGTCGCCAGCGGCCACCGCATCGGCCACTTCCAGCGCATGATCCAGCGAGCGCTTGATGGAGCGCACCAGCACCACGCAGAACGCCACGGCGATTGCCAGGCCCAGTACGATGGCACTGATGGAAATGAGGCGAACGCTTTCATAGCGGCTCACCGCTTGTGCATAGCCGATCTTGCTTTCGTTGAGCTGCAGTTGCACCAGCGACTTCATGACAGCTTGGGCTTCGGCGAACAGGGTGCGCCCTTGCACGCTCACTCGCAATGCTTCCTTTTCGTCGGCGGCCCGCAGGGCCGCCACGGCCGGGGTGAGGGACTGGGCGACCCAGGACTCCATCTTGCTGCTGTAGGTCTTGACGAGCTCGGACTCTTCGGCGCTCATCGCGGAGGCGAGGTACAGGGCCCAGATCTGTTTGGTCTTGTCCTGGTTGGCTTCGACCTGTGCGGTGTTCTGCTTGATGTCTTCGGGCGTTGGCGTGATGATGGTTGCCGCAATGGCCAGCCGGGTTGCAGTCGACAGGTTCTGCACCTCACCGAGCTGACTCAGCGGGAGCGTGCGGTCCTCGTACATCGACCGCATGGCCTCGTTGGCGCGGCTGGTGCTCCACAAGCCCATGAGGCCGATCACCCCCAGCAAGGTGGACAGCAGCCCGGTGATCACGATGATGCGGGTCGAAATTTTCAGGTTGTTCATGGGGCGGTCTCAGGCAGCAAGCGCGGTCTCGAGGTGCAGGCCCAGTGAGGGGCTTTGCATCAGTTTTTCAATGTCGATCAGGATGAGCATGCGGTCGTCGACCGCGCCAATGGCCAGCAGGTGGGTGCTGTCGACACTGGAGTTGAAGTCAGGTGCTTGCCGCAGTTGCTGCGGCGCGAGAGAGATGACATCGGACACGGCGTCGACCACCATGCCCACGCTGTGGCCGCTGATGCTCAGCACGATGATCACGGTGAGGCTGTCGTGGCGGGCTTCGCCGAGGCGCAGGTGCAGCCGCATGTCCACGATGGGCACGATCATGCCGCGCAGGTCGAGCACCCCTGTCACGCAGGGCGGTGAGTTGGCAATGCGGGTCGGCTCTTCGTACGAGCGGATCTCCTGCACCCGCAGCAGGTCGATGCCGTACTCCTCGGCCCCCAGCTTGAAGGCCAGGAACTCCCGCAGGTGGGTCAGCGCGGCGCCTGCTGCTGCAGCGCTCAGTGCGGATTGTCTTGATGAGGATGTCAGGGCCATGCCGATTCCAAGCAGTCAACGGACCCGGCAAGGCGCAACGTGCCCAAGGCTCGGGGAGAACCCTAGATTACGGATGTTGGGCGATTCAACTTGAGGGAATAAGACCGGTAAAGACTGCCAATCCGTTGAAACGAGTTGTGTCCGGCCGCGCACAACGGCCTGTAGGACGGCAACGACAACGGCTAACGCAGCCTGCCGACAGCAGAAGGCGGCATGCACACCTGTTGCCGCGATCTCGATGTCCCTACGCTTGAGCCTTCAATCACAAAGGAGTGCGTCATGACCGTTGGAACCATCTTGTTGGTGCTGTTGATCTTGCTTTTGCTGGGTGCATTGCCCACGTGGGGCCACAGCCGCAGCTGGGGCTATGGACCCAGCGGCGGTCTCGGTCTGGTGGTCGTCGTGCTGCTGGTGCTGGTGCTGCTCGGAAAAATTTGACCGCGGCGGTCTGCCTCGTCGCAGATGGCGACGCGGTGGGTCGCCTCAGTCCGGGCAGCGACGTGCTGCTGTGCGCACAGGCCTGACGCTCTCACGGGCCAGGACCTCACACGACGACACCTCCCTCTCCGCGTGAGATGGGAGGTGTTTTTCGTTGCGCGGGATGCCGGCAAGCCTTGTCGGACGGCGTCAAGCGATCGCAGGTGCTGCGCCAGCGCTCAGCGAGATGAACGGCGCCGCTGCTCGTGGGGCTGTCTACTTGTTCTTGCGTTCTGCTTTTTTGGCGGCTGACTTCTCAGCCGACTTTTCCTTGGCCACCTTGCCCTTGTGTTCGTCGCGCAGTTGCTTTTCGGTCTTGGCTTGCGCGAGGGAGGGGAGCGTGGCGAGAGGCATGGCCACGAAGCCAGCGACGATGAAGGCGGGCAGAATTTTCTTGATCATGGAGGACTCCGGTGGGGGGAGCCGACGTGGCTCCCGCTTCAAAATTCTCATCCGGACGCCAGGGCCGTGTCTGTGCACTCTCGCACAGCGCCGGGCAGAATCTGGAACATGCCCATCACCCCGTTCCACTTCGGCCCTGGTGCCCTGCTGCAGGCGGCTGCACCCAAGCAGGTCAGCTTCCTGGCGTTTTGCGCAGCCAATGTGCTCATCGACCTCGAGTCGCTCTACAACCTCATTCACCAACGCGAGCAGGTCCACGCGTTCCTGCACACGTATGTGGGGGCGAGCCTGGCGGCGGCCCTGGTGGTGCCGCTGTTTCTGGGGTGCCGCTGGTTCGCCCACAGATTCTGGCTGCCCGGGCTGCCAGGCTGGCGCGGCCTGTCGGTGACACAGGTGGCCGTGGGCGCTGCACTGGGCGCATGGACCCATGTGGTCCTCGACAGCGTCATGCACCGCGACATCCAGCCGCTGATGCCCTTCAGCCCCCACAACGCGCTGCAAGGTGTCATTCCGCTCGACGTGCTTCACGTGGCCTGCCTGGCGCTCGGGGGCGTGGGCTTGCTGGTTCACATCACTCGATGGTTCGTGATGGGCCGCGACGATGTACCTTGACTTCCTGCTCAGCGCAGCTTCAGGCGACACTGTGCGACACCGGCACCTCGCGGCGCAGTGGGCGCCTTATTCAATCGGATGGATTCAACACATGGCACTGAAGAAGAAGGGCAAGTATTGGTACGGCTCATCTCCCGAAGATGTTCAGGCAGAGATGCTTCGGTTCAGCAAGCTTCAGGGTCATCCGGCCGAGAAGTTCGCAGAGTCCGTGTGCGGGTGTGGCCACCGCGTCTTCAAGCTGGAAACCGATGAGGACGAAGGCGCTGCAAAGCGCAGCTGCACGGCCTGCAAAGGCGTCTACCTGATGGGTGACAGTGCCGAGTACGCCAGCGCCGCAGTCTTCGAAAATCACGAGTGCGTTTGCGATGCGGACGAGTTCCAGTTGCTGTCGGGGGTGGCGCTGTACAGCGAGAGCAACGACGTGCGCTGGTACTACATTGGTTGCCGGTGCACGTCGTGCAGCCTTGTGGGCGTGTTTGCCCACTGGAAGTGCGAGGGGGGCGACGCAGACAAGTTCCTGTCCGCATGCTGAAGCCGACGCGATCGCGTCGGCGCTCGAAGCCCGTAGCGCTGCTGCGTCCTGATCGGCGGTATTACCGCCTGCTCTTCAAGAAGGCCGGTGACTTCAGGATCGACATCGCGCAACGCGAGTGGTTGGACCTCTGGCACCAGCATTTCGATTGGAAAGGCTTTGGAGACCTGGGCTGGCGGCACCGTCGCCGGCATGTGACGGCTTTGCTGCGCGCACTCACCCATGCTTGCCTTGAACGGGCAGAGTCGGGCCGGCAGTACCAGATCTTTGCCCTCGTGCATCCCAGTGACTCGGGGAGCGATGCCATCTATGGGCACTCTGAAAATCCGAATGAGGGCACGGTGTATCCGCGCCAACTCATCGGGCAGAAGACCGAATGGCTCCCTCCGATGCTGGCCGGCCGGGTTGACCTCGATCGGTACGAGGTGCTCGTGAATCGCACCGAGCAAGGCACGACGTATGTCATTCAGCCTCTTCCCGAACGAGGTGTTGCTCGCTGAGTAAACCGGTGGCTCACCGCCCCAACTGCTGCCACAGGTAACTGAACTCCAGCGCCTGCAAATGCGCACGCTGGTCGTTGTCGGCCGCGCCGCCGTGGCCGCCTTCGATGTTCTCGTAGTACAGCACCTCGTGGCCTTGGGCCAGCATCCTGGCGGCCATCTTGCGCGCGTGGGCAGGATGCACACGGTCGTCGCGGGTGGAGGTGGTGAAGAAGATCTTCGGGTAGTGCCCGTCCGCGCTCACGCGCTGGTAGGGGCTGTAGGTGGCTATGGTGGCCCACTCCGACGGTACGTCGGGGTTGCCGTACTCGGCCATCCACGAGGCACCGGCCAGCAGCAGATGGAAGCGCTGCATGTCGAGCAACGGCACCTGGCAGACCACCGCGTTGAAGAGTTCCGGCCGCTGAACAACGGTGGCGCCCACGAGCAGGCCGCCGTTGCTGCCGCCCATGATGCCCAGGTGCTTGGGGGCCGTGACCTTGCGCGCGATGAGGTCCTCGGCCACGGCCGCGAAGTCGTCGTAGCTGCGCTGCTTGTGGGCCTTGACGGCGCTCTGGTGCCAGGTGGGCCCGTACTCGCCGCCGCCGCGGATGTTGGCCACCACGAGCACGCCGCCGCGCTCATACCAGGCGCGACCGAAGCCGCCCGAGTACCAAGGGTTGAGCGAGATCTCGAAGCCGCCATAACCGTAGATCAGGGTCGGGTTGCTTCCGTCTTCGGTGGCGCCTTTCGGCCAGACGACGAAGTAGGGCACCTGGGTGCCGTCTTTGGAGGTGGCGAAGCGCTGTTCGGCGCGCATGCCCTCCGACTTGAACAGCGCGCTGCGCGACTTCAGCAGCGTGCGGACGCTGGTGCGTGTGTCGGCGAGGAACAGCGAATCCGGTGTGAGGAAGTCGGTGTAGGTGAGAAAGAAGTTGTTGCCCAGCGGGTCGTCTGCAATGAGCGGGTCGTGCAAGCTGCTGACGCCGAGCGTGCCGGGGAAGGGGGCATCGATGGGGCTGCCCGTGAACTGAGGACCCGCCTTGTGCCATTGCTCGAGCTTGCTGGCCACGTTGTCGCTCACGTTGAGCAGCACGTGGTCGTGCGTGGTCGTGTAGTCGGCGAGCGAGCGCGTGGGCGTGGGGGTGAACAAGGCCTGAAGGCGGCGCTCGCCGCGCAGGTAGGCGGCGGCATCGGTGTAGAGCAACGAGCCACTGGGAAAGGTGGTGCCCTCTGAAGACAGGTCGCTGCGCAGTGACAACAGCATCGTGTCGCGCATGAAGTTGGGCGAGGCATCGCTCGGGATGTCGAGGGCCACCAGCTTGCCGGCCTCCAGCAACAGGTACTGGTGGTTGTAGAAGTCGAGGGAGCGGCTGAACACCGTGCGCTCGAAACCCGGCGTGCGGTCCACACTCACCCCCACCGAGACATCGCGCGTTTCGCCCTCGAACACGGTGACGGCTTCGGCCAGCGGCGTGCCGCGCGACCAGCGCTTGACGATGCGCGGGTAGCCCGAGTCGGTCATGGAGCCGGGGCCGAAATCGGTGCCGACGTACAGCGTGTCGGCATCGATCCAGTCGACATCGGACTTGGCCTCGGGCAGGCCGAAGCCTCCTTCGACGAACTGCTTTGACACCGTGTCGAACTCGCGCACGACCTTGGCATCGGCGCCACCGCGCGACAGCGAGATGAGCACCAGGCGGTAAGCGGGTGCCAGACCCGTGGCCCCACCCCAGACCCAGTTCTCGCCTTCGGCCGCGGCCAGCGCGTCGATGTCGAGCACGGTCTCCCACGCAGGCTCTGGCTTCTTGTACTCGGCGAGCGTGGTGCGGCGCCACAGGCCGCGCTTGTGTTTTTCGTCTTGCCACAGGTTGTAGAAGAACTCGCCGCGGCGGGTCACGGCGGGGATGCGGTCCTTGGCGTTGAGCACCTCCAGGATCTGCTCGCGCACCGGCCCGTACTCGGCCCGCGCTGAGAGCTGGCCTTGAGAGATGGCATTGCGTTCACGCACCCATGCCAGCGAGCGCTCGCCGAGCACGTCTTCGAGCCAGAGGAAGGGATCGGTGGAGTCGGTGGTGGTGTTGGACATGGGGGTTGTCAGGGGGAGGGGGCGGCAACAGTGGGCAGGCCAGTATCAGCCCGCGCGGCATGCGGGACCGGGCGCGCGGAGCGAGCGATCGGCAACCGGTCAGACGTGAAGCGATTGTGTCTCGGGATGACGCCGCATGTAGAGCGCCACGTAGGAGCACAGCGGATTGATCTTGTAGCCCTGGGCCCGTGCGCAATCGAATGCGGCCGAGACCAGGGCCGCAGCGATGCCTCGGCCTTCGAGTGCGCGGGGCACGCCGGTGTGGGTCATGGCCATCACGCCGTTCGCCAGGCGGTAGTCGGCCTCGCAGCGCAAGCCGTCGACGGTGCATTCGAAGCGTTGTGCGTCAGGGTCGTGTCGGATGTCGAGCGTTGGGGTTGGCATGAGGATGTCCTTTGATCACTGTCATTCCATTTTGGGTCAAAGTGGAATGATGGATTGGTGTCTGGCGGTGCGGCCTTGCGGTTGAGGGGGTTTCGTTGGGGTTGGGTGTGCTTCGCTGCACATTCGTCAGTTCTTGTGGGCTGAACGCAAACCGGTTGGGTCATGGCATCGCCGCGCGGGGTATTCGCCCCGGCAGGCGAGTAACTTGTGGCTGGTCCCAAAAGTCACCAAAAGTACACCAGCCAGAGCAACACCAGCAACACCAGCCGGGCCTCGCTTCGCGTCGTGCATGCTCGATGCAGTCCGCGGGTTGGATCGTCCTGCGGCCGCCCGCTCAACCCTCTTGAGGGTTCAACAGCACAGGCGTGACTTCGACCGAGCTTTGCTGGCCATCGCCGATCCACACGGTGCCGTCTTGCACCGTGACCTGCAGGTGCATGGTGCGCTGGGCGAGGGCGGCGAGGGCCTGGCTTTGTTCGTGAGGCACGAGCCACACCTTCACGTTGCGGGCGCGGGTGATCTTGGTGGCGATGCCGTTCCACCAGATGGGGGAGCTGTGTGTGTAGGTGTAGACGGTGACGCGTTCAGCCTTGGGGCTGGACTTCATGATGCGCTTGTCGTCGGGCTGGCCGACGTCGAGCCAGTGCACGATCTGGCCGGTGAGGTCCTTTTGCCAGAGGTCGGGCTCGTCGGTGTCCCACAGGCTCTTGGCGAAATCGAGGGCGCCGTTGTGGTTGTCGGCCGGCACGTTGAGGGCAAAGGCCAGCAAGCGCATCATCATGCGTTCATCGGTCTCCGACGGGTGGCGGGCGATGGTGGCACTGTGGTCGCCGTAGACGTTGCGGTCCATGTCGGCGATTTGCAGATTGGCTTTGTAGATCGTGGCTTTGAGCGCCATGGTGCGGCCCGTTCGGCGAGAGAAGGAGGCGCATTATCGGGTCTGGGAGCCGATGAGCGTCTGCTGAAGGCCGGAACCGGCGACAATCCCATCCTTGAACCGACAGGACGTCACCGAATCATGAGCATGAAAAAAACCGACCTCGCCAAGAACATGGCACTGAAGATCAACGGCCAGATGAGGAATGGCGGTGTGCCTGACCGGTTCGCTCAAGGCGCTGCGTTGGCCCTCGACAAGCGTGAACAACGCAAGCGCGATGCCGCAGCCGGCTTGGTGCCGTTTGCTTGCAAGCTGCCGGCAGAACTCACCAAGCAGCTGAACGACCGCGCCCAGGCCCACGAAGGCGGCCTGAATGCGCTGGTGGCCGAGCTGTTGCAAAAAGGCCTGTGAAGGCCCGGACCTGTTCGGTATCCGGGCAGGTCAGTTGAACCCGCAGGCTGCAGGCCGGCGCCCGAGGACTTCGGCTCAGTAACCTGCGCCCGATGCTGCAGGGGCTGCAGGAGCTGCTGGTGCAGTCACACCCGAAGCCGGCACGCCGGTCGCCTGGGGCACGGTCACGCCCGGGGCCAGCGAGAAGTCGTCTTGCACCCGCACGGAGGTCACGAAGTAGCGGGTGTCACCGAAGCAACTGGTCGGCAGGCCGACCTTCTCTTCGTAGTGCAGCACCACGCGCTTGCCCATGGCGTTGTCGATCTGCTTGGCCACTTCGTCGTCCCACACCGTGAAGTAGAACTTCTCGGGCATGCTGCCCGGCAGCGAGATCATTGCCATTTCGCCCTCGGAGGTCTTGCAGACCCAGCCCTTGCTGGACAGTTTCTGCACCCAGCCGGCCCGTTCGCCGGTGGAGTAGCTCCAGTTGAGGAACATGGCGAAGTACGCCACGACCAGCAACACCGGGATGAGCAAGGCGATGAGCCACTTCAATGCACGCATGAATTCCCCTTGACGACGTGAGGCCCACGTCGCTCCTGTTTTTGTTCAACGGCGAGTGTAGCAACCCGCCATGGCATCAGGCGTAGGCGGCCACCACCTGGTAGCCGAGGGAGGCGAGTTCGCCGGTGGGTGTCCAGAGCCGGGACACCTGGTTCACGTAGCCGCCGGCCGACGCCAGCGCTTCGGTGTCCACCCGCCAGAAGCCGCGGGGGTCGGGCTGCGAGGCCAGCGGGCGCAGTTCGAGCGCCCACGACACCGAGCTGGCCGGAGCGGGCTTCTTGAAGCGCGACACGATGGGGCTCGGGGGCACGTCTGCCAGCAGCACGGTAAGCAGTTCGGTGTCGGCCAGCGTGTCGTGTTTCAGGCGCAGGTGAATGCGGCTGTGCCAGGCGTCGGAGCCGGAGTACGGCATGTCGCCTTCGACCATGCTCATGTCGATGTGCTGCGTGAAGTTGGGCGCGAGGCCTGCTACGAAGGGGACGCGCCGGCCTTCTTCGGGCGAGCGGCTTTGGGGGCGGGCCGGCGACAGCACCGACAGCGTGGTCTCGCGTTCGCTGCCGAACACGCCCAGCATCACGGCGGCCACGCTGCCGTTCTGGCGCACCTGGGCCTGGATCTGGCGCACGTTCTTGCCTTCACGCAAGACCTGCACGGTGACCTGCACCGGCCCCTTGTCGACCGGCCCGACAAAGCTCGTCTGCAGGGCGCGCAGCTTCACGCTCTCGGGCCAGTCGCGCCCGGCCACGTCGCGCATGGCGCGCACCGCCATCACCGAAATGAGGCCGCCGAAGGTGGTGCGCCCCTGCATCCAGTCTTCGGGCACCACGAATTCGACAAGGCCTTCGCCGGGCGTTCGGGCGTCGAGCAGGGCAGACAGGAGCGTGAGTTCGGACATGGTGATGCAGCAAGGAGGTGATCGGACTGTCCGCCATTATTCAACGGGCGGCAGACCTGTGCATTCAACCGGCGCCGAACGGCCCCGTGCGTTTCAGCTCGCCACGGGAAACAGGCGCTCCATCGCGGTGAGGAAGTGGCGGAAGTCGATCGGCTTGGTCCAGTAGTCGTCGAAGCCGGCCTCCAGGGCGCGAGCGATGTCTTCGGGCATCGCGTTGGCCGACAGCGCAATGCAAGGCGTGGCAGCGGTCAGCGGCGACGCGCGCAGCAGGCGCAGCACCTCGAAGCCGTCCATGTCGGGCAGCTGGATGTCGATGAGGATGAGGTCGGGGCGCAGGCTGAAGGCGCGGTCGACGCCGGACTGTCCCGTGTCCTTGGACTCGATGTCGAGGCCGGCGTGGCTGCGCACCAGTTCTTCCACCAGAATCTGGTTGATCGGGTTGTCCTCGATGTAGAGCACCTGGCCCGAGCGCTTGGCCGTCGGGGGCGGCGTGCTGGCGGCTTGCACCCCCGAAGGGTTCACCTCGTCTGCGGGTTCTGGCGCACGAGGCAGGCGCACTTCGAAGGTGGAGCCCACCCCGGCTTCGCTGTGCACACCGATGTTGCCGCCCATGTGCTCGACGAGCGCCTTCACCACCGCCAGCCCGATGCCGGTGCCCTCGATGGGCTCGCGCTCCACCCCCAGCCGGTTGAAAGGCTCGAACAACTGGTTGAGCTGCGAGGCCGTCATGCCGCGGCCGGTGTCGTGCACCTTGAGCACGACCAGCGCCTGGTGGTCCTCGGTCGACGGGGCACTCGACACCGTCACCAGCCCGCGAATGCGGTTGTACTTGATGGCGTTGCTCAGCAGGTTGATCAGCACCTGGCGGATGCGCGTGCGGTCGCCATAGGCCACGCCCGACACGCCGTCGAGCTGGATGGTGACGCCGTGCTCGTTGGCCAGCGATTGCACCAGCGGCAGCGCCTCATCGAGCACCTCGGCCACCGACACGGCCTGGAGGTCGAGCTTGAACTGCCCGTGCTCCATGCTGGAGAGGTCGAGCACATCGTTGATGAGCGACAGCAGGTGCTCGCCGGCCGAGTGGATGTGGGCCACCTTGCCGAGCTGGTCGTCGGTCAGCGCGGGGGTGAGCTGCAGCAGCTGCGCGAAGCCGAGCACGGCGTTGAGCGGCGTGCGCAGCTCATGGCTCATGCGGGCGAGGAACTGCGACTTGGCCTCGCTTTCGCGTTCGGCAATGACACGGTCTTGCCGTTCGGCTTCGGCCATCACGCGCTCATGAATGTCCCAGTTCACGCCGAGCTGGCGTTCGGGCTGGCCGGCTTCGTCGACGATGGGCACTGAGCGCAGGGCGAGCCAGCGGAAGCTGCCGTCGGGCATGACAGCGCGGAACTCACAGGTGCTCATGCGCCGCTCGCGCACCGAGGTGTCGATGGCCTCGCGCAGTCGAGCCGCGTCATCCGCGTGCACGAGCGTGCGGCGCAGCGTTTCCACCGGCACACCGCAGTCAGGCTGCAGGCCGTGCAGCAGGTACATCTGCGGGTCCCACTGCATGCGGTCGGTCTTGAGGTCACGCTCCCAGGTGCCGATGCCCGCGCCACGGGCGGCGAGGGCGATGCGCTCGTTGGCTTCGCGCAGCGCGGCCTCGGTGCGGGCGCGGTCGGTCACGTCCATCGTGATGCCGAACAGCATGGACAGCCCGTTGCGCACCTCGTGCCGCGACCGGTTCACCAACCACCTCACCTCGCCGTCGGGGCGGGTGATGCGGTACTCGTGCTCGATGGTCATGCCGTTGGAGGCCAGCATGTCTGCGTGGGCGTTGCGCATCTGGGCGCGGTCGGCCGGGTGGATGATGGTCTCTACCCACTCGTGGCGCGAGGGCAGGCCGGCGGCCAGGTCACGTCCGACGATGGCGAACATCTGCGAGTTCCACTCGGCCTTGCGGGTGACCGGGTCACGGCTCCAGATGCCCATGCCCGATGCGGCGGCGGCAATCTCCAGCCGCTTGGTCATCTCGGTGGCGTGGCGGTTCTGCTCCACCTGCTCGCTCACGTCGAGCGCCACGCCGAAGAACTCGACCGGCTGGCCGGTGTCGTCGCGGCGCACCATGCGCCGTGTGAGCACGTAGCGCCAGGTGCCGTCGCGGCGGCGGTAGCGCGCCTCCATGTCGACCGGTCGATCGGAATTGAGTGAGCGGGCCGCGGCGGCGTTGACCTCGGCGATGTCGTCCGGGTGGATCATCGCGCGGACCTCTTCGAGCGACAGACCCTCGGGCCGCGGCTTCACATCGATGATCTCGAACGCACGGTCGTTGTAGAAGATGCGGTTGAGCTTGAGGTCGTGGCGCCAGATGGCAATGTTGCCGAGCTCCACGGCCATCTTGAGCTGGGCGCTGGTCTTGTTGAACGACTCGGCGAGCTCGTAGACCTCGGTGTCGTCGACCATGATGCCGGTGACCAGCTCCGGCGTGCCCGAGAGCCCGAGTTTCACCTCCCACTGCGCATGCACATGGCGGATCGGCTGGCCGGGGGCCACGATGCGGTAGCGGCTGGAGTACTTGCCCGGCGCATGGGCCGAGGCGCGGTAGCGCTGGCCTGGGCGGTCATCGGGGTGAATGCGGCGGGCCACCTCTTCGAAGTCGGGCACGCCGCTGCCCACGGGGAGGCCGAAGAATCGGTACATGTGGCGGTCCCACACGCCTTCGCCCAGCGGCAGCTTGCGCTCCCAGATGCCCAGGCGGCCAAAGTCCTGTGCGGTGTCGAGCAACTCGGCGAGGCGCTGCGCTTCGAACGACAGCCAGCGGGTGTCGGTGACCTCGTGCATCACCCACTGCCAGCAGGCACCGGGCACGGGGCCGGGGGCGCTCAGCAGGGTGAGAGTCAGGCGGCCCCAGCGCGTGATGCCGCTGTGGTGGCGCCAGGGCAGCTCCAATCCCCGCAGTGGCGTCTTGTGCGCAATGGCGCCGGTGACCAGCGGCCAATCGCTGAGCAGCACCGGGTCGTCGTGGGACGCTTCGAGCAGCTCGGCCACGGGGTGGTTCAGGATGTCTGCGGCGACGTGGCCGGTGGCGCGCACAAAGCCGGCGTTCATCCACAGCAGGCGGCCGTGCTCGTCGAGCAGGGCGAGCAGGTCGGCCGATGCATCGAGCAGGGCCTCCCAGCCCAGTGAGGCCGGGGCCGCCTGGGGTGGGTGGTGCGGTGAGGCCATGAATGCGGGGGCGTGAGTGGTTGCGCCCGAGTCTATCCCCCGTTTACATCTTGTCGACTTCGGGATATTCCCTCGGCGTGGATTTCTCCACGGCCGAGGGCGGTGCAGGCCTCAGGCCTCGGCCACTTGGAGCACCAGTTTCCCGAAGTTTTCGCCGTTGAACAACTTGAGCAGCGTTTCGGGGAATGTGTCGATGCCCACCACCACGTCTTCCTTGCTCTTCATGCGGCCGTCTTTCAGGTAGCCGGCCATCTCGGCCACGGCGAGGTGATAACGGTCGGCGTAGTCGAACACGACGATGCCTTCCATGCGCGCGCGGTTGACCAGCAGCGACAGGTAGTTGGCAGGGCCTTTGACGGCCGTGGTGGCGTTGTACTGGCTGATGGCGCCGCAGATGATGATGCGGGCCTTGCGGTTGATGCGCGCGAGCACGGCATCGAGGATGTCGCCGCCCACGTTGTCGAAATAGATGTCGACGCCGTTCGGGCAGTGGGCCTTGAGGCCGTCCTTGATCGGGCCGGCCTTGTAGTCGATGCAGGCGTCGAAGCCCAGTTCCTTGACCACCCAGTCGCACTTGGCCTGGCCGCCGGCAATGCCGACCACGCGCAGGCCCTTGAGCTTGGCCAGCTGGCCGACGGTCTGGCCCACGGCACCGGCCGCACCCGACACCACGAGGGTCTCGCCGGCCTGTGGCTGGCCAACGTCCATCAGGCCGAAGTAGCCGGTCATGCCGGGCATGCCCAGCACATTCAGCCACTGGTTGAGCGTGCCCACCTTGGTGTCGATCGGGTGCAGGCCGATGCGGCGCGAATCGGCGGCGTCGACCACACAGTAGGTTTGCACGCCGAGCGAGCCGCCCACGTGGTCGCCCGCCTTGTAGGCCGGGTTGCGCGACTCCAGCACCACGCCCACGCCGCCGGCACGCATCACCTCGCCGATGCCCACCGGTGGGATGTAGCTCTTGCCGTCGTTCATCCAGCCGCGCATGGCAGGGTCGAGCGACAGCGACAGGGTCTTGATGAGCACGTCACCGTCGGCCAGCGGGGCCACCGGCTCGTCGGTCACGCGCCAGTTGGCGCGGGTGGGGGCGCCGACAGGACGGGCCGCCAAGCGGATCTGGTGGTTCGAGAGGGTGGTGTTGGAGGGCATGGGTGAGGTCCGTTGAGGTCTGTTGTAGAGGGCTGAACGCCAAACAAAGATGGTAGCGAAGCCACCCGGGTGGTTGTGTCGCACAGATGTCAGGCCATGGGGGCGATGCCGTCGGTGTCAGTGCTTTCCCACAGCAGGCAGCGTGTCAGGCCGATGGCGGCGGCTGGTGGGCAACCCTACATTCTTTCCATGAGCCTGAACATCCCTTCCTCCCCTTCGTCGCCGTCTCTTGGGTCTTCTCCTGTGTCGTCCGGTGATCCCTCTGGCGATGCCCCCAAAGCAGCTGGCTCGCCCTGGCTGTCACGTGCGGCCGGTGCTGTCGCGGTGTGTGGATGGCTGGCACTCAGCGTGGTGGCCTCGCCGCCCCCTGTGCAAAGCGTCCCCATGGTGGAGGCGGCGCGTTACGCCGGCACCTGGTATGAACTGGCGCGCTTGCCCAATCGGTTCCAAGAACAATGCAAGGGCGATGTGACGGCGGTCTACGAGGCGCGCACTGACGGCACGCTGGGCGTGGTCAACAGCTGCCGCACCGTGGGTGGCGACCTCACCACCGCCCGGGGCCGCGCCACGCAAGAGTCGGGCAGCGACACGGGTGCTCGCTGGAAAGTGAGTTTCCTGCCGTCGTGGCTGCAGTGGTTTCCACTGGGCCGGGGTGACTACTGGATCGTGATGCTCGACGCCGACTACCGGTATGCGGTCGTGAGCGAACCGTCGCGAGAGTACATGTGGATCCTGTCCCGCACGCCGTCGATGGACGCTGCGAACTACGACGCCCTGCTGTCCAGGCTGCAGGCGGCCGGCTACCCGGTCGGTCAATTGGTTCGCACGCCTCAGGCTGCTGGTGCGGCCGCGAACCCTGCGACATCAAGCGTGGCTCGCCTGAACCGCATGCTGTAGGGCGCCCGGCAGGGCTGGCCCGCTCTGGGCTGGTGAGGTTGCGGGTGCTTTCGTCTTCGAGGGCTGACACAATGGGCTGCTGATGGCCGCTCGCGCGGCCGCACGCACGACGCGGTGTCGACCGAACCGCTGCCCCGAGCCCCTCTGAAGGACATCCCCATGAAGACCCGCGCCGCCGTGGCCTGGAAAGCCGGCCAACCCCTGAGCATCGAAACCGTGGACCTGGAAGGCCCGCGTGCGGGCGAGGTGCTGGTCGAGGTGAAAGCCACCGGCATCTGCCACACCGATTACTACACGCTCTCAGGTGCCGATCCTGAGGGCTTGTTCCCCGCCATCCTCGGCCACGAGGGCGCAGGTGTGGTGGTAGACGTCGGGCCAGGCGTGACCTCGGTGCGCCGTGACGACCACGTCATTCCGCTCTACACCCCCGAATGCCGGCACTGCAAGTTCTGCCTCTCGCGCAAGACCAACCTGTGCCAGTCCATCCGCAGCACGCAGGGGCGCGGTCTGATGCCTGACGCCACCAGCCGTTTCTCGCTCGATGGCAAGCCGCTGCTGCACTACATGGGCACGTCCACCTTCAGCAACTACATCGTGGTGCCCGAGATCGCGCTGGCCAAGGTGCGCCCTGACGCGCCGTTCGACACCATCTGCTACATCGGCTGCGGAGTCACCACCGGCATCGGCGCGGTGCTCTTCACCGCCAAGGTGGAGGCGGGTGCCAACGTGGTGGTGTTCGGCCTGGGCGGCATCGGGCTCAATGTGATCCAGGGCGCCAAGATGGTGGGCGCCGACAAGATCATCGGTGTCGACCTGAACCCGGAGCGCGAGGCCATGGCGCGGAAGTTCGGCATGACGCACTTCCTGAACCCCAAGGACCACCCCAACATCGTCGACAGCATCGTGCAGCTCACCGATGGCGGCGCCGACTACAGTTTCGAGTGCATCGGCAACACGCAGGTCATGCGCCAGGCGCTCGAGTGCACACACAAGGGCTGGGGCCGCAGCATTATCATCGGCGTGGCCGAGGCCGGCGCCGAGATCAGCACGCGGCCTTTCCAGCTCGTCACCGGCCGCAAATGGGAAGGCTCGGCCTTCGGCGGCGCGCGCGGACGCACCGACGTGCCCAAGATCGTCGACTGGTACATGGACGGCAAGATCAACATCGACGACCTCATCACGCACCGGCTCAAACTCGACGACATCAACGAAGGCTTCGACCTGATGAAGCGCGGCGAGTCCATCCGCTCCGTGGTGATGTACTGAGCCATGGCGGCCTTCACGACGCTGTCTGAACATGGCTGCTTCGGCGGTGTTCAGGGCTTCTACCAGCATGAGTCCGAGGTCATCGGGCTGCCGATGAAGGTCGGCGTGTACCGTCCTCCGCAGGCACTGCAGGGGCAGGGCGACACACAGGCACCGGTGCCCGTGCTCATCTTCCTGGCCGGGCTCACCTGCAACGAAGA
>JBEGTX010000311.1:0-9284 GCA_041179165.1 Pseudomonadota bacterium | reverse complement strand
CTAGGAGCCTGTCGGACTTGGAACGTCGAAAGCGAAAATTGGCCCCAGCGAGGACAGTTTTTGCCGGATTTGCAGGCCCATAGCCCCGCTATGGGACAAAAAGACGGTGAAAAATGGACCGCTGCGGTTGATTTGCAGCCGACGCTTTCCAAGTCCGACAGGCTCCTAGGACTGCATCAGGGGTGCACACCGATAACGGCCGCGACAGTCGACGCTGCGAGATGGCCTTTCGTTCTGGTGGTGGCCCATCTCACGGCGCCTGCGCATGCCGAGGTGCCGGCGATGCCGGCCGCACGCGCCTCAGGAAAGCGAGGCAAGGCGATCAGGGGCTCTCGGGCGACACCGACGGCCTGAGGTCGGCTGGCGACTCTGGGTCTGCCGTTGGCGCGTCGGCCGCCAGCAGTTTCTTGCGCACCATGTTGATGTGGCCGCGCAGCGAGTAGAGCTCATCCGCATAACTCAGCGGCACCGTCACATTGGCCGCACGCACGTCGATCTCGTCGAGCTCGCGCATCAGTTCATCGGCGGGCTGCTGCCCGTGCGCGTCTTCGATCAGGCGCAGCTGGCCGTACCAGCGGAAGATGCGCGAACGGATGCGGAACTGGTACAGCGGCGGCACCACGCGCGACAGCGGAATGAGGATGGCCACGATGGACACCAGCACCACCCACATGCGGTCGATCAGGTTGGCGAACCAGAAGGGCAGGTAGCGCTGCAGCAGAGGCGGGCCGTTCTGGTAGAAGCGCTGCGCTTCGGCGGCCAGCGGCCGGTCGGTGCTGCGCGCGTTCGGGAAGTCGCCCTTGCGCTGAAACCACCCGGGCTCGCCATGCACGGTGCGCGCAGCCTGAGTGAACAGCTGGATCAGCGCAGGGTGGGTGCCCTTGCGCGTCACCAGCGTGGCCGTGGGTGCCACCAGGCGCACGTCGGAGGGTGGCTGGTCGCTCGCCAGGTCGACCACACCGCGCGGCAGTGTGACCGCGCTCATGAAGGCGAAGCGGCGCGAATAGGCGTCGGCCTGTGCGAAGTCGAACAGGCGGATGCCCGGCGTCTGCAGCAGCATCTGCACCATCACCGATTCAGGGGCCGAGGCGAACACGATGGCGTCGATCTCGCCATCGAGAAAGTCCATCACGGCAGGCGTCTGGGGCTTCTGCAACAGCGTGAGCGCGGACACATCGATGCGGTTGGCATCGATCAGCCGGTTCATCAGGTTGGGCACGCCGCTGCCAGGCGCGCCGATGTTGATCTTCCACCCGCTGAGCTGGGCCAGGTTGGTCATGACGGGCGCCTTGAGCAGGCGCTGGGCTGAGCTCTCGCGGTAGAACAGCCACACGGGTTCATAGAACAGGCTGCCGAGCGAGACCAGTTCATGTTGATCGGTGTCCTCGCCATTGGTCTCGGGGTCTGCGCCGCCTTGCACGAAGGCGACGTCAACGCCCGATGACTCATCGCGCAGCAGCTGCAGGTTCTCGGCCGCACCCTGGGTGTTGCGCAGCTCCACCGTGATGCCGTGCGCGCTGAGCAGCTTGGCGTAGCGCCGCCCGAACTCGGCATAAGCGCCTTGTTCGATGCCGGTGGCCAAGACAACGCGCTTGGGCGGTGTGGGGTCGAGAAACCAGTAGGCGACCCCGAGAAGCACCAACGTGATCGCTACGAAAGGACCGGCCGTGGCGAGCAGGTCGCGGAACGAGACCAGGGTGTGGCGCAGGGCGTGGGGCATGAGGCGAGGACGTGGCATGGGACCGACACGATACCTTGCGCGCGCAAGCACCCGCCGCGGGCTGGGCGATGTATGCTTTTCACTCTGTGTTTTTGACGGGTCCCCGATGCGTTTGCTGCTGGTTGAAGACGACCGCATGATTGGCGAAGGGCTGCGCGCTGCGCTGCGCCTGGAGTCGTATGCGGTCGACTGGGTGCGCGATGTGGCTGCGGCCCAGGCCAGCCTGTCCACTGAACGGTTCGACCTCGTGCTGCTCGACCTGGGGCTGCCAGCGGGCGGGTCTTCCCCCAGGGAGGAGGGCGGTGGCGGCCTGCAAGTGCTGCGAGGCCTGCGGGGACGGGGTGACAGCACACCGGTCATCGTGCTCACCGCGCGCGACGGTGTGGGAGACCGAGTCGCCTTGCTCGATGCCGGCGCCGACGACTACCTGGTCAAGCCGTTCGAACTCGACGAACTCCACGCCCGCATGCGCGCCGTGCTGCGCCGCCACAGCGGTCGGGCGCAGCCATTGTTGATCCATGGCGCTGTGAGCCTCGACCCCGCCACCCGGCAGGTCACGATGGCCGGTGAACCGGTCGCCCTCTCATCGCGCGAGCTGGCGGTGCTGGAGGCGCTGATGCTGCGCCCTGGCGCGCTGTTGTCGCGCGCCCAGCTCGAAGACCGGCTCTACGGCTGGGGTGAAGAAATCGAAAGCAACGCCGTGACGGTCTACATCCATCAGTTGCGCAAGAAACTGGGCAGCGCATTCATCCAGAACGTGCGCGGCGTGGGCTACTTCCTGGGGCCTGCGGGTGACACCGACGCGGCCCCGTCGGGAGGCGCGACATGACCTCCATCCGTGCCCGCTTGCTCGTCGCGCTGCTGGCGATGTTTGCGCTGGTGGCGCTGGTGCTGGCCGGCTTCACGTACCGCAACGTGCTGCTGGAGACGCAGCAGCTGTTCGACTACCAGTTGCGGCAGATGGCCTTGTCGCTGCGCGATCAGGGAGAGATCGACCCGGGCCAGGCCCAGGCGCTGGCCGACGAGCAGCTCGACTTCGTCGTGCAGATCTGGCGTGTCGACGGCCGCAGCATCTATGCCACGCGCGACCACAAGAACCTGCCCAGCCGCGCCCTGCTGGGCCTGGCCGACATCACCGTCAACGGGCAAACCTGGCGCACCTTCAGCGTGGCCTCGCGCGACCGGGTGATTCAGGTGGCTCAGCCCGCGCAGATCCGCCAGCGGCTCGCGGCCGATGCCGCGCTGCGAGGTGTGGCGCCATTGTTGTTTCTGGCGCCCTTGGTGGGGCTGGCCGCGTGGTGGCTGGTGTCGGTGGCGCTCAAGCCGCTGCGCCGTGTGGCCGACGAGGTGCACGGCCGCGGCGAGCGCTTGTTGAGCCCCTTGCCGGTGGACGGTCTGCCCGATGAGGTCTCGCCCATGGTGCTGGCGCTCAATGCGCTGCTCGGGCGACTGGACGAGGCCTTCAACACCCAGCGTGCGTTCGTGGCCGACGCGGCCCATGAACTTCGCTCGCCGTTGACCGCGCTCAAGCTGCAACTGCAATTGCTGCAGCGGGCCGACGACGTGTCGACACGCGACGCCGCCTTGGCCGCACTCGCCGCCGGCATCGACCGCGCTGCCCGGCTCGTGGAGCAGTTGCTCACGCTGGCCCGCAGCGAACCGGGTGCACCGTCTGCACCCCGTGCGCCGCTCGATCTGGCCGAAGTGGTGCGCCAGGCTCTGGCCGACACCGTGCCGTTTGCCCTCGCGCGCGGCACCGACCTCGTGTTGCGTGCCGATGAACCTGTGCCATGGCAGGGCAACGCCACCGAGCTTGGAGCCTTGGCGCGCAACCTGGCCGACAACGCCGTGCGCTATTCGCCGCCGGGTGCCCATGTGGTCGTGCAGGTGCGCATGGCCCAGGGCAGCCCGGTGATCGAGGTGGACGACAACGGCCCTGGCATTGCCCGCGAAGACCGAGAGCGTGTGTTCGACCGCTTCCACCGGCGCACCGGCACCGACGAGGCCGGCAGCGGTCTGGGCCTGGCCATCGTGCAGAGCATTGCGCGGCGGCAAGGTGCCCAGGTCGGCCTGGAGGAGTCTCCACTGGGAGGGCTGCGGGCGACGGTGCGTTTTTCTGCGCCGGCTTGAAAAAAGGGCTCAAGTCCGTGGGCGCGGCGGCCGATATCCCGGTAACCGCCCATGAACAGTATCTCCTCCATCGCCCGATCCGGCCTCGCCGCAGCCCAGCTCACGCTGGACTCGTCGGCGCACAACATCGCCAACCAGGCTACGCCTGCGTTTCGGCGACAGTCTGTGGCGCTGGCCGAGCAGCAGGGCGGGGGCGTGACGGCCAGTGTGGTTCGTGCGTCTGAACCCGGTGAATCGCTGGCCAGTGACATGGTCACGCAGAAGATGGCCTTGTATTCGTTCAAGGCCAACATCAAGGTGATTCAGACAGACAACGACATGTTAGGGTCCTTGCTCGATCTGAGGGCCTGATCTCCCAGCTTGATCGGCTGGCCTGATCGCCTGACGAGCTCTCGGCTGCCGTGAGGCAGCGCGCGCCCAGTTGTACCCATCCCTCCTGCCGTGGCCTGCAGTGCCAAGACACCCATCAAGGGGGCCTGCCGTTGGCGGCCCGAGCCCATCCATCGGATAGGATACCGGCGCACCCGAGCCGGGTGTTTGCGTTTTCGCATTTTTGGGATTTTCCATGGCCGCCGCCAACCTGCTTGCCCTCATCGACGACATTGCCACCATCCTGGACGACGTGGCCATTCTGGCCAAGGTGGCCGCCAAGAAGACCGCGGGGGTGCTGGGCGACGACCTGGCCTTGAATGCCCAGCAGGTGGCTGGCGTCACCGCCGACCGTGAGCTGCCGGTGGTGTGGGCCGTGTTCAAGGGCTCGGCCATCAACAAGGCCATCCTGGTGCCCGCCGCGCTGGCCATCAGCTACTTCGCGCCCTGGGCCGTGATCCCGCTGCTGATGATCGGTGGCGCCTACCTGTGTTTCGAAGGCTTCGAGAAGCTGGCGCACAAGTTCATGCACAGTGCCGAAGAAGACAAGGCCCACCATGACGGGCTGGTGGATGCACTCTCCAAGCCCGAGGTCGACCTCGTGGCGTTCGAGAAAGAGAAGATCAAGGGCGCGGTGCGCACCGACTTCATCCTGTCGGCCGAGATCGTGGCGATCACACTGGGTACGGTGTCCGACAAGGGCTACCTGACCCAGTTCATGGTGCTCGCAGGCATTTCGGTGGCGATGACCATTGGCGTCTACGGCATCGTGGCTGGCATCGTGAAGCTCGACGACGCGGGCCTCTACCTGAACAACCTGAAGGGCGAGAGCGTCTGGCGCCGTGCACAGCGCCGCTTCGGCCTGCTGCTGCTGAACTCGGCCCCTTGGCTGATGAAGGGTCTGGCCATCGCTGGCACCGCCGCGATGTTCCTGGTCGGTGGCGGCATCCTCACGCATGGTGTGCCAGCGATTCACCACTGGATCGAGCAGGCCACGCAGTTGGCCTCGGCCGTGGGTGGTGCGCTCGGAGGTGTGCTGGGCTTCCTCACACCACAGCTCATCAATGCGGGTGTCGGCATACTGGCCGGAGCACTGGTGCTGTTGGGTGTGCTGGCTGTGCAAAAGACCCTGGCTGCAGTGAAACGGTGAATCCCGGCGCGGCCTGGCCGCGCTGAGCTGGGGCTCAGCGCCTCGCGAGGCACAGTGCGCTCACCGAAGTGAACAAGGCCGGCATCCGCTGGCCTTTTTCACTTGGGCTGCAGCACGGCGTCTGTGAGGGCGTCGGTGGCTTCATCGAAGCCCACATGCGTGCGCTGGCCGCCGAAGGCCCATTCCCGGTAGCGCCAGTCGCCATCGACCTTGACCACATCGAGCGGCGGGGCAGGGTTGGGCAAGGGGCTGGGCACCGGCAGCAAGGCCTGGCGCATGAAGTCGATCCAGATGGGGAGGGCAAGCCCGCCACCCGATTCGCGGGCGCCCAGGCTGCGCGGGGTGTCGTAGCCTATCCAGACCACGGCCACCACGCTCGGCTGGAAGCCGGCGAACCAGGCATCGACAGCGTCGTTGGTGGTGCCGGTCTTGCCGTACAGGTCGCCGCGCCGCAGCTGCGCCTGGGCCTTCGCGGCAGTGCCGCTGCGGGTGACTTCCTGCAGCAGGTCGTTGACGATGAAGGCGTTGCGGGCGGGTACCGCGCGGGTGAGTTCGGTCAGCGGCTGCGGCGTGCCTTCGAAGAGAGGCTGGTCACGCGCGTCGGTGATGCGCTCGATGAGCAGTGGCTTCACGCTGAAGCCGCCGTTGGCCAGCACCGCGTACGCACTGGCCAGCTGCCACGGCGTGGTGCTGCCGGCACCGAGTGCCAGCGTGAGGTTGTCGGGCTGCTGCTGCGGGTCGAAGCCGAATCGGGCCGTCCAGTCTCGTGCGGCCGGTGTGCCCATCATCTGCACCAGGCGGATGCTCACCAGGTTCTTGGAGCGCGCCAAGGCCTGGCGCAGGCTCAATGGGCCATCGAACGTGCCGTCGGAATTGCGCGGGTCCCAGTAAGGGGAGTCGAGTGTGGGCGCGAACACGAGCGGTGCGTCGTTGATCAGTGTGGAGGGCATCACGCCGTGTTCGAGCGCGGCGGAGTACAGGAAGGGCTTGAAGGCCGACCCGGGCTGGCGCCAGGCATTGAAGGCGTGGTTGAACTGGTTGCGGCCGAAGTCGAAGCCGCCCACCAGCGCACGCACCTCGCCGGTGTGAGGCGTCATGGCCACGAGTGCCCCCTGCACATCGGGCCAATGGCGTATCGCCCATGAGTGGGCATCGGGCAGGTCCTGCGCCACGCGGATCACCGAGCCGCGGCGCAGCCGCGCTGGCGCCTGCGCGCGAGGTGCCAGCGCAGGCAGTGCCTGCTTGAGCCCCTCGCCGCTGATGCGCACCACTTCGCCAGAGGCCAGCGTGGCCACGACCTCGCGGGGGCTGGCCTCGATCACCACGGCCAGCCGCAGCTCGGCATCGTCGGCGTATTCGGCCAACACCTGTGCGGCCGCCGCGTCGGTGGCAGCCATGCCTTCAGGCAGGTCTTCATGTTCTTCAGGGCCGCGGTAGGGTTGCCTGCGTTCGTAGTCGAGCACCCCTTTGCGCAGGGCCTTCACCGCAGCCTGCTGGTCGGTGGACCGCAGTGTGGTCGTGACCTTCATGCCACTGGTGTAGGTCGATTCGCCGTACTGGGCGAAGACGATCTGTCGGACCATCTCGGCCACGTATTCGGCGTGCACGGGCGTGTCGGCATCGCGGCGAATCTGCAAGGGCTCGGCCCTCGCAGCGTCAGCTTGGGCTGCGGTGATGACGCCAGCCTGCTGCATGCTCGTCAGCACCAGAAGCTGGCGCCGCCGCGCCTTCTCAGGGCTCACCACCGGGTTGGCGTAGTTCGGGTTCTGCGGCAAGCCGGCGAGCATCGCGCATTCGGCCACCGACAGGTCGGCGAGAGTCTTGCCGAAGTAGGCCTGTGCGGCGGCTTCGAACCCGTAGGCGCGGTGGCCCAGGTAGATCTGGTTCATGTACAGCTCGAGCACCTGGTCTTTGCTGAGTCGGCGTTCGATCTTGATGGCGAGCAGCATCTCGTTGATCTTGCGCATGTAGGTGCGGCGCGCGCTCAGATAGAAGTTGCGCGCCACCTGCTGCGTGATGGTCGAGCCGCCCTGGCCGCGCCGGTCGCTCACGAAGTTGGCCACGGCGGCTCGCAGCACGCCCTTGATGTCCACGCCGACGTGGTCTCGGAAACGTTTGTCCTCGATGGCGAGCACAGCGTCCTGCATGAGCTTGGGCGTGCGCGAGATCGGCATCAGGTAGCGACGCTCGGTGCCGAACACCCCGATCTCCACGCCGTCGCTGGTGAACACACGCAGCGGCTGCTTGGGCCGGTAGTCGATGAGTTCGCTGAGGTCGGGCTGGCGCTGGTAGAGCAAGGCGCCGGCAATGGCCACCAGCAGCACGCCTGTGGCGCCCGCCGTGGCGATGCCGAGCAGCACCCGCAGCGTGACACGCACCCAGCGTCGATCAGCAGTGGGGGTGTCGGGGATGGCGGCGGGGCGCCGCGAGAAGATGTTCATGGTGTCGCGAGACGGGGCACGGTACGGCGAGTGCCCCGGAAAAAACGGCAGGGGCGTGGTCGCCCCTGCTCAGCTTGGTGGGTGGGGGTGTGCGCTCAGCGCCCGGCCACTTCCAGCAGCTCGATCTCGAAATGCAGTGTGGAGTTGGCTGGGATGGGGCCCATCTCGCGTGAGCCGTAGGCGATGTTGGGTGGGCAGGTGAGCTTGGCCTTGCCGCCGACCTTCATGCGCTGCACGCCTTCGGTCCAGCACGGGATCACGCGGTTCAGCGGGAACGACGTGGGTTCGCCGCGCTTGTGCGAGCTGTCGAACTCTTTGCCATCGGGGAAAGTGCCGCGGTAGTGCACCTTGACGGTGTCGGTGGCTGCAGGCTTGGCGCCCGCGCCTTCCTTGATCGATTTGTAGACGAGACCGCTGGGCAGCACTTCGGCGCCCTTTTCCTTGGCGGCCTTGGCCGCGGCGTCGGATTGGCTCCAGGCCGGGGAGGTCAGGGCCAATGCTGCTGCAAGAACAAAGAATTTCACGTGAGAACTCCTCGAGTGGGGGACATCATGATGAATGGGGGCAAACGCCGCGGTGCTGCGGCGTCAGGCTTCGTACACTAGCAGGTCTGGCCGCCCCACCGGGCGCGCGGCCAAGAGACGCATTGTGTCCGATGGGCGTGACGTCACGCGCCCACCACGGTCTCCTCCCCCTTCGTTCGCCCCGTTTTCTCGCCATGACCCTCCTGCTCGCCCCCATGGAAGGTCTCCTCGACTTCACCCTGCGCGACATCCTCACCCGGGTGGGAGGCATCGACCGCTGTGTGTCGGAATTCATCCGTGTGACCGGGCAGCTGTTGCCGGAGCGGGTGTTCACGCGCATCGTGCCCGAGCTCTTGAACGGCAGCTGCACGCCTGCAGGTGTGCCGGTGAGGGCGCAACTGATGGGGTCCGACGCCACCTGCCTGGCCGAAAACGCCGCCCGCCTGGCAGGCCTGGGGCCCGCGGGCATCGACCTCAACTTCGGTTGCCCGGCCAAGGTGGTGAACCGCCACGGCGGCGGGGCGGCGCTGCTGGGCGACCCGGAGCTGCTGTTTGCCATCGTGTCGGCTGTGCGCCGAGCCGTGCCGCAGCCGATGCCGGTGTCGGCCAAGATGCGCCTCGGGGTCAACGACAGCCTGCGGGCCGTGGAATGCGCCCAGGCCATTGCCGAAGCAGGCGCCGATGAAATCGTCGTTCACGGGCGGACCAAGGCCGATGGCTACAAGCCGCCCGCCTACTGGGCGCGCATCGGGGACGTGCGTGCCGCGGTGAAGGTGAACGTGGTGGCCAACGGCGAGATCTGGACGGTGGATGATGCACGCCGCTGCCGTGAGGAGTCGGGCTGCACCGACCTCATGCTCGGGCGCGGCATGGTGTGCGACCCGGGGCTGGCACTCGCCATCCTCGACCCCTTGGCCATGCGCATCAGTTGGGCCGAGCTGCAACCGCTG
>JBEGTX010000310.1:0-18767 GCA_041179165.1 Pseudomonadota bacterium | reverse complement strand
TGGCCGACGAGATCAACCGCGCCGGCCCCAAGACCCAGAGCGCCCTGCTCGAGGCCATGGAAGAGCACCAGGTGACGGTGGAGGGCCAGACCCGCGCCCTGCCCGAGCCCTTTTTCGTCATTGCCACGCAAAACCCGACCGACCAGCTCGGCACCTACCCGCTGCCCGAGTCACAGCTCGACCGCTTCCTGATGTGCCTCACGCTCGGCTACCCCGACCATGCGAGCGAACGCGCGCTGCTCGCAGGCATCGACCGCCGAGAGGCCATCGGGGCACTCCAGGCCGTGATGACGCCACAAGAGCTGCTGCTGGCGCAGCAAGAGGTGCTCAAGGTCAAGGCTTCCGACGCCCTGCTCGACTACCTGCAGGCGCTCATCGCCGCCACCCGCAGCGGCAAGTGGTTCGTCGACGGCCTCAGCCCACGTGCCGGCATTGCCGTGCTGCGTGCCGCCAAGGCCATGGCCCTGCTCGACCAGCGCGACTACGTGGCGCCCGACGACATCCAGGCCATCCTGCCCCAGACCGTGGCACACCGCCTGGTGCCGGTGGCCGGCGCCGGCCGCGGCGCGCGCGAACAGGTGCGCGCCCTGCTTGAGAGCGTGCCCGTGCCTTGAGCCGCCTGCGCATCCATTGAATATCCCTGCGCGCGCCTGAGGCTGTTCCGAGCCCGGCCGCGCTACCCTCCCCTACAATCCGCGCCCCATCCGAGATCTCTGCATGTTCAAGAACGCCCTGCTCTACCGCATCACCCAATGGGACAGCTCGTCCCTCGACACCATCGAAGAGCGCCTCACCCAAGGCCGGTTTGCCGAATGCGGCGCCACCCAGCTCGAATCCGCCGGCTGGGTCGAACCCCGCGGCGACAAACACACGAGCCTGATGGAAAGCGTGGGCGGCCAGCTCATCCTGCGCCTGCAGGTCGAGCGCAAGGGCGTGCCCGGCTCCGTCATCAAGACCCAGCTTGAAGCGCGGCTCGACAAAATCGAGCTCGAAACCGGCCGCCGCCCCAAGGGCAAGCAGGCCAAAGAGCTCAAGGAAGAAATCGTTCAAGACCTGCTGCCGAGGGCCTTTCCCAAGCGCTCGGCCAACCTCATCTGGATCGACCCCAAGGCCGGACTCGTGGTCGTGAATGCGGGCAGCGTGAAAAGCGCCGACCGCATCATCACGCGCCTGGTCGAAACGCTGGGCGGCGGCATCGTGCTGCGCCTGCTGCAAACCCAGGTGGCACCGGCCACGGCCATGGCCGAGTGGTTGAAAGAAAAAGAATCCCCTGGCGGCTTCACCATTGACCGCGAATGCGAGCTCAAGCAGCCCGACAGCGAGAAGTCGACCGTGCGCTACGCGCGCCACACGCTCGACATCGACGAGGTGGCCGAGCACATCAAGCAAGGCAAGCTGCCCACTCAGGTGGCCATGACCTGGCTCGGGCGTGTGTCGTTCGTGCTGACCGAAGGCCTGTCGGTCAAGAAGATCAAGCTGCTCGACGTCGTGCTCGAAGGCAGCAGCTCGCCAAGCGGCAAGGACGACGGCGGCTTCGATGCCGACGTGGCCATCAGCACCGGCGAATTGCGCCAGCTGATCCCCGACCTGATCGAGGCACTCGGCGGCGAACAAGCGGCCGATGCGCTGACCGGCGCCGCCCCGGCCACGCCGCGCACCGCGCCGGAAACCGCCACCGCCTGAGCCGAGCCATGCCAGGGTGCAGCATGGGCAGGGGCATGGTCGCCGGCAGGGTCTCTGCCCGCCATCCCGTGACGCCCTTGTGTAAACAAGCTGCACCGCGCCCACCATCCACCCATGGCCGCCCCGTTACCGCCCCCTCTGAGCTGGCGTGACCGCGCCCGCGCACGAACCGAGGCCCTGAGCCCGTTCGGCGCGGTGCGTCGGCGCTTCAGAGCCTGGTGGCTCAAGCGCCTGCCCAACACCGACACGCTCGCACTCACGCAGCGCAACGTCTACATCCTTCCCACACGTGCCGGGCTGATGTTCTGCGTGACGCTGATGGTGCTGCTGGTGGCGTCCATCAACTACCAGTTGAGCCTCGGCTACCTGCTCACCTTCCTGCTGGCCGGCAGCGGCGTGGTGTCGATGCACATCACCCACAGCACCTTGCGCGGCCTCACGCTGCACCTGCGCCCGCCCACCCCGAGTTTTGCGAACACGCCGGCCTTGCTCGACATCACGCTCAGCAGCCCGGGCAACGCACGCTTCGGCATCGGCATCAAGCTCGAAGGCCGGCCAGCCGACACCCTCACCTGGACCGACGTGCCGGCCGGGGCGCAGTCGCACACGCAAGTGACCTGGGTGCCTGCACAGCGCGGCCGACATGCCGTGCCTCCGGTGAGCGTGGAGACGCGGTTTCCGCTGGGGCTCTTTCGTGCATGGGCCGTGTGGCGGCCCGCCGCAGAACTGCTCGTGTACCCCAGCCCCGAACAGCCCGCCGCGCCACTGCCACCGGCCCACGCCACCGCGGGCGGCGCGGCGGCGCAGCGCCGAGCCGATGGCGGTGAGATCGAAGGCATCCGCAGCTACCGGCGTGGCGATCCGCTCAAGCTCGTGGTGTGGAAAAAAGCAGCGCGCAGCTTGGAGACTGGCGGCGAACTGGTGAGCCGCGACACCACAGCGTCGGTACAGCACGAACTCTGGCTCGACTGGCAGCACTGTGCCGGCCTGGCCCCTGAGGAACGCCTGTCGCGCCTCACCGCCTGGGTGCTGCTCGCCGACCAGCACAACGCGGACCACGGGCTTCGCTTGCCGGGATGGGAGCTGCCCCCGTCACACGGCGACGGGCAACGCCAACGTGCGCTGGAGGCGCTCGCGCTATGGCACTGAGCCTGCCCTCACGGCTCGCCAGGGGCGCCCACTGGCCGGGGTGGCGCCATCTGCCGCGCGAGGCGCGCGATACCCTCTTTCTGCTGGGCGTGATTGCCTGGACGCTGCTGCCCCACGTGCAGCGGCTGCCCGTGTGGGCCACCGCCTTCACCACGGTCGTGCTGCTGTGGCGCGCGCGACTGGCCGTGCGCGGCGGGGCCTTGCCCAACCGCTGGTGGATGGCGGCGGGGCTGGCGCTGGCCATCGCCCTCACGCTGCTGACCTACAAGACCGTGCTCGGCCAGCAGCCAGGTGTGACGATGGCCGCCTTGCTGATGGGCCTGAAGACCCTGGAGCTGCGGGCGAAGCGTGACGCCTTCGTGGTGTTCTTCCTCGGCTTCTTCATCGTGCTCACGCATTTTCTGAATTCACAGTCGATGCTGGTGGCCGCCTCCATGCTGGTGTCGGTGTGGGGGCTGCTGACGGCGCTGGTGCTGGCGCACATGCCGGTGGGCCAACCCAGCTTGAAGCTCGCGGCCCGCCTCGCCCTGCGCACGGCCCTGTTCGGCGCCCCGCTGATGGTGCTGCTGTTCGTGCTGTTTCCGCGGATCGGGCCGCTGTGGGGCGTGCCGCAGGACGGCGCAGCCTCCACCGGCCTGTCCAACAGCATGCGCCTGGGCTCGGTGGCCGAAATCGCCCAGGACGACACCATCGCCATGCGGGTGAAGTTTCTCGACCGCGTGCCCGAGCCCGACACGCTGTACTTCCGCGGGCCGGTGCTGTCGCGCTTCGACGGCATCGAGTGGCGCCCAGCCACCACCGAGTTTCCGATCGTGCTGCGGCCGCGGGAGCTCTCGGTCAAGGGCCCGGCCCTGCGCTACGAAGTGACGCTCGAACCCTCGCGCCTGCCGCTGCTGCCCCTGCTCGACACCACGGTGTCGGTGTCACCGCTCGAGGGCCTCATTGCCCGCCAGCGAGACGCGCTCGACTGGGCGACCAACCGCGTCATCACCGAACGCCTGCGCTTCGAGGCCACCGCCCACACCGAGTTCACCTTCGGCCCGCTGGTGCACAACAGCTCGCTCGACGCGGCGCTGTTTTTGCCGGCCGGCACCAACCCCGCCACCCGCGCCTGGGCACTGGCGCTCAAGCAGCGCCTGGGCGACGCCAGCACCTCGCAGCAACTGGCCCAAGCAGTGTTCGAACACCTGCGCACCGGCGGCTACAGCTACACACTCGCCCCCGGCCTCTACGGCGAGCTCGACCCGCGCCAGGCCATCGACGAATTCTGGCTCGGCCGCAAAGAAGGCTTCTGCGAACACTTCGCGGCCAGCTTCGTGGTGGTGATGCGCGCCATGGGCGTGCCCGCGCGCGTGGTCACGGGCTTCCAGGGCACCGACCCGTTGCCGGTCGACGGCTACTACCTTGTGCGCCGAAGCTATGCCCACGCCTGGGCCGAATACTGGCAAGCCGGCAAGGGCTGGCTGCGTGCCGACCCCACCGCCTGGGTGGCCCCCGAGCGCGTGGCCCGCGGCCGCAACCTCGTGCGCCCGCCCGAAGGTGTGGCAGGCGCCATCAACACCCTGAGCCCGGCCCTCGCGGCCCAACTCAAGGCTCTGTGGGAAACACTCGACAACCGCTGGAACCAGTGGGTGCTCAACTATGCCCGAGGACAGCAGATCGACCTGCTGAAGAACATCGGTTTCGAGTCGCCCTCATGGGAAGACCTGGCCCTGCTGCTCACCCTCACGCTGAGCAGCCTCAGCCTGATGGCCGCGGTGTGGGCCTGGTGGGACCGCCGCCGGCAAGACCCCTGGGCCCGCCAGGCGCAGGCGATGCGAAAGGCCCTGCAGCGCCTGGGCCTGCAAGCCGATGCCCACGACACGCCGAGGCGCCTGGCCGAGCGCGTGCAGGAACGATTTGGAGCGCGCGGCGACTCGCTGGTGGCCTTGTTGAAATCCCTGGAGATGCAGCGTTATGGTCCCTCACCCGCTGAGCGGCCATCAAGCGCCTGGCTGCGATCACTCCGAGGTGAAGTGCGTTTGCTGCGGCCCCTGAACGCCCAGATGGCATAATATGCCAACCCCCCGGAAGGAAACTTGCCATGCCCACTCGCAATGTCGTGCTGACACCGCATCAGGCATCGTTCGTTGAGCAACTTGTGGCCTCGGGTCAGTACCAGAATGCCAGCGAGGTGTTGCGTGAAGGACTTCGTCTGGTTGAACAGCGCCAGGCGGAGGCACATGCCCGTCTCACGGCCCTGAAACAGGCCACCACCGACGGCATCGCCGATTTTGAAGCGGGCCGCTTCCGCAGTTTTGAATCGACGGCGGCCCTGGATCAACACCTCTCCTCTCTCATGGGCGACGTCCTGGGTCCTGCGTGAAGGTGGCCTGGACCATTCGCCTTTCCGCCCATGCGGACCAGGACTATCGCGACATCGTGCGCTGGACGCAGACCCAGTTCGGAACGCAACAAGCCAGGCTCTATGCGAGCACGTTGAGCAGCGCGCTTCGAGAACTGAAGACAGGCCCATTGCCGATCGGAGCGAAACCCCGCGAAGACATCGGGCCTGGCCTGTGCACCCTGCATGTTGCTCGCAAAGGTCACAAAGGCCGCCACTTCATTGTGTTCCGAATCGCTTCCGCGCCTCAAACCATTGACGTGCTTCGGCTGTTGCACGACAGCATGGACCTCCCTCGGCACGGACCCGATATCGATGGTGCCTCTTGAGCCGTCATGTGGCCCTTCTGCTGAACCCGAAACTGACCACGCTAAGACGGCTTGCCCGCCCAAACAGGCCCGAACGACCTGCTGTTTGAACCGCCATAGGTCCGGGACGGGGTTTCGAGAAGCGCCCCGCTGCCTCACGGTCGATCAGCGAAAATTGCTCCCGCGATCGTCGCTGCCACCGGTGAGTTTTGGAAACCTGTCACGCAGCCTCCTGATCTCTCCTTTGGTCTGCTCTATCCAAGCCGGGGACAGCCCAACCGTGTCCTCAACCATCCTGTCCAGATTTTTCAGCACAGCTTCCGACTCGTCCAGCAATGACTCATCGAAGCAGTAGATTGCATAGAGCATGTGCACCGTTGCTTCATCATCCAGGCTTGAGAAACCGAATGCGACCGCCTCTTCGTAGGCGCGCTGCGCAGCAAGAGAATCTTCATGGCGGGAAAACAGAATTTTGAAGCGCCACGCCAGCATGGTGAGCTTGACCTCCAGCACCAATTCATCGGACGCGCCCACGATTCCAAGGAACCGTGCTTCGATGTCCTTGATCCTTGTCTCAGCCTGCAAGGCAGAGATGGTTTTTTCCACGTAAAGAATTTCCCATGCAACGGCATGGGGAATTTCCGCCTGAAGTTGGTTTTTGTCCATCTTGAACGACCTCGATGTTGCGAGCGATCATGCGGTCGGCCTCCTTGCAGCTGCCCGTTTTTTCGCAGGTCCGTAACCGGTCACCGAGCGGCGTCCTTCCCAGCGACGAGAAGTATTTCCACAATGGCTCCATCGTCAACAAGGATGGAGAGTGGAGATGCAAACGAACAAGCAGCGTCGGCGCCTGGATGTGAACATGTGGCGCGAAGTCTTTGAGCGTTTCGACTCGGGCGAGCTGAGCGTGGCACGGTTCTGCCAGCACGAGGGCCTGTGCGTGAGCAGCTTCCACCGCTGGCGCTCGCGGGTTGGTGCCGTCACAGTCACCGCTCCCAAGCCTCAGCTCTCGCCGATCAAGGCTTCGCGTCCTCAGCCGAGCGCCGGGTTCGTCGAGCTGGGCGCGCTCAGCCAGTCTGCTGCCGCGCCCGGGCTGAACATCCGTCTGGACCTGGGCAACGGTGTGACGCTGCACATCGTGCGCCACTGAGCGGTGAGGTGCTGCGATGTTCTTCCCCGAAGGCAAGGTGCGCGTGTTCCTCTACGGCCAACCTGTGGACATGAGGAAGTCCTTCGACGGGCTGCAAGTGCTGGCGCGTCATGGCTTGCAGCAAGACCCGCTGGACGGACAACTGTTTGCCTTCGTCAACCGGCGCGGCACGCAGATCAAGGTGCTGTACTTCGACCGCAGTGGCTGGTGCCTGTGGGCCAAGCGGCTGGAGGCCGGACGTTTCATCGGCCGCTGGGACGGCCTCGCGCACCGGGAGATGGACTGGACAGGACTCAAGCTGATGCTCGAAGGCATCGTGCCGCTGCGGCAGAACAAGCGCTATCGATTGTTGCAGCGAGATGCACTCCCAAGCGCTCACGACGCCCTGCGGGCGGAGACAATGTGATGATGCGCTGCACGGCCGAATCCACCACGCCATCCACCGGGGCCACAGCCGCGTTGGAAGTGATCGCGCTCAGGCAGCAAGTGGCCGAACTCAAGCGCCAGGTGGAGTGGTTCAAGCGCCAGCTGTTCGGGCACAAGAGCGAGCGCTTCGCCCCCGAGCCCGATGCTCAGCAACTGCACTTGGGGCAGGTCGTGGGGGGCTCATTCGGCGAGCTGCCGGTGCCCGCACAGGCTGCGGATGCGGGCACCCCTGTGGCACCCCACAGCCGGCGCAAGCGCCACTCAGATTTCAGCAACGACGGCGCAGCGCAAGCGTCGTGGTTCGATGAGGCCAAGGTCCCGGTGCACACCATCGAGCTGTCCAACCCCGCAGCGCAAGGACTCAGCCCCGAGCAGTACGAGGTGGTGGGCCACAAGGTGAGCCACCGCCTGGCGCAGCGCCCAGGCAGCTACGTGGTGTTGAAGTACATGCGGACCGTCATCAAGCGGCTCGACACACAACGCCTGCACTGTGCAAGCGCGCCTGTCGGCGTGATCGAGGGCAGCCGTGCCGACGTGAGCTTCATCGCCGGTGTGATGATGGACAAGCTCATGTGGCATCTGCCACTGTACCGCCAGCATCAGCGCTTGCTGGCCGCCGGCTTCAAGCTCAGCCGCTCATGGCTGACGCAGCTGATGCAGCAAGGCGCCCAACTGCTGCGCCCGATCCACGATGCGCAACTCGCGTCGATCAAGAGCGGTCACGTGATCGCGATGGACGAGACACCCGTCAAGGCCGGGCGAGCCGGGCCCGGCAAGATGAAGGGCACCTACTTCTGGCCCGTCTATGGTGACGCCCACGAGGTGTGCTTCCCGCACTTCGAATCGCGCCGACACGAACACGTCCAGGAGCTGCTCGGTGAGTTGGGGCCCGGCGTGGTGCTGCTCAGCGATGGCTACGGGGCCTACGAGCGCTATGCCGCCAGAACCGGCGTGACACACGCGCAATGCTGGGTGCATTGCCGCCGAGGTTTCCACGAAGCGCTGGACGCCGAGCCCGAAGCGGCGGCCGAGGCCCTGCGCCGTATCGCTGTGCTCTACAAGATCGAAGATGAGATCCGGCAGGCCAAGACAGCGGGCCCGGCCAAGCGAGCGCACCGGATCAAACACAGCAAGCCGCACGTCGACGCCTTCTTCGAGTGGGTGCAGCAGCAGTTCGAGCGACACGGGCTGCTGCCCAGCAATCCGCTGACCAAGGCGTTGGCCTATGCCCGCAACAGGCAGGCCGGGTTGCGCGTCTTCCTGGAGGATGCGGACGTGCCGATGGACACGAACCATCTGGAGCGCGCGTTGCGCCCGGTGCCCCTCGGGCGGCGCAACTGGCTGTTCTGTTGGAGCGAGGTTGGCGCGCAGCATGCAGGCATCATTCAGATGCCTGATCGTCACGTGCCGACTGCACGACATCGATCCGTACACCTACCTGGTGGATGTGCTGCAGCGCGTGAGCCAGCATCCCGCCTCGCGCGTTGCCGAACTCACACCACGTTTGTGGAAGCAGCACTTCGCAGACAACCCGTTGCGCTCGGACCTGCATGCCGACGGCGGGCTCGCCGACGTCGAGCACTCATGAGCGGCGAGCCGGCATGACCGCCATCACCCAAGCGGTGCTGGTCCATGCAGACATCGCCGTGCGCGCCATGGGCGTGGATGAGCGCTTGCAACTGGCCGACGAGATCTTCCAGCAGCAGCCCAACCTGCTGGCCAGCGTGCTGGTCCTGCCAAGCCTGGGCGTCACGATGGCGCAACTCGAGTCCGTGATCACCATCTTGTTTGTGGCATGGCAGGCCATGAAGACATCCCCGCATCAATGGCCATTGATCTCGGAAGACGTTCAGCAGCGTTGCCTAGACAGACTGACCGGCAGGATCGGCTTCCTCGAAGGGCTCAGCGGCGACATGCTGGCCAAGGCCACGCAGCAACAGATCGACGAGCACCCGGAGCCATATCTGCTCGCATTCGTCTTCGGCCATCTAGGCGAACACGACCTGGTCAGCGTCAGGACAGAGGCCGAGAAGTACCTGCTGCTGGCCGCATTGAATCTCGTCGATTGCATCGCCGCTGGCGCTCCGTCCCAACCGCAGCCCCGCACGACTCCGAAGCGGCGGCGTTAGTCAAGAACGCCGCTTGGCGACCGCTTACAGCACCGTCATGGCTGGACACTGAAGGCTTGCATGCCTATCTGCTAGGTCATGACGTCAGCAGCACCGCAGATCGCCATGAGGCGGTCTGCATGTATGCCGACTGGGTCGCCAGCGCACGCGATCAAAACCTTTGGGATGGAAACCTGCGCCAGCAAATCTACCTGGGCGACGAGGCATTTGTCGAGCGCATGCAAGCCAAGGTGGATCCCAAACGAAAGTCGTCACGAGAAATTCCCTCCCTGCAGCGCAGTAGCCCAAGAACGCTGGCGCAATGGCTGGAATCGTCGCCTACCCGGGAGGACGCACTTCTTCAAGCTCATGAGCAGAGCGGAATCAGCATGACCTGCCTGGCACTGGAAATGAACTTGTCGCCCTCATGGGTGAGTCGACTGATTCAGCGCGCCCAGCAGCGCCTCTCCGACGCTGAGGGAGCAATACGCAAGACGTGACCCTACGGGTTCCCGCACATCGCGAAGCCACAGACCTGTGCCGCCCTTGAACAGGCGGCGATGATTGGACGCGGCGGGGAACAGAGGGTTTTCTGGGGCTGCAAACGCAGCCAGGGGCCTTGCGGTCAAACGCAAAGGCCTTGATCCTGATGGGTGACTGGTGCGCAACGGCGCAACCAATGTTCGAGAACCAAGCGTGCAAGGATCCCCAACCTGGAATTCGGTCTTGATGAAATGAATGCGGGGACGGCCGTAGAACTTCGTTCGTCCCTATTGACGGTGGCGGCTAATGGGTGACCCCCAGGCCCCGTTCTCCTTTCTAAATGCGTGCTCGTGGCACACCAAGACGTGACCCCGAGGCCGGGCCGAAATTCGGAGAGGCGCCCACTGCCGGTCAGGTTTGCAGGCCAGACCTAGCACCATGGCCGAATGGAAACTTGTCACGCAGTTTCTTAATGCTACCTTTGGTCTGCTCCATCCAAACAGGGGACAGCCCATCGGCTGCATCAAGTATCTTGTCCAAATTTTTCAGCACACCTTCCGACTCATCCAGCAATGACTCATCGAAACAATAAATTGCATAAAAAAGGTGCACCGTTACTTCTTCATCAATCTCGGAGAAACCAAATGAGACCGCCTCTTCGTACGCACTTTTTGCAATATTGAAATTCTCACGGCGCCGAAATAATACCTTGAATCGATGGGCGAGCATAGCCCGCCTCAGTTCCAACATTAATAAATTCGCCGAACCAGCCTTGCTCTGAAATCTTTCTTCGATATCTTTGAGTCTCGCTTCCACCTGCTCAGAAGAAATGCTTGTCTCAACATATAAAATCTCCCATGCAACGGCATGAGCGATTTCGGCCAACATTTGCATTTTATTCATCTGAAATTACCTCAATAATTGCAGCGAACATTCCCACCGGTAGTAACTGGAACCGTCCTCGGCCAATCTCCAGAATCCCTTATACAGCGATCTTCGCACATCAGACACCTGCTCGATCCGTAAACGCTTCCTGGAAACGATTGACGCTCACTGTCAAGGCAGGCGGTACGATGCTCTGCACAAGTCTTCGGAGCATCTTCCTTTAGACACCACTGCCAGTACGCTCCAAGAGCGCACAGAAAAGGATTCAACTCACAGAACGTTGTTGGGGACGGTGAAGGAATGGCAGGACGGGAGGGTTGAATTGGGGGCCAATCAGGGTCTACCCATGGATCGGGCCGGTACCTGCATATTTGAACAAGAGGGGAACCCGTGCACACCCATTCCAACCCGCTCGGGTCGATGCCGCTCAAAGGATTGTCACTTACATACGCATATGTGTTGATACCACCGACAAGCCCAATCGGGTCACTTTGAGCATACCTGCCAACACTTACATCGTAGTCCCGATTTCGGTTATAAAACAGCCCCGACTCCGAATCCGCATACTGCCCCGGAAACCTCAAATTCTGCGTAAAAACCCCCAGCGCATCAGGATTGGTCTCAGGCGCAGAAGTCCCAAACGGCTCAGCCAACCACCTCCACCGCCGCTTGTCATTCTTGTCCGACACGATGCGCGGCGTATCCAAATGGTCGGTATGAATGTAGTACACGAGCGGCGGATTGGCCGCATTGGCCGGGTCCGGCGTGAACATCGCGATCGGCTTGGTGCCCAGCCACAGGTACTCGCGCAGCGCCGTGCCGGCCGAGTTGTACTCGCCCAGCAGTTGCCCGTCCAGCCCGTACACAAAAATCACCGTGCTGGCTGCGCCCGAGCTGCTGAACTTGCGCACCCGGCGCCCCGCGTTGTCATAAGCGTAGGTGGTGGTCACCCCGCCCTTCACCAGACTCGTCATCCGCCCTGTCAGGTCATAGGTCGCCGTGAAGGCCTTGCCCGAGTCCTGCTTGGTGTTGCCCGCTGCGTCGTACGTGAAGCTGCGCGCGGGGTTGGTGATGCTGTTGAGCCGGTTGCTGTTGGCTGCGGTGGTGTAGGCGCTGCTGACCCCGTTCAGCGTGACGTTGGTGCGGTTGCCATTGGCGTCATAGCCAAGCGTCCAGCTCGAGGTGCCAAAGCTGATGTTGGTGAGGCGGCTGAGCTCGTCGTAGCCGAAGGTCTGGTTGTAGCTGCTCTGCGCCGTGCCGTCTGAAGCCAGCACGTGGGTGTAAGACGCAATGCGGTTTGCCGCGTCGTATCGCAGGTCGCGGTACAGACCGCCCAACGGGTAGCGGATCATCCGCCCTGATGTGTCGTAGCTGATCCAGTGGCTCTTGGTGCCGGTGGCCATCTGCCATTGCCAGCTGGCGGGCCCACCAAACGGCGACCACTTGATGTTCGTGATCAGGTTGACTGCGGCGGAGCTGGTGTCCTTGGCCAGGGCCATGCCGGTCACTTCACCGTCAGCAACGCTCAGAGTGAGTTTTCGGCCCGATGGGTAGACGATGCCTGTCACCCGACCGGCACTGTCGTAGGTGTAGCCCACCGCCTTGCTGACTTGCGCCGCATTGGCCCCTGTTGCGGCATTCACCCGCTGCGTGTCGGTCACCACCCTGCCCTGCGCGTCGTACGCAAACTGGTTGGAGCCTGCAGGGTAGGCTGTCGACGTCAATCGGCCAATGCCGTTGGCAAAGCCTGCACCTGTTTGGTCGTAGGTCCAGCCGTGGGTCAGCGTGGTCTGGCCGCTCTGGGTGAACACCGAGGACACCAGGCGGCTCAAGACGTCGTAGGTGTGGGTCGCGAGAACGCCGCGTGAATCGGTGCGCGTTTTGAGGTTGCCCAAAGCGTCATAGGTCATTCCTGCGGTGCCTGTGTCAGGGCTCACGAGCGACGTGGCATCGCCCAAGCCGTTGCGCGGGTACTGCGTGACCAGGTTTCGAGGGTCTGTCACCGACAGCGTTCGGTCCAGGCCGTCGTAGCCGATCTTGGTGACGCCGGACTTGGCGTCCGTGCTGTCTTTGGCCCGGTCGAGGCTGTCGTAGCTGGTCTGTGTGGTGAAGTTGAAATTCGGCACACCAGGGGCCTCGATCAACTTGGTGCGGTTGCCCTGGGGGTCATACTCGAAATTCAACACTGGCGCAGCCGATAGCGGGAGCGGACCGCCAGTCAGAATCTGCAGCGTGACGCCAGGGGAGTTGGCTGCCGTGTTGCTGCCATCACCTTCGTACGATGCCACGATGGTGTGGCTGCCCGTGGTGGTGAAGCTCGCATTGAACGTGGCCCTGCCGCCGCTGAGCAGCGCGGTGCCCAGCGTGGTTGCGCCGTCCCTGAAGGTCACGGTGCCCGTGGGGTTGATGCCGCTCACGGTGGCCACGAGCGGAACGCTTTGGGACGGGTACGCCGGGTTGATGCCGACCCGCAAGCTCACCGTGTCGGTGAGTTTGTTGACGACAAGCGTCAAGACACCAGAGGTGCTTGTGGCATAGGCGCTGTCTCCGCTGTAAGTCACGGTGAGCGCGTGACTGCCCCCCGTTGAAAACACCCGTGTGAGCGAAGCCGACCCGCCGTTCAACTGCGCGGTTCCAAGGTCGACGCCGGCGTCCTTGAAAGTCACCGTGCCCGTGGCATAGGCTCCAGTCACCAGGGCGGTCAAGGTTGTCGCCTGACCGGCCGTGACGGGATTGGCAGAGGCCGACAGCGAGGTGGACGACGCCGTGCCTCGGGCCACGAAGGTCACAGAAACCGAGCTGGCATTGTTGGCATCGTTGGACTCGGCGATGCTCCCCGCATCGGTGTTCGTGCCGCCGGTATGCGCCTGGTTGTGAGCATCGGTCTTGACGAAGAACCTGTAGGTTCCTGCCGCCGTTGTCGTCGATGTCGTGAAACTGGCATTGACCACGTAGTTGGCGCCAGGGGCCAAGGTGGCATTTCGGTAGGTCAGATACGAGTTGCTTTGGTCTGCATTGTCGAGCGTTGCATCGGCAGAAACGTAGCCTATGTCATACCAACCCGCTGGCGATGCCACCGTGCCTACGTTGGTGACCGTGTAGGTCACTGGCATCGTGAACGAGCCATCGGGGTTCGACACCACCGCGCCAAGCGTCAGCCCGCTGACAGCCAGGTCTGGTCGACCCAAAGCAACATTGACCACGGCCGCGTTGTTGGCCTCATTGGCCTCGGCGATTTGTCCTGCGTCAGTGTTTGTTCCGCCGGAATGCGCCGGGTTGTGGCCATCGGCCTTGACGATGAACCAGTAGTTCCCTGCTCCAGTTGTGGTCGATGTGGTGAAGCTGGCGTTGACCACATAGTTGGCGCCAGGGGCCAAGGCAGCGTTTCGATAGGTCAAATAGGAGTTGCTTTCGTCTGCGTTGTCCAGCGTCGCGTTCGAAGAAAGATAGCCCATGTCGTACCAGCCCGCCGGTGCGGCAATCGTGCCCACGTTGGTCACGGTGTAAGTCACTGGAATCGTGAACGAACCGTTGGGGTTCGACACCACCACACCAAGCGTCAACCCGCTGACGGCGAAGTCAGGCCGACTCAAGACCAGATTGACCACCGCCGTGTTGTTGGCCTCATTGGCCTCGGCGATTTGTCCGCCGTCAGTGTTCGTGCCGCCAGTATGGGCCGTGTTGTGCCCATCGGCCTTGACGATGAACCGGTAGCTTCCTGCCGCCGTCATGGTCGACGTCGTGAAACTGGCATTGACCACGTAGTTGGCCCCAGGGGCCAGAGGGGCGTTGCGGAAGTTCAGATACGAGTTGCTTTCGTCTGCATTGTCCAGCGTCGCGTCGGAAGACACGTAGCCCATCTCGTACCAGCCCGCAGGTGCCGCCACGGTGCCTACATTGGTCACCGTGTAGGTCACCGGGATCGTGATCGATCCGTTGGCATTGGCCACGATCGCGCCGGCAGACAAGTTGCTGACGGTCAAGTCCGGGGACTGCGCCCAGGCCGTTCCCGACACCGAAAGCAATGCAGCGGCCACTGTGAAGGCCAGCGCACGCGAGAAGCGCAGCCGAAAAGCATTCACTGTGTAGAAGATCGTCAAGAGGGCGGCCAATACTGAACCTTTGATGCTTTGAGTTGTTTTCATTGCGCCGCTCCAGTCACCGACTGAAGCCGGGTGAGCGCGTCATACGCTCGGGTCACGCTGCGAGCGAGCACACCGTTCGTATCCCTCACGACCTCTGAGGTCCTGTTGCCTGCGCCATCGAGTTCGTATTCGATGCGATTTCCCTTCGAATCGAACACGGCCTTTTGCCGATGGGCCTCGTCGTACTCGTAGCCGTTGAAGCTGCTGTCGTTTTGGGTGACGCGAATGAGCTGACCTGCAGCGTCATAGGTGTAGGTCGTCTTTTCGCCTGCCACGCTGGTGCTCCGAACACGCTGGCGCAAGTCGTAGGTGTTGACCGTGACCACGCCATTGAGATCACTGGATTGCAGCACTTGCCCGTGCTTGTTGTATTTGGTGTAGTTGGTGACCTGCCCTTTGGCATTGGTCACCGACTGCAGGTCACCCACCGTGTGGTCGCCCGTGGTGTCGGTGTAGTAGGCGTAGGTGGTGAGGTTGTTCAGGGCGTCTCGTGCCGTGAGAATCTGGCCGGCTGCGTTGTACGTCCAGACCGTGGTGCGATTGGGAACCCCGGCCTGCAAACCTGCATTCATGCCCAGCCGACCATCTGCGTCGGTGGTCGCCTGCTCGACTTGTTTGCACAGGACCACGATCGGCTTGCCATCAGGGAGTTGTGCGGTGAGCGGTGCGCAGTTCAATACGGCGTTGCCGTTGAACGGATCCGGACGGCCGTTGTAGACCTTGGTGGTGAAGCGCCCTGGTTCGGCGACTTTGGTTTGCAACGGCCAGTCAGGATGCCAGCTTGTGGTGATCTTTCTGCTTCCGCTTGGCAGCACGGCACCTGCGGGTGTCACCGTACTGCAGGCTTGGGCATTCGAAACCCCTTCCACACGGCTGAGTTCCAAGTTGATTGCGGCATCGAACGAGCGGCAGACTCTTGAACCGTTGAAATTATCGCTGCTGGTCACGTTGCCGTTGGCATCAAGCACCTTGGCCGAGTTGCTTGCCGGCGCACCCGCCCCCGCTGGCTGGCTTTGACCCACCACCCTGTTGACGCCGGACACGTTGGCGATCGTGTAGGTGGTCACGGTGCCTTTGGGGTCGGTGACCGTGACGTTGCCGTTGCCGCTCCCGTCGAGGCGGCGACTGTATTTGCCCGCGCCGTTCCCGTGCTCTGTGGAGTCCGGGCTGTAGAAATGCCCGTCACTGTAGCGATAGGTTGCATACCTGCCGCCGTTTTCATCGAAGATTCCAGAGATGGCAAAAGGCCCTCCCGAGGTACCGCTCGATTGGTTCTCATCGTAGATGTAGGTGCGGAAAGTGGCATCGGGAAAATCAACGCGTGTAAGCATCTGGTTGGCGTCGAACTCGTACTGGAACAGCCCCCCTGCAGGATCGGTCATCGTGCGAAGGCGAGACCGGTTGTCGTAGGTGAAATTGAGGCTTCGGCCGAACTGATCTGCAACTCTGATCAGCAGGCCAGGTGCTGGGGCAATCGACGCGGGCGTTGTTGCATCGCTGTAAGTCAGTGACTGCGTTTTACCGGTGTTTTCAGTGAGAGAAGTCAAACGGCCCGCGCTGGAATAAACCTCCAGCTGCCCTCCGCTGGTACGGTACAACCATCCACCGCTTCCAATGGCGGAAATCGCGTCACCGGCTCTCCCGTCGATGTTCAGCAGCTCTTTTCCATTCGCGCGGAAATGCTTCTCCGTGCCGTTCGGCCGCAACGCTGTGACCCAAAGAAAGCTTCCAGAACCTTCGGGCAGGATCCGATGACTGTACGAATGCCGCCAGAAGTCGCCAAACCCCGGCATGACAGCACTTGCATTGCGCACAGGACGATAGTGACCAAAATTGCTGTAGCTCCGCCCAAATCTCAGCGGCGAACCGCCGGAGCCGGAGAAATCGGATTCGTGAACTTTCTTCTCGCCCGTGGCAATGGACAACGGGTTCCCCACTGACTCACAGGGTGAACAGGCCGCCTTGACGCAATAGTCGACGAAGGGTGCGGTTTCGACCACGGGAAGGTACCCTCTCGGACACTGTGCGGCTCTATGACGATGAGCAATCAGCCCACCCCACCCATACCCCTCCACCACTGCAAACCCTTGCATCTCCAGCCCGAAGTCGTACTTGGTTTCATAGCGCCCGCAATCGGCAGCTTCGATGGCCGATCCATCAGGGCGCCACGAAAGCACTGGGGAGTTTGGATTGAGCATGCAAGCCAACACGGCCAGCAACTGGCCTTCGGTTTCTATGCTGACACCCTCACCCAGCGTCGACCGATGACATTGACTCTCAAAATCTTGCGCCATTTGTATCCGGGTCGTCGAGCACTTGCCATGGCGCGGCTCCGAAATGACAGGCGCTGTGCATTTGACAGCGCCATCCGCTGAGGTTCCCATGCATTCCGCGGGCGCAGCGATCCCCTGGGTCGATGTCAAAAATAGACCAACAAAAGAAGGATCGTCAATACCCAAGGCGTGGAAAAGGATTTGTCTTGTTGCCCTTTAAACTTCATGCCATCTCCATTACTGTACTTTTCCGACGCCGAACTCATTGACCTGTCTCCTTGCTGAAACGCAATTCCATCTGTGCCGCAGATATCAGTCCCGGCGCTCTCGATCCATCTTCAAATATCACGGCCGGCACACCCTCAATTCGCAGCGATTTCCCCAAAGCCAGGTTTCGCTCAATCGGCGAAGAGCATGAGGCTGCATGTGTGGGCACAGTGCCTTGGAGCATCCAACTGCGCCAGCTTCCACTGGAGTCTGTGTTGCACCACACGGCCAGAGAGGTCGCAGCCGAATCGGCAGAAAGAATAGGGTACAGGAAGGTGTAGACCGTCACGTCCTTGAGCCCCTGCAATTCGGTTTCGAATTTCTTGCAATAGGGGCAGTGGGGATCGGAGAAAACGGCAATGCGGCGTTGCCCTGTGCCAGTCTTCCAGACCAGCGCGTCTTGCAGCGGCAGCTTGCTGAAGTCGATGGCGGTCAGTTTTTCAATTCGTTCGCGCGTCAGATTGCGAAGACCGCGTGTTTCGATCAGTTCGCCGCGGATCAGAAAGTTGCCTTGCGCATCGCTGTAGAACAGATCGGTGCCGATGCGAACCTCGTAGAGGCCGGGCATTCCCGAGGGGGTGATCTCGTCAACCTTGGGCAGGCCGGTGACGCGCCGCATCAATTGCGACCGAATGGTTTGCACGGCCGGATCGGCCGACACCATGTCTGCGCTACGCTGAGTCAACGGCCCTGATGGGCTGGGCGTCTGCGCCATGCTCAAGCCGAAGTTGAAAACCCCGCAGAACAATGACAAGAGACACGCAGCAGCCTTCGCCGTGCGAACACGGCTGTTCCCCACTCCCATTGCAACCCTCCCAGGTTTTTGCGTTCGGGCGGCCAACTCTGACGGTCGACTGATGCCTCTTTTATGCGGTTGAGTCTAGCATCGCCGCCACCGCCGAACTGTGACTCGGGCGCAGCTTTTGATTCGTTTTGGCCACGCTGAGGCCACGCCTCGCAGTGACTTCGAACGCCGGCTCGATGAAGATCAACCCGACATGCCTTGGAGGTTACTGCGCCATCGATAATGGTTCTCGCGCCCACTTCGAATTCCGCCCCATGCGTTTTCTCCTCACCTTCTTCCGCACGCCCCCTATCCTGGCCTCGTTGGTCCTGGCCTGCGGCATGTCACTGCCCACGCATGCGAAGGAACGCACGGCCGTGCCCGTTCGCGATGACAGTGCGCCCGACCTCGTCACCTATGGCCAGCGCGAAGACGTGATGGCCTTCGGCGCCGAGCTCGCCGTGCGCCAGAACCTGGACCCCGAATGGGTGAAGGCCCAGCTGGCCGAGGCGCGCTTTGTGCCCAGCGTGGTCAAGTTCATCATGCCGCCGCCGGCAGGAACGGCCAAGAACTGGGCGCTGTACCGCTCGCGTTTCGTGGAGCCCACGCGCATCCGCGCCGGCGTGGCCTTCTGGCGTGAGAACGAGCGCTGGCTCACCCGCGCTGAAGCCATGTACGGCGTGCCCCCCGAAATCATCGTCGGCGTGATCGGCGTGGAAACCA
>JBEGTX010000309.1:0-14356 GCA_041179165.1 Pseudomonadota bacterium | reverse complement strand
TCATCATCGAACACCTGACCTATGACCCCGTTGAAGACAAGTTCGGCCTGGACATCTTCACGGCGGGGCAGACCAAGCAAGACCTCAGCAAGGCCGGCAACAAGCTTGAGAGGCACATCTATGACTATGTGCTGACCGACTCCAAGGTGGAGCGCGATTTCGTCGAGGAGCTGGACACCTGCCAGGATGTGGTTGTCTATGCAAAATTGCCGCGCGGCTTCTTGATCCCGACACCGGTCGGTGACTACAACCCTGACTGGGCCATTTCCTTCAGGGAGGGCACAGTGAAGCATGTTTACTTCGTGGCGGAAACTAAGGGCTCCATGTCGTCCATGGACCTGCGCCCCATCGAGAAAACCAAGATCGAATGCGCCCGCAAATTCTTCGAGGACATGAACAAAAAGTACGCCCCCGAAAACGTAAAGTATGACGTGGTGGACAGCTTTGGGAAATTGATGGAGTTGGTGAAGTAGGCCAACCTCAGCTTCACGCATGATGCTTCCTGATGAGCGACGAGCCCCTGCCAAATGAGCAAAAACTGGAAGAGCGTTGCTTGGGTGGTTCTAAATGGCCGGCTGGCGCGCAGCCCACGGCCCCAACATCGTCCAACCATTCGGCAGTACCCAATGGTTGGTCAAGAGGGGTACCGCACGGTCTGAGTCATCGTGAAAATTGTCGCGACAGTGTCACGACAATTGAACGTCGACCGTGGCCACAGTTTCATCGCTGGGAGCCTGCCGTACGTGATGTGTTTTACCGAGGCGTACCTGAGCCAGGGATTGCCGCCAGGCTGTCGGGCAGCCGGCGTATTTCTGGGCGCCTTCGCCCTCGGCTGCTGCGGACTTTGCCTCGTCGGTCAGAATGGGCCTTCGACCCCTTGCAGGAGTTGCGATGAAAGCCGCCGAACTGTTCGTCAGGTGCCTGGAGAACGAGAAGGTCGAGTACATCTTCGGCATTCCCGGTGAGGAGAACATCGATGTGATGGATGCGCTGCTCGACAGCAGCATTCGTTTTGTCACCACGCACCACGAACAGGGTGCGGCGTTCATGGCGGATGTGTACGGGCGGCTCACGGGACGTGCGGGTGTGTGCATGGCCACGCTCGGGCCGGGTGCCACGAACCTGATCACCGGCGTTGCGGATGCCAACATGGACCGTTCGCCGGTCGTGGCGATTGCAGGGCAGGGCTCTACCAACCGCCTGCACAAGGAGAGCCACCAGATCCTCGACCTGGTGCGGATGTTCCAGCCGATCACGAAGTACGCGGTGCAGGTGCTCGAGCCTGGCATCGTTCCCGAGGTGGTCCGCAAGGCGTTCAAGGTCGCCCAGACTGAAAAACCGGGTGCCACCTTCATCGAGTTTCCAGAGAACGTGGCCGAGATGGAGACCGACAAGGCGCCCATCAAGGTCCAGACGGCCTACAGGTCGCTGGCGCCTGACGGCAAGCTGGGCGAAGCGGCGCGCTTGATCGACAGCGCGAAGGCGCCTGTCATCCTGGCGGGGAACGGCGTCATCCGCCAAGGCGCGGCGCAGAGCCTGGTGAATTTTGCCGAAGCACTGCAGATTCCGGTTGCCAACACGTTCATGGCCAAGGGTGTGATGCCCTTCGACAATCCGCTGTCCCTCGGCACCATCGGCATGAAGGCGCGCGACCTGCCGTGGTTCGCGTTCGAGAAGGCCGACCTGATCATCTCCATCGGATACGACATGGTCGAGTATCCGCCCGAGCTCTGGAATCCCGGCGGCGACAAGATGTTGATCCACATCGACGCGCTGCCGGCCGAGGTGGACGAGTGCTACATCCTTTCCGTCGGCGTGCTGGGAGACATTCCGCATTCGCTGCAGGCGCTGTCGGCGATGGCGCGTCCGCGGCAGACCTTGCCGTTCACGCCATTGCGTGAAGCGATCGTTGCCGATCGTGCAGAGCACGCGTCGGACGATGCTTTTCCCATCAAGCCGCAGAAGATCGTGTGGGACCTTCGCGAGGTGCTCGGTCCGGACGACATCGTCATCTCCGATGTGGGCGCGCACAAGATGTGGATGGCGAGGATGTACCGCGCCGAGCGTCCCAATACCTGCATCATCTCGAACGGTTTTGCGGCCATGGGGATCGCCGTGCCGGGTGCGCTCGCCGCCAAGCTGGCCCATCCAGAACGAACCGTCGTGGCGGTCACTGGCGACGCCGGCTTCATGATGAACTCGCAGGAGATCGAGACGGCGCTGCGGATGAAGACGCCGTTCGTCGTGCTGATCTGGAACGACGCGGAGTACGGGCTGATCACCTGGCACCAGCTTCGCACCTTCGGACGGCCCAGCCACGTGACGTTCAAGAACCCGGACTTCGTCAAGTACGCAGAGAGCTTCGGTGCCAAGGGCTATCGCGTGGAGAGGGCACAGGATCTGGTGCCGGTGCTGCGCCAGGCGATCGCCGACAACACGGTGGTCCTCATCGATTGCCCCGTCGACTACGGCGAGAACATGAAGCTGACGGCCAGACTCAAGGAGATGAAGTCTCCGCTCTGAGGCGCTTGGCATTCAACGAGCGGACTTCGCCAGGTGAGGTGCCTGAGACACCCCAAGCTGATGCGAACTGCGGCCGCCTGCTGTCGACCCCATCCACGGTGACGTGCAGCGGGCCATGCGACCATGTGCTCGTGAACGATCCATCAAGCTCTCTCCGCCGGGTCTGTGCGCACTGCTTGCGTCCAGCGGCGGCCTGCGTGTGTGCGCTGGCACGTCCGACAGACCATGTCACCGAGGTGCTGGTGCTGCAGCATCCCCAGGAACAGCGCCAAGCTAAGAACAGCGTGGCCTTGCTGCGCCTTTCACTGTCGCGCTGCGAGGTGGTCATCGGCGATCGCTTTGCCTCTGAAGGACTGCAGGCGCTGCTGCATCGTCCGGGGCGTGACACGTGGCTGTTGTACCCGGACGTGCCGCTTGCACCGTCCGTGGCCACCGTCACGACGGCGACCTTGCCCGTGCGCCTGGTGGTGATCGACGCCACGTGGCGCAAAAGCCTTCGCATGTTGATCGATCATCCGGCCTTGGCGGCTTTGCCACGGCTGTCGTTGAACGAGCCGGAGCCCACGCGCTACCGCGAGATCCGCGCGGCGCGTCGAGCGGACCAGGTCTCCACGCTGGAAGCCACCGTGCAGGCGCTGTCCATGCTGGAGGGGCCGTCTTTCAACGCCGTTCCGCTGCTCGAATCGTTCGGGCAGTTTGTTGCTGGCGTGGCAGCAAGGCACGGCCCAGCGGCCTCTCGGCCTTCACGCCGCAAGCCCATCCCAACGACGGGCTGACGTGTTCTGAACTCGGTTCGCGCAGAGGTCACGGTTCATGACACGAGCCTCGACGTTGCCAGCCCTCAGTTCGGGTGAAAGCGCTGAGCAGTCGGCGTTTCAGCGCCGTCCCAGCAAAGGCGAAGGGCCCATCTTCTCTGGTTGGGTCGGAGAGGCGGGCTTTGGATCGGAGAACTTGGCGGCCTCAATGGCCTTGTCCAGTGTCGACAGGCTCCATGTCTTCTGAAGGCGCAGGCTGTTCATGCCGTCGTTCCAGGCGTGCAGCATGCGCTTGCCCGTTTCAAGAAACGCCGGGTACTGCGCTGTGGCTGCGACGACTTGCGGCGTGACCTGAACGATGGCCTCGCAGATGCGTTCGACGCGTTCGCGCGTTTGCGCTGGCATCACGTTGCACCTTGTCTGCAGAAACCGCTCCAGCGTTTTGCCTGGCGTCCAGGTGCTGCGCCCCTCGACGGGCATGCCTGGCGGGTTCTTGGCGAAGTCGTCGTAGACCGTGATGGTCAGCATGTCGTAGACAGGCGCGAGCTCGATGTGGTTGTGGGAGCTGTAAAGCAAGGCGATGTTCTTCGTGTGGCAATCGGCATTGCGCAGCGCGTAGGTCAGCAGCAGCAGGTCGGCAAGGTGCGAAAGCGCGGCGTTCTGTTGCTCGGCCTGAGGCGTGACATTCTTGATGCGCCCGACAACGCGCTCCCACGTGGACTCGTACTTCTGCTCCGGCCGCAGCGTGAGCAAGCTGCACAAGTCTTCCATGCCCTTGCGCGTCGTGCCGTCGGCCTCGAAGTCGAAGCGATGGACCACCAGGGCTTGTCCGTCATCGGAGACCTCGGTCGTCGCCGTCGGGAGACCGGCCCGGCGCGACACTTCCATGCACAGGTGCTCGTTGAGGGCCACGCCGGGCAGCCGAGCGGTCGTGCCTTTGACGATGTAGCGCTCGGTGGCCAGGGTGCCCTTGGTGTGCTCGTCCAACGTGTTTGGCGAGAGGAACTTCGGAACGACGCCGGAGACACCCGACGCTGCGTGTCGGCGCACCAGGTCGACGAACGCCTCCTCTGAGTTGTCGCCCCGCAGGATGCCGTTGAGGTCAAATGGCACCGGCGGCTGCGTGGGGTCTGCACCGGGTGTCGCCACCTTGACCCTCCCGATGGCATTGCGCCCGACCACGGAGAGCAGGTTCAATGGCGATGCGCCGACGTGGGGGCCTAGCTGTTCTTGCAGGATGGAGAGCAAGAACCCCTCAGGCAGGTTCATCCGGAACAGCGGATGCAGTTCCGGATAGGCGTAGGACTCTGTGCGCACGGGCATGAGCAGGGAGACGAACTGCTCAGGCTGGACGTCCGGGTGGTACGTCATCACATGCCGGAAACCGTCTGTCGACTCCAGTGTGGCGACCGGTTGGTTGTGGACGTAGACGTGCAGCTTCATCGCTGGGTTCGCCCTGAGGCGTTGGCCTCACCGAGCTCCTGAGCCTCACGCTGCCGTTCTGCCAGGGCATCGTCCAGGGTGAAGCTGCTGCTCTTGGGCGTGAACGACAGCTCGTGGCCCAGGACTTCCAGCAGGCGGAGCAGTTTGCGCGAGCCGAACTCTGCGACGCCACCTGTCTCGAAGCGGGCCAGGGTCGACTGGCCCAGGCCGCAAAGCACCGAGAGCTGTTTCTGGGTCAGCCCCTGCTGCTGCCTGAGCTGCGCCACCGATCTGCCGAGGGAATATAGGCTGTCCATATGCTGTATATGCTATTCATCTGATTGGATGAAGCCCTACGGCAAAGGGTAGAAGGGCTTCTTGATGTTTTTTAATATAGCAAATAAGGCATCAACTGATGAAAAGAAAAATTGTGCTGTATTTGCTATCTATTTTCAGATTGGATGAGCGATCACATGGCAGATTGTGGATCGGGTGGTTGGCAAATGCGGCATCTATGTGCAGTGCGAAGCAGCACTGGGATGAGCCGCAGCACCCCGCAGCTGAAGCTTATTCACAGAGCGATAGGACGCCTTGCTATGCGTTTTTCTTTAAACTTCGCCAAGAAAATGTGATTTTACTTATCGATGCCCGGTCCCTACGCTGACAGCTGCTGACCACAACCTCGAGGTGCATCGATGATTTCTCTTTGGCTCAAACGCGCGGGCTGGGGCCTGCTGGCGTTCGTGTTGCTGATTGCTTTGGCGGGCATGCTCGTCCGCGCTGGCGACTCTCCTTTGGCGGTAGGTGCCGAGCCTGTCGGCCTGTCAACCTTGCCCGCGTCCCAGGCACCCGAGGGTCTCGCCTTCACCACGCTGCAGACCTCTCAATCCAAGGGCTCGGCCGAGGCGCTGCTCGTGGGCGGTGGGCGCTGGTTGGTGCATCGCCGTCCTGTTCAGGTGGCGGTGCTGGTGCGGCATCCGAAAGGTCAGCTGCTGTACGACACCGGTCTCGGCCGGCACGTGGAGGCGCAGTTCGCGGTCAACGGCCTCTTTCATCGGCAGGTGTTCGCTTTCGATCGGGGGGCCTGGTTGCCCGTGGCCGACCAGCTTCAACGCCAAGGCTGGCCGCTCGCAGACATCCGCATGATCGTGCCTTCGCACATGCACTGGGACCACGTGAGCGGCCTGCCGGATTTTCCGGACGCCGAGGTGTGGGCCACGCCCGCTGAGCGCGACGAGGCGGCCCATGCGCATGCACCGGCTTTTCTGCGCAGCCAGTTCGACGGCGTGAAACACTGGCGCGATCTGGTCTTCGAGGGCCCGCCGGTGCTGGGCTTCGCGCGCAGTCACGATGTGTTCGGCGATGGCAGTGTGCTGCTGCTTCCGCTGGGTGGTCACACTGCCGGCCAAGTGGGCATGCTGCTGAGCCTGCCTTCAGGGCAGCGCTACCTGTTCACGGGCGATGTGACCTGGACGCTCGAAGGCTTCAAGACGCCAGCCGACCGCTCCTGGCTGGTGCGCCACATCCTGCCGCTCGACCATGACGAAACCGCCAACCAAGCGGCCATCGTGCACATCCATCAGGTGATGAAGCGCCACCCCGGCATCACCGTCGTGCCCGCACATGACGAGAACGTGCTCCAGACCTTGCCGCATTTCCCCTCCATGAGAAGCTGACGATGAACCTGCGAAACCTGCGTTACTTCTGCGCCGCCTATGAGGCCGGTACCACCGTGGCCGCGGCGCGGCAGTGCCATGTCACGCAGCCGGTCATCTCGAACGCCATCGCGCAGCTGGAAGAGGAGCTGGGCACGCGGCTCTTCACTCGCCAGCAGCGCGGCCTCCTGCCCACGCCGGCTGCGCAGCGTTTGTTCCGCATGGGCGGCAAGCTGCTGGCCGATGCCGAGGCGCTGGTCGAAACCTTCCAGGATGCGGCCAGCCATCCGCGATTGAGTCTGCGCGTGCACGCCTCGATGAACATCGATCACGTGGGGCGATTGCTGCGCCACCTGCGGCGCGAGCTCACCCACCTTCAGGTGTCGGTGCATGGCGACGACGCAGGTGAATCGGCCGTGGCGGGCCAGCCGGTGGACGCCGAACTGACGGCCGAATCGTGTGTGCCCACGGGCCATGCGTTTTTGCCCTTATGGGAGGAGCACTACGTGCTGGTGGTGCCCCTCGACCATCCGTTGGCGATACAAGATGCCGTGTCGCTCCAGGACCTGCATGGTGTGGCCTTCATCGAACGCACGCACTGCGAATTGGCCGAGTACTGGCATGCTGGCATGGGCATGATGAAGGTGGTGCCCGATGTGCGCGCCCGCGTGCGCAGCGAAGAGTGGGCGCTGGGCCTCGTCGCCGCGGGCGTTGGCGTGACCATCGCCCCGCTGCACATGGCGCGCCGCCGTGACGACGTGGTCGTGCGCAGTGACGTGCCCGAGCTCAAGGGCGCGAGCCGGAATGTGGGGCTGGCCTTTCAGAGCCGCCAGGCCGAGGGCAGCACCCTGGCCGAGGTGTTTCGGGTGTGTGAAGCGTGGGTGGGTGGTGGGGTGCTGGCCGCGCTGTGACACAATTCATGCCCACGTGCGATGGCTGATCGCAAGCCACTTCACCCGGAACAACAAGGATCGGTGCCCATGAGCCCTGAATTCAAGCGTGGCCTCGACGAAGCCGAGCTGCAGGAACAGGCCGACACGCTGTGGCAGATGGCTCGGCCTTGCATCGACATCCTGATGTCGAAGGGTGTCGTGCACGCGGGCTGCAGCAAGTTCGGAGGCTCGCCTGACTTGCCAGTGGATTTCGTCTGGCCACATCATGAACACGGGCCCTGCCGATTCATTGCGCAGTTCCGTCTGGCCGACCTGTCGGGAATACCTGGCGCCTCCTCGCTGCCAGCTACTGGCGTTCTGGCGTTTTTCCAGGCGCATGACGAGAACGACCGAACCTTCTGGCAGCAGCCCGACTATGTTCGTGTTTTTTGCTTCAGCGAGCAGACGCCGCTGCTCCCGCAGGAGCCACCCTCTGGCGTTCGTCTGGGCGCTTCGTGTGTCGTGCAATTCCGTGCGGGTCTCGATGTTCCACGTTGGCCCGACACACGCGAAGCGAGGTCCATGTGGCCGCTTGACGAGGAGCTGGAGGACCAATACACAGAGTTTCGCCACGCCTTGCGCGAGAGTCCGCATTACCTGCTCGGCTTCCCATACAACGGCACGCTGTGCTATGACCCCACCCCCGGCCCGGACTGGTGTTCGTTGTTGACCCTGTCGTCGGACGATGAACTGGGGTGGCTCTGGCACGATGGGGACAGCTTGGTGACATTCATCGAACTTCATCGCTTGCAGCGTGCAGACTTCTCCGTCATTGCATCGGATGCCGGCTGAGTCGCTCCGGAGTTGCAAGGGAATGGGCGATGTGCGTTCGAAGCAATGAACACTGGTCAAACGCGCATCAACTGCCCAAAATGCGGTGATGACTGCACCCTCTCCGCACACCCATCCGCGTGAGTTCCTGAACGCGCTTTACAACCAGGCGGTGGCACGCGCGTTGCCTGGCACGATCACCGCCGAATTTTTGCCGTCGCCTCCGAAAGGGCGCACGCTGGTGATTGGTGCGGGCAAGGCTGGCGGGGCGATGGCGCAGGCCGTTGATGCGCTGTGGCCGGCTGATGCGCCGATCTCCGGGCTGGTGGTCACCCGCTACGGCCACGTGCCTGTGCCTGCCACGCCGCTGGCAGGGCGCATCGAGATCGTCGAGGCCTCGCACCCTGTGCCAGATGCGGCCGGGCTCGATGCCGCGCAGCGCGTCGTCGCGTTGACGCAGCAAGGGCTCACCGCAGACGATCTCGTGCTGTGCCTGATTTCGGGCGGCGGTTCGGCGCTGCTGAGCCTGCCGGTCGACGGTGTCACGCTGGCCGACAAGCAGGCCATCAACAAGGCCTTGCTGCACAGTGGCGCCGCAATCGACGAGATGAACTGCGTGCGCAAGCACCTGTCTCAGATCAAGGGGGGGCGCCTGGCCGCGATGTGCGCGCCGGCGCGTGTGGTCACGCTCGTGATCAGCGATGTGCCGGGCGACGACCCGTCGGTCATCGCGAGCGGGCCCACGGTGGCCGATCCGAGCACCTGCGCTGATGCACTGGCCGTGATCGATCGCTACGGCATCGCGGTGCCTGCCGCTGCACGTGCAGGCCTCGAGCGCGGCGAACTCGAAACACCCAAGCCAGGTGACGCCTGCTTTCACGGCCATGTCTTGCACATGATCGCCACACCGTTGCAGTCACTTGATGCGGCGGCAGCACTCGCCAGGGCCGCCGGCATTGAGGCCCATGTTCTGGGCGACGACATCGAAGGCGAATCGCGTGAGGTGGGCAAGGTGCATGCGGCCATCGCGCGCTCGGTGGCACGGCGCGATGCGCCGTTCCAACGGCCCTGCGTGATTCTGAGCGGCGGCGAAACCACGGTGACCGTGCGCGCCAAGGGCGGCCGGGGCGGGCGTGCCACCGAGTTCCTGCTGGGCTGCGCGCTCGCACTGCGTGGAGAGCCCGGCGTGCACGTGCTCGCTGCCGACACCGATGGCATCGATGGTGTGGAAGACAACGCGGGCGCGATTGTCACACCCGATACGTTGCTGCGGGCCGCTGCGCTCGGTCACATTGGCGCTGATTTCCTCGATCGCAACGATGCCTACAACTTCTTCGCCCCGCTGGGTGACCTGGTCACCACAGGCCCCACATTCACCAACGTCAACGACTTTCGGGCATTGCTGGTGCTGTGAACCTTGAGGCTCCCTGGCGCTCACGCATCGGGTTGCTGTTGATTGCGCTTAAGGCGACGCGGCTTGGCGGCGTCAGGCTGGCATCGCGCCCACGGCCTCGACGACCCGATTGCGTCCCGACTGTTTGGCCAGGTACATCGCTTCGTCGGCCCGCTTGATCACCGTCTCGGCTGTTTCCGAGTGCGCGCGCGCTTCGGCAATGCCGACGCTGATGGTCACGCGCGGATGGCCGGATGCGGCCACCTGCAGCGTCAGCCGTTCGGCCAGCGCTCGCGCTTCGGCCAGGCGGATGCGGGGCATGAGCACGCAGAACTCTTCGCCGCCCCATCGCGCGACGAAGTCGCCGACACGCAGGCCGTCTCGCAAGGCCTGGGCAATGCGGGTGATGACGCGATCGCCTTCGTCGTGTCCGTGCTGGTCGTTGATGGCCTTGAAGTGATCGATGTCGACCATCATCAACACATAGGGGTGATCGCCATCCCGCGAGCGGGCGTGGACCTCGTCGAGGTAGCGGGTCAGCCCGCGGCGGTTGGCCGTACCCGTGAGGGGGTCGGTGCGGGCCTCGGCCGTCAGGTGCTGCAGCACACGCCCGAGGATCAGGCGGACCTGCGCCAGGTTGATCAGGCCGCCGATGAAAAGCACGAGGATCGCGAACGGTACATTCAGGTGACCCGGGGCGTCGATCGAGATCTTGGTGGCGGGGGCGACGGTCAGGGCCTGCACCGCGCGGGCACACAGCACTGCGGCAAGCAGGCCGTAGCCGCCCACCATCACGAGCGAGAAGCGAGGCATCTGCGGCTTGCCGCTTTTCCAGACCAGGTGCACGGTCGCTGCCAGCATCACTGCGGCGCCCAGGCACACGGCAGCCACGCGCAGCCCGTGCCCGCTGGCCAGCGTGAGGCTGATGGCGGTCAGCGCGAAGGTGATGGCACTGAGTGCAAAGTAGGCACGGTCCAGCGGTCTGCGGCCCCAGTAGAGCGACATGCCGCGGTGCTGCGCCGCGAGCGCGACCACGATCAGCACGTTGCCGAGGTTGCGAGGCGCGCTGCCCGACGCCCAGGCTGGCACGTACAAGAGCAGGCCCGCCGCCAACAGCAGCCAGAAGCCCGCGAACTGGCCCTCGGCGTCATGCCAGCGGCCGGTGACGTGCGCCGCCATCGACCATCCGAGCGCGTGCACGACGAACTGGACCGCGACAAGGGCGATCAACAGCGGTTGGTCAGTCATGGCAACACGGAGGGCATGGGGAATTGTAGGTGTGAAGGGCGTCACGCCAAGCGCATTGGCGCCTTGGAGGGCCCTGGGCGAGGGGGTCTCGAAGCGCCTGCGGCGGATAGAATGAAGCCACAACGGCTTTTGGACCTGTCATGTCTTCTCGAACCAGCGAGCCCCTGTCCGAACATGCGATGCAGGTCGCTGAGCGCAGCTTCCCCCAGCTCGCAGCAAAGTCGGGCCGTGAGGCGTACAAGACCACGCTCAGCCGCACCGGGGCGGTCGTCGTGAAGACGAGCCAGGGCCAGATGGTTGAGCGCCGCGCTGACGGCACTTCCACCGTCATCAAGCACCTGCCCTTAGGAAAACGCGTCAAGCTGGGTGCCGTCCTCAAACGTTCCAAGTAAACCCGCTGGCAGCGAGCCGGCGGCCGAGCACGCCGCCCACTTCGCCCAGCCTGCCCGGCCGCGTCTGCGTGTGCTGGCCGGTCCCAACGGGTCCGGCAAAAGCACCATCCAGACAGAGCTCAAGCCCGAGTGGCTTGGTGTGTTCATCAATGCCGACGAGATCGAACGCGCGTTGAAGCAATCGGCAGGCGAACTGAACTTGGCCGCGCTGGGCTTTCGCACCTCACCCGAGGCCGCACTGCGCGGGCTCGAGCAGCACATCCAGAGCTCCTCCTTCGCCGAGAAGCTCGGGCTGCATTCGCTGCTCGGGCACATGAGCGTCGACGAGGCGCTGACCTTGCGGCTTCCCGGCCCCTTCAACTCCTATGTCGCTTCGGTGCTGGCCGACGCCATCCGCCGCGAGCTGCTGGAAGAAGGGCAGACCTTCACCTTCGAGACCGTGATGTCGTCTCGGGACAAGGTCGACTTCATGAGGGAGGCGAGGGCGCGGGGCTATCGCGTCTACCTCTACTTCGTGGCGACGGACGATCCCGACATCAATCTCGACCGCGTGCAGCGCCGGGTCTTGCAGGGAGGCCATCCCGTGCCGGAAGACAAGGTGCGCAAGCGTTACCGTGAATCCATCGACCTGATGACCGAGGCCTGTGATGTGGCGCACCGCGCCTACATCTTCGACAACTCCGGCTCCCGCCACAAGCTGCTGGTCGAGTTGGAAGAGCTGTCCGATGGCGACGCCATCACGCTTCACACCAGTCGCCTCAATCACTGGTTCGTCGAGACGCAACTGTGGCGGTCGTTCGCCTGACCTGGCTCGGGCGAAGCGGCACTTGTTAGGGTGATGCAAATTAGGCGACAATTGACGCCAAATATGCATCAATCTCTTGCCTCTGTCTTGCTGCCCGAGTACCGCCGCCGCGTGCTCGGTTTGTTGTTGCTGCGGCCTGAAGAGGCGCTGCATGGGCGTGAAATTGCGCGCCGCACGGGGCTCCCCGCGGGCACAGTGACGCGGGAGCTGAACAAGCTGGCGGACGTGGGCTTGCTGCTGCGTGAGAAGCGCGGCAATCAACTTCTCTACAGCGCCGACATACGGTGCCCTGTTTTCAACGAGTTGTCTGGCATCTTGCGCAAGACTTCGGGCTTGGCGGACGTGCTCTTGCAGGCCTTGGCGCCGGTCACTTCTCAGCTCGACGTTGCATTCGTGTTTGGCTCAATGGCCCAAGGGCGAGAGACCTCGGGCAGCGACATCGACCTTATGCTGATTGGAGACCTGGATTTCACCCAAGCAGTGCAAGTGCTCTACCCCGTTCAGTCCGTGCTGGGCCGAGAGGTGAACCCCAAGGTGTTTTCTGCGGACGAGTATTCGCAGAAGGCTGCCTCAGATTCCTTCTTGCGCGATGTGCTGTCCAAACCCAAGGTGTTCCTGATTGGAGGAGAGCGTGAGCTTGCAGAACTTGTTGGGCATCAGCCTTGAGACCATTTCGCCCGACAAGGCGGTGGTGGGCAAACTGCTGAGCGCTGCACAGCGCAACCTGGAAGATGCACAGCTGGTCGGGCTGAGCGCCGAGAACCGATTCGATGCGGCCTACAAGGCCGTCATGCAACTGGCCATCGTGGCATTGCATGCCCATGGCTATCGCACCCTGACCAGCAAACCCGGCCATCACCAAACCGGGCTTCAGACGCTGACGACGTCGGTGGGTTTGCCTCAGTCCCAAGTGATCGTGCTCGACGCACTTCGCAAACAAAGCAACCTGTCGGACTATTCAGGTGACACGGTGCCTGACTCAGCCGTCGGCGCCTGCCTGGACAGCGCCGATGCTCTGATGGCGCATGTGAAAGCCTGGCTGGAGAAGAATCGACCACAGTTGCTCTGAGTCGAAGTTCAGCCCCCTGTCTGCTCACGCCCTGCTCTGGAGATGACCGATCAAGACCCGCCCTTGATCGACCGTGCGCCCGCCCCGTCGGCGTTCGTGCTCTCCCCCTTGCGCTGATGCGCCACGATCAGCCCGGCCAAGACGGCAGGGTCAGCCGGCTTCACCAGGTGGGCGTTGAATCCTGCCGCATGCGCGTGGGCCCGGTCGCTCTCCTGTCCGTAGCCGGTGAGGGCGATCAGCAAGGCCGACGCGGTTTGGGGAAGCTGCCTGAGGCGCGACGCGACCTCGTAGCCGTCCATGCCAGGCAGGCCGATGTCGAGCAGCACGACGTCGGGCTCGTACACCGGGGCACAGGCCAGGGCCTGCGGGCCGTCGACCACGGTCTTGGCCTCGTGCCCCTCGAACTGCAGGAACATGGCGATGGATTCGGCGGCATCCGACGGCATGCGGCTCAGGCTCTGAGGACGCGGCGATGTCGGTTGCGTTCACGTCGACCAAGCAGGGCATCACCACGCGGAACTCCGACCCCTGGCCCACGCCTCGACCGATCGCGCGCACTTGGCCGTTGTGCAGTTGCACCAGCCGCTGCACCAGCGTGAGCCCCACGCCCAGCCCGCCCTGGCTGAGGTCGAGCGAGCGTTTGCCTTGCTCGAACAGCTCGAAGACATTGGGCAGCAGGTCTTCCTCGATGCCGATGCCGTTGTCGCTTACGGTGATTTCGGCGTGGCCGTTGTCGGCACTCAGGGCGAGGTGGATCGTCCCTCCTTCTTCGGTGTACTTGGCCGCGTTGTTCAAGAGGTTGGAGACGATCTGCAGCAGGCGTGCGAAGTCACTTCACATCGTCGTCTACTCCAAATCCGCGTGCCCTCAGTGCGACTCGGTCAAGATGCTGCTCAAGTCGCGCACGATCGACTTCGAGGAAATCAAGATCGAGGACGAGGCCGCACGCCTTGCCTTCTACGAAAAATGCGGTCCCTCCGTTCGCCAGATGCCACAGGTCTTCATCAACGACCAGCGCGTCGGCGGGCTGGCGGGGCTGCAGGCCGCGCTGGCGCAGCTCGGCCGTTGATGCGCGACCGGAACGCTGGTCTCGGACGACGACAGCCCGGGTGATCGTGCCGCCTGGCCTGGGTGCGGCGGTGACCCTGCCAGGCCTCGGCATGGCCAACAAGAACTGAACGATCAGGGCGGCACGCCGGTGCTCGTCACCGTGGCGAAGCACAGCCGCTCCATCTCGCTCGCCCACACACTCATCTGCGCCGGGTTGAGCTGGATCAGCATGGCGTAGCGTCGGCCGCCCCACACAGCCAGGTGAAGCGCCCGCACCGTGGTGCGTGACGGCCGCTGCGGCAGGTCGGTGCAGGCATCGAACACACGTTGCCAGGCGGCAG
>JBEGTX010000308.1:0-5274 GCA_041179165.1 Pseudomonadota bacterium | reverse complement strand
TTCGCCGACTACCACGACCCGGCGCACATGGGCGTGGGCAACCTGCGCGTCATCAACGAAGACCGCATCGCCCCTGGCACCGGCTTCGGCACCCACGGCCACCGCGACATGGAGATCGTGTCGTACGTGATGTCGGGTGCGCTCGGCCACAAGGACAGCATCGGCAATGGCGCCACCATCGTTCCTGGTGATGTGCAGCGCATGAGCGCGGGCAGCGGCATCCGCCACAGCGAGTTCAACCACGCGCAGCACGATGAAACGCACTTCCTGCAGATCTGGCTGTTGCCTGACGAGCAAGGTGTCACCCCGGGCTATGAGCAGAAGCACTTTGCCGAAGACAGCAAGCGCGGTGTGCTGCGGCTGGTGGCGAGCCGTGATGGGCGTGAGGGCTCGGTGAGCATCCATTCGGATGCCAGCCTGCGGGCCGGTTTGTTCGATGGCGAGGAGCGCGCAGCGTTGGCGCTCGACCCCGCCCGCTTGACGTATGTGCACCTGGTGCAAGGGCAGTTGAACGTCAATGGCACGCTGTTGTCGACGGGTGATGCCCTGACCTTGTCGCAGGAGTCGTCGCTGGTGCTGACGGACGGGCAAAAGGCCGAGGTGCTGGTGTTCGACCTGGCCGCCTGAGTTGTTCTGTCGAGAGCAGGGGCCACCATGGGTGGCGATCGAGGTCGCACCTTGCCGGCGCTTGGCGCACGGGACAAAAAAATGGCCACGGAGATCGTGGCCATTTTTGTTGGCGCGATGAACGCGCTGACCTGAAGAATCAGGCGACGGCAGGGGCGGCCGCTTCCTTGGCTGCCGAACGGCGGCGGTAGAAGAACAGACCGATGGCGCCCACGATCAGCGCTGCAGCCAAGCCGTACTGGATGCCGAACTCTTGCGTGTCGCCTGCGATGGCGGCGGTCGCAGGCTTTTCCGGCAGGTACAGGATGGCGACGGTCTGGATGTTGTTGTCGTCGCGGATCTTCTTGCCCAGCTCGTTCGACACCTTGATGGAGGTGCTCACGGGCTGCTTGGTTTCGGTCTCGAACTTCACGAAGACCTTGAAATCCTTTTCGGTCGAGCGCTTCTTGTTCCACTCGACTTTTTCAACGGCGGCTTGCGTGGTCTTGCCGTGGTCGAGCAAGGCCTTTTGCTTGGTCTGCTCGTCGAAGGTGATGTAGGCCAGGCCGAGGCCGAACAGCAACAGGATGGGGATGGTCAGGAAACTGCGGATTTTGCTCAACATGGTGGAACCGTATGGTGAAGGGGTTGGGGAAATGCGTGTGAAAGAAGCGCTGTGAAGAGAATTTGGGCGCAAAAAAAGCATGCTGCCACCGCGGTGGGAGCATGCTCGGTGCCGAGGCAGGGCCGCGAACGGCCCGCCTGGCAGCCGGCAGGACTCAGTCGTCCGAAGCCAGCGAGATCAGGATGCGCAGAACGTACCAGAGCAGCAGGGCGATCGATGCAAACAGGTGCAGCGCGGCGCCAGCCGGACGGTCGGTCGGGTACTCATGGATGATCCTGGAGGTGTCGTACAGCACGCAGCCGCCAGCGAACAGCACCATCAGTGCCGAGAACCAGATGCCCAGCTTGAAGCCGAAGATGACGCTGACGACGATGGCACCGAGTGCCACCATGCCGCCCACGCGAAGAAAGCCGCCCATGAACGAGAAGTTCGTCTTGGAGCTGAAGGCGGTCCAGGTGAGGGCGCCCACCAGCAGCACCGTGATGAAGCCTGCGGCGCCGATGGCACCGGGGGCAACCGCGTTCGCCAGCGCGAACATCGGGGCGAAGATCAGGGCTTCAGCCAGCGTGTAGATGCCCAGTCCGAGCAGCTGTTTCTGATTGGACTCGGCTTTGTCGGCAATGCTTGTCGCCAGCCAGCCCACCAGCATGAAGGCGCCCATGAAGGCCAGCCACATGAACTTGCCGGCCATCAGGATGGCCAGCATCTTGGTGCCGAGGCCGCTCAGGTGAAACACACCCGAGATGGCAATGAAGGCGAGGATGGCGCCCGCGAGGTAGGTGTAGGTGGAGCGGATGAAATCCACTCGGCTGGTGCCCAGCTCGGCACCGCCGTTCGGGCCGCCTGCGAAAATTTGTTGCATGTCGATCTCCCAGTGTTCGTTCGGATCAGGGCCACGGCTGCCCGTGGTTGATGCACAGAAGTTTAACCAGCGGCGGCCCGCTTTTGCCATGCCTGCGATCCCCTTGATGGGGGGTGAAATTCGTGAAGTAAGTCAACTCTCGGGGGGCAAGTGCCTGTGGCTGCAACACCTTGCTACAGTTGCGGCATGAACACCCTGCTCAAAGTGATGCACCTGCTGCCTTGGATGGACTGGCTGGCCGTGGCCGTGTTCTTCGGCGGTTGGGCGGGCTACGCCTGGTTTGCTCGCGACCGCTCGCAGACCCGGCCGTCGATCCTCGCCGCCACCAACCGCGTGCGCCGCGAGTGGATGCTGCAGACCACCTACCGCGAGGTGCGCGTGTTCGATGGCACGGTGATCCAGAACCTGTCCACCAGCCCGTCGTTCTTTGCGTCGACCACGGTGCTGATCATCGGCGGCCTGCTGGCGGTGCTGGGCACGAGTGACAAGGCCAACGAGGTGGTGCGCGAGATCCCGTTCGCCGCGGTCAACACGGCACCGATGGTGTTCGACCTGAAGCTCATCTTGCTGCTGGTGGTGTTCGTCTATGCCTTCTTCCGCTTCACCTGGTCGATGCGGCAGTACACGTTCGGGGCCTTGCTGATCGCCTCGGCGCCAGAGGCCCATCAGTTCGAGACCCTGGGCATTCCGCGCGAGGCGTTTGCCAACCGTGCGGGCAAGGTCGTGGGTCTGGCGGCCGAAACCTTCAACGACGGGCTGCGGGCCTATTACATGTCGTTTGCCGCCGTGGGCTGGTTCTTCTCGCCGGTGGTGTTCATGTGCAGCACGGCGCTGGTCGTCTACATCCTCTTCAAGCGCGAGTTCTACTCGGAAGTGCTCGACGCGCTGAACTCCTGAGAACGCCAGCCTGGCTCAGTTGCCAGGCTCGCTGAGGGCATGGTCCACCGTGCGGCGGTCGTCGAAGACGAAGCAGGTGCCATCGTAGTGAGCGCCGCCGGTTTCCTCGAAGTACTTGAGGATGCCGCCTTCGAGCTGCAGCACGTTGTCGATGCCTTCTTCGGCCATGAACAGCGCGGCCTTCTCGCAGCGGATGCCCCCGGTGCAGTAGCTGACCACGGTCTTGCCGCGCAGGCTGTCGGCATGGGCGCGCACGGCCTCGGGGAATTCGCTGAACTTGTCGATGCGCCAGTCGATGGCGCCGGTGAAGCGGCCGTGGTCGACCTCAAAGGCATTGCGGGTGTCGAGCATCACCACCTCGCGGCCGTTGTCGTCGACGCCGTGGTCGAGCCAGCGGGCGAGCGTCTTCGCATCGACCGCCGGGGCGCGGCCCGCAGCCGGCTGCAGCTGGGGATGGTTCATGCGGATGATCTCCGGCTTCACCTTGACCAGCAGCTTGCCGAAGGGCACCTCGGCCGACCAGCTCTCTTTGGGTTCCAGGCCGGCAAAGCGCTCATCGGCGGTGAGCCAGGCGACGAACCCGCGCACGGCCTCAGGCGGTCCGGCCAGGAACAGGTTGATGCCCTCGTGGGCGAGCAGCACGGTTCCGCGCAGCGACAAGGCCTCGGCCCGTGAGTGGATGCTCTCGTGCAGGATGAGAGGCTCCGCGATGTTCACGAAGCGGTAGGCCGAGATGTTGAGGATGGGGGACAAGGTGTTCACCCCGACATTTTACGGAGCCCTCGTGGACTGCGCATTCTCGCGAGCTTCAACGAGGGAAGTGATTCAGCGTCGCCCTAAAATGGTGGATGGCCTTCATTCACCTTCGCACGCATACCGAGTTCTCCGTGGTCGATGGCACCCTGCGCATCGACGAGTTGGTGTCAGCTGCCGCGGCCGACGGCCAAGCCGCGCTGGCGATCACCGACCTCTCCAATCTCTTCGGCACCGTCAAGTTCTACAGCACCGCGCGCAAGGCCGGCGTGAAGCCCGTCATCGGTGCCGACCTCTGGCTCGAGCCCGAGCCGGGCACAGCCGACAAGCAGCCGAGCCGCTTGCTGCTGCTGGTGCAGAGCAAGGAGGGGTACCACAACCTCTGCGAGCTGATCTCTCACGCCTGGGTCAGCAACGGCCAGCGCCAGCATGCATGGCTGAAGTGGGAATGGCTGGTGCGCTACAGCGGCGGGCTCATCGCCTTGTCGGGTGGCGAGCTGGGCGCCGTGGGTCAGGCACTGATGGCGCAGGACACGCAGCGCGCGCGCACGATGGCGCAGCGCCTGAGCGATGTGTTCCCGCAGCGTTTCTACATCGAGCTGCAGCGCGCCGCTCAGCCCAACAACGAAACGCATGTGCGCCTGGCCGTGCCTTTGGCGGCCGAGCTCGGCCTGCCGGTGGTCGCCACCCACCCCATCCAGTTCCAGACGCCCGAAGACTTCGAGGCCCACGAGGCCCGCGTGTGTGTGGCCGAAGGTGAAACGCTCACCAACCCGCGGCGCGTGAAACGCTTCAACCGCGAGCAGCATTTCAAGACGCAGGCCGAGATGGAGGCCTTGTTCGCCGACATCCCGAGCGCCGTGCAGAACACGGTGGAAATCGCCCGCCGCTGCAGCCTCACGCTGGTGCTCGGCAAGCCGCAGCTGCCGGAGTTCCCGACGCCGCTGGTCGACGGCGTCAAGATGACGCCCGATGATTATTTCCGTTATGCCTCGCATGAGGGTTTGAAGGAGCGGATGCTGCTGCTCTACCCGAACGAGGCGAAACGGGCCGAGCAGATGCCGACCTATGTGGCGCGGCTGGAGTTCGAGCTGGAGACCATCGTCAAGATGGGCTTCCCCGGCTACTTCCTGATCGTGTCGGACTTCATCTGGTGGGCCAAGAACAATGGCTGCCCGGTGGGCCCCGGCCGGGGTTCGGGCGCGGGCTCCCTGGTCGCCTATGTGCTGAAGATCACCGATCTCGACCCGCTGCAATACAAGTTGCTGTTCGAACGCTTCCTGAATCCGGAGCGTGTGTCGATGCCCGACTTCGACATCGACTTCTGCCAGGCCAACCGCGACCGCGTGATCGACTACGTGAAGGACAAGTACGGCCGCGACGCCGTGAGCCAGATCGCGACCTTCGGCACCATGGCCAGCAAGGCCGCGCTGCGCGACGTCGGCCGCGTGCTGGGCATGGGTTACGGCCATGTCGACAGCGTCGCCAAGCTGGTGCCGGGACTGCCGGGCAAGACCTACACCCTGGCGCC
>JBEGTX010000307.1:0-33936 GCA_041179165.1 Pseudomonadota bacterium | reverse complement strand
CTGGACGGCGGCCTCGGCAACGACACGCTGATCGGCGGCCTGGGCAACGACACGTTCGTCGTGAACGTGAGCACCGACGTGATCACCGAGAACGCGGGTGGTGGCACGGACACCGTGCAGTCATTGTTCACGCAGACCCTGACGGCGAACTTGGAGAACCTCACGCTCATGGGCAGCGGTGTCATCAGCGGCACGGGCAACGGCTCAGCCAACGTGCTCATCGGCAACGGCGCGGCCAACACGCTGAGCGGCCTGGTCGGCAACGACACGCTGGACGGAGGGCTCGGCAACGACACGCTCAACGGGGCCACCGGGGCCGACACCTATCTCTTCGCCCGAGGGCATGGGCAAGACACAGTGCAGGACAACGACGCCACCGCAGGCGTCAAGGACCGCATCCAGTTCGCCGCAGGCATCGTGCAAGCGGACCTGCGCTACAGCAGGGTGGGCAACAACCTTGAAGCGCTGATCAACGGCACGAGCGACAAGCTGGTGGTACAGGACTGGTACCTTGGCGCGCAGTACCACGTGGAGGAGTTCCGGTTCAACGACGGTTCGATCCTGAGTGACTCGGCGGTGCAGGGGCTGGTTGGTGCGATGGCCAGCTTCGGGGCCACGAGCAGTGCGGCGAGCACCGGGGCAACTTTTGTCTCCGGTGGGCACATCATGGTGGATTGGGCAGCAAGCTCGGTGAATTGAGCCGAGCGGCTTGATCTCTGGCACCCCGCCACGTTCAGGTGGGGTGCCCGTGATGCGGGGTGCTCTCATGGCGAGACGTTTTTCTATCCGTTCGAAAAAGGCCGAGACCTGCCAGGCATGCGCATTCTGTTGATCCATCAAAACTTTCCCGGCCAGTTTCGCCATGTGGCGCAAGCCTGGGCGGCCCGACCGGGGTGGCAGGTTCTGGCCATCGGGCGGGACACCGCTCCCGGGCTGCCGGGCATTCGCTGTTTGAAATACAAGCTGTCGCGTGTGCCTCATCCAGCGCAGCACCACTACCTGCGCAGCACCGAGTCCGCCGTGCTGCATGGCCAGGCGGTGGCGCGCATGCTGCTGGGGCTGAAACGACAAGGCTTCGTGCCGGATGTGATCGTGGCTCATCCAGGATGGGGCGAAACGCTGTATGCGAAGGACGTGTTTCCGCAGGTCAGGCTGGTTCATTTCTGCGAATGGTTCTACGGCACGGCCGACAGTGACGTCGGCTTCGACCCGGAGTTCCCATCCACCTTCGACGACCGCGCGCGTGTTCGAACCTGGAACGCGCTGCACCTGCTTAATCTCGAAAACTGCGATGCTGGCGTGAGCCCCACACAGTGGCAGCAAAGCCGGCATCCGGCGGCCTACCAACCCAAGATCATGCTTGCCCACGAAGGTGTCGACACGGAGGCCCTGGGGCCCGATGCGACGGCCACCTTCGAGTTGCCAGACGGACGGATGCTGCGGGCGGGCGATCCGGTGGTGACTTACGTGGCGCGGCAGCTAGAGCCTTATCGAGGCTTCCACAACTTCATGCGGTCGCTGCAGGCGCTGCAGAAATCCCATCCCCGCTGCCACGTGGTGATCGTGGGCGGCGACAGCGTCAGCTACGGCAAGTCGCCGCAGGATGCAGCCAACTGGCGCGAGAAGATGCTGGGTGAGATTGGCGCAGCTTCAGGTGACGGTTCAACGCATGACACGCCCGGCCTCGACATGGAGCGCATTTCATTCTTGGGCCGTGTCCCTTACGACCGCTACTGCCGCTTGCTACAGGTGTCTGCAGTTCACGTGTACTTGACCTACCCATTCGTGCTGTCGTGGGCCATGCTGGAAGCCATGGCCAGCGGATGTCTGGTGGTGGGATCCCGCACGGCACCCGTGCAAGAGGTGTTGGAGGATGGGGTGAATGGCGTGTTGGTCGACTTCTTCGATCCGGCCGACATCGCCCGCAAGGTGGGTGAGGTTCTGAGTCAGCCGGAAGCCTATCTGCACATGCGACGGCGGGCCCGCGCTGACGTGGGCGAGAGGTTCGGGCGCGCTTCAGGCATCGCTGCCTACGACCAACTGCTTGGCCTGGCTGGGACTGAGCGTGCTGAACCGTGATCGCCCGAATGCGACGTTTCGTTCTGGCTGGGACGGCGTGCTGGGAAATCTCTTGCAGACCTAACCCATCGAAGCAGGCCGCAGCGTCACGTGCTGGTGAGGGGCAGCGTACCGAGCCATGACGTGAGCGCTTTCAACACCTCTTCCTGCTCAGGCTCGTTGAAGATCTCGTGGTACAGCGGCTCGAATTCCTGGGTTGTCACAACAGACGCCGGCGCTGCGGCGGCGAAGCCTCTGCTGCCTGAGGGGGCGACGCAGCGGTCTTGTCCGGCAAAGATCAGCAAGGTCGGAACACGCCATTGCGCAGCGCGCTCGCGCACGAGCTCGCCACTGTTCAGGATGAAGCGTGCGAGCCGTGGCGTGATGCGGTCGTGCACCAGCGGATCGGCCTTGTAGGCTGCCACGACCTGGGGGTCGCGTGAGATCCAGTCGGCTTGGAGTCCGTTGTTCATCGACAGGTCGGGCGTGGCCGAGGCCAGCGTGTTGAGCAAGGTCTTCTTGACTGCGCCCAAGTCGGCGGCCAGCGCAGGTGACGACAGCACGAGTGCGTCGACGGGACTTGACCATCCTGCTGGCGGCTGTGCGCCCAGGGCTTCGGCCACGAAGCGTGAGGCGATCAGGCCGCCCATGCTGTGGCCGAGCAGCACCAGCGGGCCGGGGTGTTCGGCACGCACCGTGTCGATGACGAGCGAGAGGTCTTTCAGCAGGCTGTCGTCTTGTGGAATCACGCTGCGCGGTCCCTCACTGCGGCCGTGGCCGCGGTGGTCGTGGCCCACGACGTTCCAGCCGGATTCGTTCAGGCGCTGCGCCACGTGTCCGTACCGTGCGATGTGTTCGCCGAGGCCGTGCACGATGAGGACGGTGCCGCGGGCCGGGTGCGGGGTGGGCCAGCGTTGCAGGTGGAGCGTGGTGCCGTCAGGGGTGACAAGGGATGAGGTCATGGCAGTGGGTCCGTGAGCGGGCTGGTGGCATTCGCATGGCATCGCGCATGAACAGGCGCGGCTGTGCGGTCGGGGCAAGAAGGAGTGGCGAAGGTCAGCTGCGCTCGGTGCTGTTTTGCCGGCGCCATTCGCCGGGGGTGAGGCCGGTCCAGCGTTTGAACGCGTGTTGAAAGGCCGACTGGTTGGCAAAGCCGAGGGCGAGAGCGATGTCGGTGAGCGTGAAGCGCTGGTCGAGCAGCTGCCGTTGGGCCAGCGTCTGGCGTGCGCTGTCGAGCAGTGAGCGGAAGGTGTGGCCGCTGGGTGCGAGGCGGTCTTGCAGCGTGCGGGGCGCCATCTGCATCACGGCGGCGAACTCGTCGAGCGAGACGCGGCCTTGTCCCAGCTGGTGGCTCATCTTGCGGCGAACGCGAATGGCGAAGTCGTTGGAGTCGGTGGCCAGGCGGTCGAGCTCGGCGGACACCTGTGAACAGAGCATGTCGTTCACGCTGGGGTCGCGCTGCAGCACCGGCAGAGAGAGGAAGTCGCGGTCGCCGGTCATCGAGGATTCTGTCTGGCCGAAAGCCACCACGCCCTTGAAGGCATGGGTGTACTGGGCGATGTCGGGCGGCTCGGGAAACTCCAGCTTCACGTTGAAGGGCAGCGCATGGCAGCCCGTCAGCCAGCGCACGCGCCAGGCCCAGGTGCCCAGCAGCATCGCGACCAGCGGGGGCGACACCACATCGGTGCTCGGCAGCAGCTGGATCTTGAACTGACGGTGGTCTTCGCATCACCCGGATGCGATAGACGTTGGTGATGAGCCGCTGAAACCGCGCGAGCAGGTGGCCCACTTCCTGGATGGTGGGGCTGGTCATCGTGGCGAAGCCCAGCACCCCGGAGTGCCACGGGCGACCGTGTTCGGTCAATCGCAACGCGAGGTCGGTCTCATGGAGTTCGCGTTCGGCCACGCCCACCCAGGCCAGCCAATCCGACAGCGCGATGCGCGAGGCGGACTCGGCCTCGACGCGGGCCAGGGCGTCGGCCGAATAGAGGCGCGCGGGATCGAGGCCGCGCTCCTTCAGGTGAGCGAACAGGAGCCGGCCGTAGCCGACCTGGAGGCTGAGGCCGAGGTACTCGGATCTCTGGGCGAAGGTCGCTGGCGCTGGCGAAGGGGCAGGCGAAGAGGTGAGTGACGGGGCTGGTACAGCGGCCAGCGCTTTGTCACCTTGCAAACGGCTAGCGGGAAATGGGAGCGGCATCTCTTGCAGACGAATCGTGTGTGCGTTCAAGGGTCTCGATGCGAACCTGCTCGTCGGTGCCGAACGACTTGTGCCTGAGCGCCGCGATCTGTGTGTTTCGGGTGCTGTCGAGGCTCGGGTCCTTCTGGACATCGGCGCGTTGCTGCAGGCAGGGCGCGACGCGACTATCCCATACCGAGGTCTCCCGGTCCAGAATTTCCAGGCGGGCGGCAGCGGGTTTTCCGGCGATGGTTTCGCGCAGCGTGCGCGCCGGTCAAGATGTTCTTCATGTGCTCCTGAACGCCATGGGGTGGTCGATGGTGGCTCGGCCTGTCTGCCTGTCGAGAGGGCGTATGGTGCGAGGCATGCTGTCGAGCGTCTTGCGGCGCGGCGCGGTTGAGTTGCTCTGTTGCGCGAACCCAGGGAAAGTACGGAGTCGCAGCGGAAAAATGGTGGGGCCTTTGACGGATCCGGGCTACTTTTCCAGGTTTGGCGTCATTCGCTTTTTCTGGCCCTGCCTATCCTGACGTGGTGGCGTTGGCTCGTGACGGGCAAGCGCAGACCCTCACCAACCAGGAGACCCCGATGGGCGTTCATCTCGTGATCAATTTCAACATCCTCCCCGAACGCCGCGACTCGTTCATCGCAGTGCTAAAAGGGGTGAAGGCCAGCCTGCCCACCGTGCCTGGCTGCCAAGGCGTGCAGGTGTATCACCACCTCGATGCCCCGCTGAACTTCACGCTCGTTGAGACCTGGGACTCGCGCGAAGTTCATGGCCAGCATGTGCAGCATCTGGTGGCGTCGGGGCAGTGGGATGGCATCGCTTCGCACTTCGCGACCGAGCCTGTCAGCAGCTATGCGGTGGAGTTGGCGGCCTGAGCCTGTTCGAGCTTGCCTGGCTTCGATGTGTTCAGTCGTGGAAAAATGAGCGCTTCGCTGGCAGGCCGTGCCGCACGCATCCCGAGGAAGTGGACATGCCCCTGGAAGTGATTCCGAAGTCGCTCTATCTGTCGAAGAAGCTCAAGCCGATGCTGTCGGATGAGCGCTCGTCCATTCTTCGAAAGACGTTGACCGACAACCTCATCCACACGGGCAAATACATCGCCATGCCGCTGGTGGTCTACATCGTGCAAGGCAGGCAGGTGATCCGGGACCCCGATGGCATCGACCATGTCATCGGCGAGGGTCACCTGATCTTTCTGCCGCGCGATGTGTACGTGGTGTCGGACTACGTGGCGACACCGGGTGTGTTCGAGGCCTTCTTGTTTTTCATCGACGGTGAGGTCATCGAGCGTTATCTGCGGAGCAGCGTGCCGCCCATGGTTCAGTCCACGGACAAGACAGCAAGCCGTTGCGGCCCTCACAGCTTTCAGGCCAATGCGCAGATCAGCCGGTACATCCACTCGCTCGGTGATGTGTACACCGCCGCAGAGAACACGGCGGCGCTGCTCGAACTCAAGCTGCAGGAGCTGCTGCACCTGATCGCCATCCAGGACCGCAGCTTCGAGTTCATCAAGGCGCTGTCGGGTGAGGCCTCGTTCGCCAAGCGCCCGATCACCGAGTTCATGGAGCGCTACCAGGGCCATGACCTCAAGGTCGAAGACTACGCCTCGCTGTCCGGCCGCAGCGCATCGACCTTCGTGCGCGATTTCAAGAAGGCCTACAACACCACGCCGAGCCAGTGGATCATCGACCGCCGGGTCGCCCGCGCCCACCGGATGCTGATCGAGCAGAACCTGAGCGTCGGGGATGCGGCGCTCGAAGCGGGCTACGACAGCGTGTCGCATTTCATCAAGGCCTATCGGCGCAAGTTCGGCGTGACGCCGCATCAGGCCAAGGGCCTCGTGTAGCGTGCGGCTGCTTGCGCTTCGCGTGACGGAACGAACGAGACGACCCGTGAGCTCGACCCGTCCGCTGCCGATTAGTTGATACAGTTCGATGCATGGACATCGAACCGGCGCAGCGCCTCCTCAGCGGCAGTCTCCAGGATCGCATCCGTCACGCGGTCGAGGCCGACATTTTGTCCGGCGTTCGGCCCCCCGGCAGTGCCATCGACGAGCACCAGCTGGCCCAACGCTTCGAAGCGTCCCGCACGCCGGTCCGCGAAGCCCTGCTCGTGCTGGCTGCGCAGGGCCTGGTGCACATCGTGCCGCGGGTCGGTATCTACGTTCGCCGTGCCAGCATCAGCGAACTCGTGGCCTCGCTTGAGGCCATGATGGAGGTCGAGAGCGTGCTGGCCAGCATGGCCGCTCAGCGCGCGAGCGCGGCGCAGTGTGAAGCACTTCGTGCCGCATTGACCGTGGCGTCGGCGCAGGCCGAGACCAATGACGTCCGGGCCTATGCCATCGCCAACGACGCGTTGCACAGCATCATCTATGAAGCCAGTGGCAACCCGGTGATGGTCGAGATCGTCCGCAACCTGCGCCGCTCAGTCGCGGCCTACCGGCGGCGCAGCACCGGCCATCCCAGTGGGCTGAAAGCATCTGACGCGGAACATCGGGAGATCGTGGCAGCCATCTGCCGAGGCGATGCATCTGCAGCGCTGGCCCACATGCGGCAGCACATCAGCCGTGGCGGGGAGGCGGTGGTTCGGCTCGTGATGGCGGCTCAGCAGCTTGACGCCCAGTCCGAATTGCTGGCCACCACGACCGACCCGCAGGTTTCCACTGCCACTGCGGTGCGACGCCGCCGAGGCCCTGGGTTGGCTCGCCGCGCCGGCGACTGACGACACCCGCACGCCCAGCAGACCGAAATACTGGTTTGACCCTATAGGTCTGAACCGTCGTTCAGCAAAAATATCAGTTGCACCGTGAGATACATCACTTGCTTTGCGGCACAGGGATCACCGCTCTGACGAGTGTCAGCTCACTTGCACCTTTTTGCTGCAGCTGCAGAGGTCATTTCCGCTGCGCCGCCGTCTCCACGGTCGGGGCAAATGCCGTGCCTTCTCAGCCTGCGCTTGGCACCAGTTCGTTGGGTCTCGACGACCGGAGCCGAGCTCCATTCCCTGCAGGAGTACCTTCATGAAGTTCTTGGGTTCAACTTTCGCGGAACGCCGTGTTACTTGCGCGCGGCTCAGCCTCAGCGTTCTGTGCTTGGCCCTCGCCGCATGCGGCTCGGGTGATGATGTGTCGGGCTCCAGCAGCTTCGGCGATACACCAGTGGCCGGGCTCGACTACGAGGGCCAGAACGTGGCGGCCAAGCGCACTGGCGCGGCGGGGGAGTACAGCTACCAGTCATTCGAGCCCCTGCGCTTTTCGATCGGCCGACTGGAACTCGGCTCGGCCACCGGCGCGCCGTCGCTCAACCCGCTGACCATCACGGCCGGGGCTACCACGGCCGCAGACCGCAAGGTCACCAACAAGCTGATCCTGCTGCAGTCCATCGACGCAGATGGTGCTCTCAACAACGGCATCCAGATCAGTGACGCCATCCGCACCGCGGTGTCAGACAGAGCGGCCAGCATCAACTTCGACCAAGACACAGCCGCCTTCCGCACCAGCCTGGCACCGCTGCTGACGGCCCTCGAGACGGCGGGTGCCTTCAGCGACCTTGACCCTCGCGCGCGCACGGCGCGCAGTGCAGCCGCCGCGCTTGAGCAGTACACCCGAGGTGCGGCCCCCCGTCATGTGGTCACCACCGCGCACGGCGCTGTCAGCGGCTACGAGGCCAATGCCACCACCTGGCAGTACCTCGGCGTGCCGTATGCGCGGCCCCCCGTGGGCAATCTGAGGTGGCGCCCGCCACAGTCTGCGCAGGCGTGGACTGGCGTGCGCCAAGCGGTGGCATGGAGTGACCAGGCTGCGCAAACACCCGCACTCGAGCGTTTTGGTGAAGGCGGCATGAGCGAGGACTGCCTGTACCTCAATGTCACCGCACCCAAGACCGCCACGAAGCTGCCGGTGATGGTGTGGTTCCACGGCGGTGGCTTCACCTCGCTGACGAGCAACACCAAGGCGTTCAACAACGCAGCCGGTCCAGCCAGCAAGGGCGTGGTCCAAGTGGCCGTCAACCATCGGCTTGGTGCCTTCGGGTACATCGCGCATCCGGCCTTGAGCCAGGAGTCCGGCTACAACGGCTCCGGCAACTACGGTCAGATGGACCTGATCCTGGCATTGCAATGGGTCAAGGCCAACATCGCCCAGTTCGGAGGCGATCCCGACAACGTCACGATCTTCGGCGAGTCGGGCGGCGGCCGCAAAGTGCTGTCGCTGATGGCTTCGCCGCAAGCGGCCGGGCTCTTTCACAAAGCAATCAGCCAAAGCGGTACGCTGATTCCCGACACGCGCAGCCTCGCGTCGGCCGAAGCCATCGGTACCTCGCTGGCCACGCGCCTGTCGGCTGCCACGCTGGCCGATCTGCGCTCACGCAGCTGGGTGGACGTGGCCAACGCCGCAGCCACGCTGGTGCCCTACACCAACGTCGACAACCACTACCTGCCCCATACCGAGCGAGTGAGCTTCGAGACCCACACGCAAAACGATGTGCCGTTCATGATCGTGATCAACACCAACGACAACGCAGACCCGATCGGCACCATCAAGAACGTCTTCCCATGGATGACGGCGAACAGCACGCAGAAGCACTTTGCGGCCTTGTTCAGCCACATGCCTGCTGGCTGGCGCGCTCGGGGCGTGACCACGTACCACGGGGGTGAGTTGACCTACGTGTTCAACCTCTTCGACAGCGTCGTGGCGCACTTCCAGCTCAGCCTCGTTCTCGACCCGGCCACCAACGCCCGCCTGGTGGTGGGCGACCTGAACGGCAATGGCGTCACCGGCACCGCGGGCGACGCGGCCGACATCTTGGCCTCGGCTGGATTCGACAGCCTCGACACCACAGTCGCCGACCGCACGATGACCATGTGGACGCAGTTCGCCAAGACGGGTAATCCGAGCGTCACGGGTCTCGTCGACTGGCCGGCTTACACACCGTCCAACGACACCTATGTGGATCTGGGCGCCACGCCGGTCGTCAAGACCGGCCTGTCCATGGTCTTTCCGTGACACGCCGCTTCGCAAGAACAATCAGGAGAATTCAGATGCTCAATACCAAGAAATCGCTGTCATCAAAAAGAAGGCCGGCTCAGCTGCTGGCCGTGTGCCTGGCGGTGGCCGGTCTCGCCGGATGTGGCGGTGACGATGTGCTCCGCGGCACGTTCGTCGACAGCCCGGTGGCCGGTCTCAACCTCACAGGCACCAGCAGTGGAGCCCAGACGACCGATGCCGAGGGCCGGTTCGACTATGCCAGTGGCGAGACGCTCAATTTCTCGATCGGCAACCTGGCGCTCGGCTCGGCCCCGGCTGCCGCGGTGATCACGCCGCTCAGCATCACGGGCGGGGCCACTGCGGCCACCGACCAGCGCGTGAGCAACAAGCTCATCCTGCTGCAGACGCTGGACGCCGATGGCGACCTCAACAACGGCATCCAGATCACGGCCGCGATCCGCAGCCTGGTGTCTGCCAACGCCGCCTCGATCAACTTCGACCAGACCACCACCGCCTTTCGCACCAGCCTGACACCCCTGCTCGGCGCGTTGAACACGGCAGGCGTGTTCTCCGACCTCGACCCGCGCGCTCGCACCGCGAGGCCGACGGCCGCGGCGCTCGAGCACTTTGCGCGTTCGACGAGCCCGCGCAACGTGGTAGCCACCACCGGTGGAAATTTGAGCGGTTTCGAAGCCAATGCCAGCACGTGGCAGTACCTCGGCGTGCCTTACGGGCGCCCGCCAGTGGGTGACCTGCGCTGGCGGCCTCCGCAGGCCGCCACGCCGTGGACTGGCGTGCGCCATGCCGTGGGTTGGAGCAACCAGTCGGCGCAGAACCCGACGCTCGAATCCATCGGTGAAGGCGGCATGAGCGAAGACTCGCTCTACTTGAACGTCACCGCACCGAAGAACGCAGCCAACCTGCCGGTGATGGTCTGGTTCCACGGTGGCGCCTTCGCCATCCTCACGGGCAACTCCAAGCAGTACAACAACCCTGAAGGCGTGACCACCAAGGGCGTGGTGCTGGTGACGGTGAACCACCGCCTCGGCCCCTTCGGCTACATGGCGCATCCGCTGCTGAGTGCCGAGAGCGGCTACAACGGTTCGGGCAACTACGGCCAGATGGACCTCGTGCTGGCGCTCGAATGGGTGAAGAACAACATCTCGCGCTTTGGTGGCAACCCCGCCAACGTCACGCTCTTCGGCCAGTCCGGCGGCGGCGGCAAGACCTACTCGCTGATGAACTCGCCGCAAGCGGTGGGCCTGTTCCACAAGGCCGTGGTGCAAAGCGGTGCGAGCCCGATTCCGACGACAGGGACAGCGGCCACATCGCTCGCCGCGGGCGAGGCCATCGGCACGGCGATGTTCGGTCGAGTGAACGTGACGACGCTGGCTGCCGCCCGTGCTCTGCCTTGGACCGCCTTCGTGCAGGCCGATCTCGACGCGGGCATCCCGCGCGAGATCTATCGCCCGAACGTCGACTACCGCTACCTGACCAAGACCTACCAGCAGAACGTGGCCGACGGCATGCCAAGCGATGTGCCGCTGATGGTCGGCGCCACCTCGGGTGACTACGCCACCTTGCGCGCAGCCATGCCTCTGTTCATGACGCAGCGCACGCCGACCTACCTGTCGAACCAGTTCGTCTACAAATTCAGCCGCGTGCCGGATGGATGGAGCGCGATGGGTCTGCTGAGCGGACACGGCGGCGAAGTGCCCTACCTGTTCAACTTCACCGCAGGCATGGTCAGCAACTACAGCCTCAACCTCGTGCTGACACCGGCCGGCACCAAGCCGCCCATCGGCGACTTGAACGGCAACGGGATCACCGGCACGGCAGGCGATGCCGCCGACGTGTTCACGTCGATGGGCTGGGGGGCAGCGGATGTGGCCACGGTCGACACCGTGCTGTCGATGTGGACCAACTTTGCCAAGACGGGCAACCCCAGCACCACGGGTGTGACGTGGCCGGCTTTCACGCTGTCCAGCGACACGTACATGGAAATCGGCCCCGGTGCTACGCCCAGCACCAAGACCGGATTGGCCACGGCCTACCCTTGACCGCCAGCTCGCCCGCCAGGGTGAGCCGGCTGTGATGACACCACGTTCGCTCGCCAAGGCGGGCGTGGTCGTGATGTCACCATGTCCTTGCTTTACAGGACAAGGTGCCGTGACGGCGAAAGGCGAGGGGCTCTGGTGCTGACGGCACCGGGGCCCTTCGTTTTCGCCCTTGGACGGCAGTGCATGTGAAGAAGCCCTTCACATGCTGCAGCAACACGCAGAGGTTGGTGCGCTGCCGATATTGAGCTACTTCAAAAACAGGAGACAGACATGACAACATTCAACCTTCACCATTCGCGGCTGCGATGGAAAGCCGCCGCGGCCGCGCTGATGCTCGCCACCAGCGCCACCTCGGCGTGGTCAGCAACCCAGGCTGCGATCCAACCCGCCGCCCCCGGCATTCACTTTGCCTACCGAGGCGACCAGATCGCGTCCGCCGGCTACGTCGATCAGGAGTACTGGATCTCCGGTCTGGCCAAGACCTACAAGTCCACCGCCACGCTGCGGTCCGACGGCAAGTGGAGTGCGGCCGTGGCCACCAGCAACACGCCGTACCAGACCACGCTGATCGTGCGCCGCCCGACCGACCCGGCCAAGTTCAACGGCATCGTGATCGTGGAGTGGCTCAACGTGAGCTCGGGCTACATCATCGATGTGGACTGGGGCATGTCGAAGGAAGAGTTCCTGCGCCAGGGCTATGCCTACGTCGGTGTCGCCAATCAGAAGGTCGGGCTCGAAGGCTCGAAGAAGGCCAATCCGTCGCGCTATGCGCAAGGCAACCTGCCCAATGACGACATCTCGTACGACATCCTCGCGCAGACGGCCCAGGCCGTTCGCGATCAGTCGGGCAAGCTCCTGGGCGGGCTCACCCCCACCAAGGTGTTTGCCAGCGGCCACTCGCAATCGGCCATTCGCCTGACGACCTACGTCAACGCCATCCACAAGCTCGACCGCGTGTTCGATGGTTTCGTGATCCACGGCCGCGGTAACAGCGGCGCCAAGATCTCGTCAAGCGACAGCCGCAACCTGCCGTCGAGCACCGTCATCCGCGCCGACGTGCTGGACCCCGTGTTCCAGATCCAGTCGGAGATGGATGTGGACTCTCAGTCCGACACCTCCAAGGCGGTCGACTCGGCCAAGGTCCGCTACTGGGAAGTGGCGGGCGCCTCTCACTCCGACAAATACCTGCTCGACGCCATCTTTTCGGTGAGCGTGCGTGACACCGGCGTGCAGCCGGTGTCGTGTACCAAGCCTGCCAGCACGATGCCGTTCTATCGGGCGCAAAACGCGGTCTACAGCCACTTGGTGAAGTGGGCCACGACCGGCGCGCTGCCACCCACTGCGCCGCGCATCAAGCGCAGTCTGTTCGGCCGAATTCAGCGCGACACCCACGGCAATGCGCTCGGCGGTCTGCGCCTGCCCGAGATCAACGTGCCAGTCGCGACTTACGGCATCACCAACTCCACCACAGGCTCGCGCGACTTCCTCGACCTGTTCGCGTGCATCACCAGCGGCAGCACCGAAGCTTTCACTGCCACCACGCTGAAGAGCCTGTATCCCACGCGTGCGGCGTACTTCGACAAGTACAAGGCAGCGGCCGATGCGGCGTTGGCCAGCGGCTTCTTGCTGCCGGCAGACCATGCCATCGCGGTTGAACAGGCGCGCAACGCGGCTGTTCCGAATTGAGTTTGGCATGCCACGGTGGGCCGCACAGCCGCCGTGGCGTGAGTTGATCAAGCCTTCGGCGCACGCTCTGCATCCAGCAGGGCGTGCGTTTTTTCGTGGGCTTCGGGCCGTGAGATCGGGAGAGCTCGTGCGATAAAGTCGTCGCCACGCCACGCCTCTCACACCATGCGCACCTCATTCATCGCTCTGTCTCTTCTTCTGGCCGCCACGACCTCGCTGGCTGCGCCCGGCACTCCCCCTGTCGGCGCTCACGGTTTCAACTGGTCCAAACCCAAAACGGCCAAATGTCAGGCCCTGACCGAGGCGCACCTGAAGCGCTTCAAGAGTTGTTCGGTTCCAGGGGCGAAGGAATCCCGCGGCTTCGGTGTCCACCAGCCCACGCACACCTGCCAGGCGCCCGAAGGTGAGTGGATGATTTACGCCAGCAAGTCCCAGTGCCAGGCCGAATTCGAGACGATGGAAGCAAACGCGTATTGAGTTCGCTTTGATTGGAGCGAATGCTTCTGTGGCCCTCGGCAGCAACGAAAAAGCCCCGCAGTGCGGGGCCTTGGCATGAAGCAGCGGGTCCTCAGAAGCCGAGGCTTGCGAGCAGGTCGTCCACTTCGCCCTGGTTCGTGACCACGTCGGTGCGGCCGGTGGCGTCGACCACAGGGCCGTTCAGCACCATCGCATGCTCGACCACCTTTTGTGCTTCGGGCGGCGCGGCTTGTACCAGCAGCTTGACCAGGCTGTCTTCCAGGTCGGCGGCGAGTGCCACGACCTTGGCGACCACCTGGCCGGTCAGGTCATGAAAGTCCTGCGCCATCATGATGTCGGTCAGGTGCTTGTCGATGCGCGCGGTGGCGGCTTCGACGTCACCGACGAAGTTCATCACGGCACCCGTGGCCACGGCTTTCACCGGGTCGGCCACGATCGACTGCGCCATGCGGCGGGTGTCGGCTGAAATGCTGGCGTGTTCTGCCTTGGCCTGGTCGACCGAGTTGAGCACCTTGTTGGCTGCAGCGCCGGTTTTCTCGGCGATGTAGTTCAGGCGGCTGCGTGCGTCGGGCAGGCCTTCTGCGGCGTTCTGCAGTTTGGGCATCACGCCCAGCTGCGTCAGCGCGTCGTGCAACTGCCGGGTGATGGCCCCCAGTTGCAGAAAGACCTCAGGTGACGCGGACGCTGGCGGCGGTGACAGCACCGCGATGTCATCCATTTTCATGTGCATCTCCGTTCAGGCCGTGGCCGACAACTTCAGCATGATCTTCTGGACTTTTTCTTCCAGTGTGGCTTTGGTGAACGGCTTCACGATGTAGCCGGCCGCGCCATCTTGCGCAGCGCGCACGATGTCTTCCTTGCGGGCTTCGGCGGTCACCATCAGCACTGGGAGGTGCTTCAGGGTGGCGTCGGCCTTGATGGCAGCCAGCAGATCGAACCCGTTCATGTTCGGCATGTTGATGTCGCTCACCACGAAGTCGAACTTCGCGGCCTTCAACATGCCCAGCGCCACGGCACCGTCTTCGGCCTCCTCGGCGTTCACATAGCCGATTTCCTTCAGCAGGCCGCGGACGATGCGGCGCATGGTGGAGAAATCGTCGACGATCAGAAACTTCATATCGGTGCTCATGGCAAAACCTCGCTTGACTGCGCTGTGGCTGTTATCGGGAACTGGATGCGGAAGTTGAGGGCGCTGCCGCCGTCACATCCGCTCTTTTCGCATCTGGCGTGACAGGCTGCTCACCTGCAGGCTGTTCCGCATTGAACAAACGGTCTTCGGCGTCACGGTTCATCACGATGATGCTGATGCGCCGGTTCGATGGGCTCAAGGGGTCCTTGCGGTCGAAGGGCGTGCTCGATGCGAGCCCTTGCACTCGCAGCACATGATCGTCCGGCAGGTTGCCGAGCAGGAGTTCTCGCCGAGAGGCGTTGGCCCGGTCGCTGGAGAGCTCCCAGTTGCTGTATCCGCGGTCGCCGCTGCCGAAGGGCTTGGCGTCGGTGTGGCCTTCGAGCGTGAGCCGGTTGGGCACCTCGCTGAGCACGCCGCCGATTTCTTGCAGCAGCTCGCGCATGTAGGGTTTCACGACGGCGCTGCCGCTGTCGAACATCGGCCGGCTTTGTTCGTCGACGATCTGGATGCGCAGGCCGTCTCGGGTCATGTCGAGCAGGATCTGCGACGACATGGCGGCCAGCTTGGGGCTCGCGGCCAGCACCTCTTCCACACGCTTCTTGAGCGACTCGAGTTTTGCCGCTTCGGCCCGCTTCTGCTCGGCCTTCATGGCTGAGAGGTTCACTGTGCTGCGGGTGGCGGACACATCGCCTCGCTTGACCTGGCCGCCGCTGCGGGTGAGGTCGGTGCCGCCGCCCTTGATGACGTGGGAGGAGTCGCCCGACCCACTGCCGCCATTGAGCAGCGCCACTTTGAGTGGCGATTGAAAGTAGTCGGCAATGCCCTTCTTGTCGCCCTCTGTGGTCGAGCCGAGCAGCCACATGAGCAGGAAGAACGCCATCATGGCGGTCACGAAGTCGGCGTAGGCGATCTTCCAGGCGCCACCGTGGGCGGCATGGCCGCCCTTCTTGACGCGCTTGATGATGATCGGCTGGAGCTTCTTGCTGTCACCCGCCATGGCGTGTCTCCAGGGCCCGGGTCGGCACAAGCACCCGCACCAGCGCCAGCGCAGCGCCGCGCGGCATCGAGAGAGGCTGGCTCACGCTCACTTCTTGCCCTTCACGTGGGCTTCGAGTTCACCGAAGGTCGGACGCTCGGTCGAGTACAGCACCTTGCGGCCGAACTCCACCGCCACCTGAGGCGCGTAGCCTTGCATGCTCGCCAGCAAGGTGGTCTTGATGCATTGAAGTTCCTTGCCGGCTTCGTCGTTCTTTTGTTCGAGCAGGCCGCCCAGCGGCTCCACCACGCCATAGGCCAGCAGAATGCCGAGGAAGGTGCCGACGAGTGCCGAGCCGATCATGCCGCCCAGAATCGCGGGGGGTTGGCCCACCGAGCCCATGGTGTTCACCACGCCGAGCACGGCGGCCACGATGCCGAAGGCGGGCAGGGCGCCGGCCAGGCGCGCAATCGCAGACACCGCCGAATGGGCCTCATGGTGGTGGGTGTCGATTTCGTTGTCCATGAGACTTTCGATCTCATGGGCGTTCAGGTTGCCCGACACCATCATGCGCAGGTAGTCGGTGATGAACTCGAGCACATGGTGGTCGGTGCCCACGGTCGGGTATTTCTTGAAGGTGGTTGATTCGTGGGGCGCGTCGACGTCCTTTTCAATCGACATCAGGCCCTCCTTGCGGGCCTTTTGCAGGATGTCGTACATCAGCGCCAGCAGCTCCATGTAGCGGGCCTTGGTGTACTTGGAGCCTTTGAGCAGCGTGGGCAGCGCGGCCAGCACGGCCTTGAGGGTCTTGGGCTGGTTGTTGACCACGAAGGCACCCAGGGCACCGCCCAGAATGGCCATCATTTCCGTCGGCAGAGCTTTGATGATGACGCTCATGTTGCCGCCGTGCAGGATGTACGCGCCGAAGATGCAACCCAGCGCGACTGCGTAACCTATGAGAACAAACATGATGGGAGGGGTCCGTGGTCCTTGGGGTCGTCAAGCGGATGTGACAGCAGACCCCAGCCAGTTATCGGCGTCGGATCTCATGGCCTTGAGTGTGCCTACACAGGAAGTTGGTGATCCCTTCAACAACACGGCAAACACGGTGTTGAACTCGGGCACAGAGAAAAACCGGCGCACCAAAAAAGAACGGGTCCCGAAGGACCCGCAGCAAAGCCCTTTCAAGGGGGCCAGGAGGAGACAAGCAAGAAAACAGTGAGCACTGATCCTTTATCGGGAGGGTGCAGAAAAACTTGATGCCGTCAGCAGATGAAGATGCAACTCAATGCATCTGGATGCCGCCGGTGGCCTTGCCCTTGCCGGCGCGGGCCGGAGGATTGCACAGGCCGCATACATAGTGTTTCGAGATCTCGTGGGGGTGGCTGACGAACTTGCCGCCGCACTTGGAGCACTCGGTCATGGTGAGCATGCCGTTGTCTACAAACTTCACCAGGCGCCAGGCGCGTGTCACCGACAACAACGCTTCCAGGCCCTGGGCTTGAGTTTGTTCGCTGTAGAGCTGATAGGCCTTGATCACGACATCGATCTCGTCCATCACGGCCACCTTGTTCAGGTACTCGTGGATGTTCAGGAACAGCGAGGCGTGGATGTTGGGCTGACAGGTCATGAACCAGTCGGTCGAGAAAGGCAGTTGGCCCTTTGAGGGCGACTTGCCAGAGACTTCTTTGTACAGACGCAAGAGGCGCTCGTAGCTCAGGTCCGTCTCCGATTCCAGAACTTGCAGTCGGGCGCCTAGGTTGATCAGCGTGACGGCGCGTTCGATCTGTTTGGCTTCGGTGAGGATGCTTTTGCTGCGCATGGGGTCTGCTCCTGAATGTCTTTGTGTGACTGTGTCGAACGGGACAGCGGAATCAGGCGGCTTCTTGATGGCGGCCGGCCATCAGGATGCTGGCGTGCAGGCGGCTGGTGGTGTCATTGGACGCCGTCTTGCCGTGGTTGGTCAACAGGCCCCAGACCAGGTCGTCGTCCATGCGGAAGCGACACAGGAGCGTGTTGCCGGCAGCGACCTTCATCATCTGTGCTGGCGTCAGCATGCCGATCATGGCGGCGCTTTCTTCGGTGATGCCGAGGCGGTACAGGGCTTGTTCGCGGTCGCTGCGAATCAGGCTCTGGGCGAGCATGAGGTACGACAGGTTGGCTTCACGGATTTCGGTGAGGATTTGGTCTGCGTTCATGCTCGTGTCCTTGGGGTTGTCGGTGGTGTCTGGGTTGTTGAATGTGTTTCAACGTGAAATGGATTGTGAAGTGACGAACTGATCCGGAACATCAGGTCTGTTCTGTCACTTGAGTCCAGCTTCTTCCCTACCCTGTGTAAGGCAAATTCCTATGCCTTGTCATCCTCATGGGGGGATGACACTCTCAGGGTGTGAGGTATGTCACGGATGGGCGGCCATCCGGCACCGGGGCTGCTACAAGTCAGCCGGAACGGTGTCAGCCTGCTCGGCCGGACCTGCGGCGGGAAGAACGGCAGGAAGGGGGGTCGGGTCGAGCCCGCCGGTCGCCCGCTCATGCATCCGGAGCAGCAGCGCTTCGAGGTCCTTGGTGTAGCCCAGGCTGTCGAACAACGGCAGGCTCAGGCGCTGCGTGGCCAGGTGGGCCTGCAGCCGGCGCAGCCGAGGCAGGTCTTGGGCCAGCGCGAGCGCGGTGGCCACATAGGTGTCTGCACTGTCGCAGATGAGTTCATCGGTCAGGCTCGCACGGGCCAGGCTGGCGGCCACACGGGAGGCGAAGGTCGACCCGGGCAACGTGAGCACGGGCACTCCCGCCCACAGGGCTTCGCTGGCGGTCGTGTGGGCGTTGCACGGCCAGGTGTCGAGGAACAGATCGGCACAGCGCAGCCGCGCAATGTGATCGTTCAGCGGTTTCTTCACCGCAAAGATCACACGTGACAGGTCGACGCCCCGGCGTGAGAACTCCAGCATCAGGTTGCGCTCGGCCTGTTCGTTCCAGGCCAGCAGCCACAGCACGGACGCGGGCGCCCCGTTCAGGATGCGGGCCCAGGCGTCGAGCACCTCGGGCGTGATCTTGTAGGCCTGATTGAAGCAGCTGAATACCACCGCATCGTCGGGCAGGCCGCAGGCGGCGCGGCTCGGCGCATCCGGCAGGGCGCGCTGGCGGTCGTTGGGCTGGTAAGACCAGGGCATTTGCGCAATCTTCTCGCTGAAGTCGGCCTCGGCCGACAGCGGCGTGACGATCGGGTCCCCGATCACGTAATCAACGTAGTCGGCGCCCGTGGTGCCGGGGTATCCCAGGTAGCTCACCTGCACGGGCGCGGGCCGCGCGGCCAGCACCTCCATGCGGCTGTCGCGGGTATGGCCTTTGAGGTCAACCAGGATGTCGATGCCGTCGGCGCGGATGCGCTCCGACAGGGCGGTGTGGCTCAGATCGCCCACTTCGATGAAGCGGTCGCACGCGGCCATCACGCGCGCACGCAAAGCGGACTGGTCGTCGCGGCTGTGCGAATAGAGCACGACCTCGAAGCGCTCGGTGTCGCGGTGCTCCAGCAGCTCGGCCATCAGCACGGCCGTGGCGTGGTTGTAGAAGTCGCTCGACAGGTAGCCCAGGCGCACCCGTCCTGGCGCACGCTTGGCGGGCAGGGAGGGCAAACGGGGGATCGTGGCTCCGAGCGAGCGCGAGCGCAGGGCGCCCACACGCCTTTGCTCATCGGGGGTGGAGTCGATGGCAATGAAGGCGAAGGGCGACAGCAGGTTGCCGTCGGCTTCTTTGAGGGTGCTGATGGATGCACGCAGGGCCGCCACATCGTCGTTCAGCAACTCCCACTTGCAGGCTTGCGCGGTTTCGTGGACCAGCAGGGCCAGGGACATGGCACGGATGGGGCCGTTGTCGAGCACCACGGCTGTGCGGAAACACTCGGCGGCCTCTTCCTTCATGAGCAGGTCTTTGAAGGTCAGCCCCAGCCGGTAGTGGGCGAGGGGGGCATCGATCTTCTGAGCGAGTGCGAGAAAAAACACATCAATGGCTTCTCGCAGGCGGCCGCAGCTGAAGAGCGCCACGCCGTGTGCCGACAAGAAATCATGGTCGCGGGGTGCGTCGGCGCTCAGGCGTGCAAAACACGCGGCGGCCTCGGCGAACTGATGCTGTTGGGTATGGCATTCAGCGAGCACGCGGCAGGCCAGCGGCGACGCTGGATCGAGCTCGAACGCGTGGCTGGCCGACACGGTGGCCGCCTCGACACGGTTGAGCCGCAATTGGGCACGCGCCAGGTTGAGCCAGTACGTGGCGTCGCGAGGCGACAAGGTGGTGGCCCGTTCGAACTCGGTCACTGCCTGGGCATAGCGGCGTGCCTGCAGATGAGCGAGGCCGGTTTGCCAATGCTTCTGTGCGCGGGAGCTGGTGCGGTTGGCGTCCATGCAGGTGGGGGCTCTGTTTGAGGGCTCTAAAGGGATCAGCCTGGCCAGTCTAGCGAATGCGGGACGACCGGATGCAGCGAGAAGCAGCGTCAATCGCACGCAGTTTTTCATGCGAACTCTGGGTGCGACGCCCGGTGCGCACACGTCACCCGGAAACTTGAGAAAAATGATCGATGAAAAAGAGCAACAGAAAGCTCTCAAGTCAAGCGATCAATCACCGAAATTCACTGCACGGGCCCAGCAAACATTCAGGTGGGCCAGCAGTCCGGAGGCGATGTTGCAGCCGGGGTTCTACGAAACGTGAAGGAGTTTTTCCATGTCTCAAGTCATCAACACCAACATCGCTTCGTTGAACGCGCAGCGCAATCTCGGTTCCGCACAATCGTCGCTGTCGACGTCGATGCAGCGCCTGTCTTCGGGCCTCCGCATCAACTCCGCCAAGGACGATGCCGCCGGTCTGGCGATCGCAGAACGCATGAACGCTCAAGTGCGCGGTATGAACGTGGCCATCCGCAACTCGAATGACGGCATCTCGCTGTCGCAAACGGCTGAAGGCGCGCTCTCCAAGGTGGGCGACTCGCTGCAACGCATGCGTGAACTGGCTGTTCAGTCCCGTAACTCGACCAACAGCAGCGATGACAAAGACTCGCTGAACAAGGAATTCGCCGAGCTGCAAAGTGAAATCACCCGCGTGCTGGGCGGTACCGCTTTCAACGGCAAGAAGATCCTGGGCTCTGACGCCACCTCCCTGAACTTCCAGGTCGGCGCCAACACCACGAGCGATGACACCATCACCGTCGAAACGTCGAACATGACGGCCGACAGCACCATCACGGCGGTCACAGGCAACACCGCTGTGATCGACAACACCGCCACATCGGGCGCCATCGCCACCGTGATCGACAACATTGACTCTGCCATCGACACGATCAATGACACACGTGCCACCTTCGGTGCGACCCAGTCGCGTTTCGATGCGGTGATCTCCAACCTGCAGCAGTCGGTGGAAAACCAATCGGCCGCCCGCAGCCGGATCATGGATGCGGACTTTGCGTCGGAAACGGCGAACATGTCCCGATCGCAGATCCTCCAGCAGGCTGGCAACGCGATGATCGCGCAGGCCAACCAGTTGCCACAACAGGTCCTGTCACTGCTTCGATGACATCGGCACCCTCCCGATGAGGTCACGGGAGGTGCTGCAGACCGTTAGTTATCCTGACACAGGGTAGTCGTTTGACCCCTCCGCCTGCCGGCCACCGGCAGGCGCTCAATCTTCGGCTCTTGACGGCAACGGCAACGGCAAGAGCGGCGAGAGGCCTGCACAAGGAGTCCAGGACTGCACGTCCTGGCCCCCTGTTCAAGCCCCACTGGCAAGGCCCGGTTCTTCGGCCCCATGCGCGGAGGGCCGCTTGCCACACCCCGGTGATACCGAAGGCCGGTACCGATTGCTCGCAGACGCAACTGCCGTGTTCAGCTCAGAGGCGTGCACAGGGTGGGTATCCACCAGCGGCGGTGCAACTCGGTGTGATGCCCGCGTCTTTCAGGACGACAGGCGCTGCTGCCTGACGGCCGAATTTCAAAGGATTTGTAATCTTTAGAGGTTTCTCTTGACATGAGATGAAATTGAGTTCCTCAAGTTCTTTGAGGGGTGCTCCGATAACTGCTTCAACGCGATCGAGATTTCGAGAACGTGGTCCGGTTAGCCGGCCGATGACGGAATCCCTGCAGAGGGTGACTGGATTCAGCGGTTGACTAGCGTCGGGCGATACCAGTGGGCTCTTGGGCTTGCTGGTGACAGTCGCCGTCGGCAAACCGCTTTGGCGGCGACTGAAAACGTTCGGCGCTGTTGCCGGGATTTGTCGGAAACCTCTAGGAGATCATCATGGCTCAAGTCATCAATACCAACATCGCTTCGTTGAACGCGCAGCGCAATCTTTCCTCTTCGCAAATGTCGTTGTCGACGTCGATGCAGCGCCTGTCTTCAGGCCTTCGCATCAACTCGGCCAAGGACGACGCCGCCGGTCTGGCCATCGCCGAACGCATGAACGCCCAAGTGCGTGGCATGAACGTGGCCATCCGCAACTCGAACGACGGCATCTCGCTGGCACAAACCGCTGAAGGCGCGCTCTCCAAGGTGGGCGACTCGCTGCAGCGGATGCGTGAGCTGGCTGTGCAGGCCCGCAACTCCACCAACAGCAGCGACGACAAAGACTCGCTGAACAAGGAATTTGCCGAGCTGCAAAGCGAAATCACCCGCGTGCTGGGTGGCACCACCTTCAACGGCCAGAAGATCCTCGGTGCCGATGCCACCGCCTTGACCTTCCAGGTCGGCGCCAACACCACGACCGACGACACCATCACCGTCCAGACCAACAACATGACGGCGGACTCGACGATCACGGCCATCACCGGCAACACTGCCGTCATCGACAACACGGCCACGTCGGGCGCCATCGCCACCGTGATCGACAACATCGATGCGGCCATCGACACGATCAACAACACCCGTGCCACCTTCGGCGCCACCCAGTCGCGCTTCGATGCGGTGATCTCCAACCTGCAGCAAGCGGTGGAAAACCAGTCGGCTGCCCGAAGCCGGATCATGGATGCGGACTTTGCGTCGGAAACGGCGAACATGTCTCGATCGCAGATTCTGCAGCAGGCCGGCAACGCCATGATTGCCCAGGCCAACCAGGCGCCTCAACAGGTGCTGACGCTGCTGCGCTGATTGATCTAGGAGCCTGGGCGGCAGAAAGAGCGCGGGCCCTCTTTCTGCCGCCCAGGCTGCTATGCCACGCTTCTCCCTCGGAAGGGCGTGACCCCGAAGGCGGAAATGAAGGGTTGAACCCCTTTATTTCCGCCTTTTGCATGGGGTCTGTCTCTTTCAGAATTCATTCATCGGGTCTGCGGTGCGAATTGCCGGCCTTGTGCGCCGCCACGAAAGATGTGGTTTCTTTTCGCGGCGGAACGCAACGCCGGCCACCGTGCCGGAACCTTGAATTCATGAAGGAGTGCAGTCATGCCACAGACGATCAATACGAACATCGCGTCGCTGAATGCCCAGCGCAACCTGAACGCGTCGCAGACTTCGCTGGCCACCTCGATGCAGCGTTTGTCGTCCGGCCTTCGGGTCAACTCCGCCAAAGACGATGCCGCCGGCCTGGCCATCGCCGAACGGATGAATGCGCAGGTTCGCGGCATGAACGTCGCGGTGCGCAACGCCAACGACGGCATCTAGCTGGCGCAGACCGCTGAAGGTGCACTGTCCAAAGTCGGTGACTCGCTGCAACGGATGCGCGAACTGGCTGTGCAGGCGCGCAACTCCACCAACAGTGCAGACGACAAGGACTCCTTGAACAAGGAGTTCGTCGAGCTGCAAAGCGAAATCTCCCGGGTGCTGCGCGGCACGACCTTCAACGGCCAGGCCATTCTGGGCTCCGGCGCCACCGCGCTGACCTTCCAGATCGGCGCCAACACGACGGCGGACGACACCATCACGGTGACCACCGCCAACATGGCGGCCAACACGCAGATCGCCATCATCACGGGCACCGCTTCGTCAATCGACAACACGGCCACGGCCGGCGCGATTGCCACGGTGATCGACTCCATCGACGATGCGCTCGATCAGGTCAACAACACCCGAGCGACCTTCGGTGCCACGCAGTCTCGGTTTGACGCCGTGATCTCCAACCTGCAGCAGGCGGTGGAAAACCAGTCGGCCGCACGGAGCCGAATCATGGACGCCGACTTCGCGGCAGAAACGGCGGCGATGTCTCGAGCGCAGATCTTGCAGCAGGCGGGCAACGCGATGGTGGCGCAGGCCAATCAGTTGCCGCAGCAGGTGCTATCGCTGCTGCGAGGCGGTTGAATCGCCCGGGCCGTCCTCTGGGTAGAACGGTTCCATCTTGAAATTTTGCTCCGGAAACTCTCAAGTTCCCGCAAGGAGCGTCGAAAACGGATCATCGGGCATACCCCCCATGGTCCGTTTTTTCATATTTGTCGTACTGAAGGGATCCCATCATGGCGATCACATCAACTGGAGTCGGCAGCGGTCTTGACGTTGAAAACATCGTCAAGTCGCTGATGGCGGTCGAACGCCGCCCCGCGGCGTTGCTGGAAACAGCAGCAACCGGCATGAAGTCTCAGCTGTCCACGTATGGTCAGCTGCAGAGCTATGTCTCGGCCTTTCAGGACAAATCGAATGCGGTCAACTCGCTGACGCTGTGGCAGCAGACCGTGGCATCGTCGAGCGATGCCACCACGGCCACTGTCACCACCGGCGCCAATGCCGCACCAGGCAGCTACAGCCTGTCGGTCGCCAACCTGGCGTCGGCACAGACGGTCAGCTCCGCCTCGTTCCCTTCCAAGACACACTCCCTCGGCGCGGGCCAACTCACCATCGAACTCGGCAGCTGGACAGGCGACCCGTCCACCTTCGGCCTGAAGGCCGGCACGAGCTCGGTGACGGTGGACATCGCCCCTGGTGAAAGCAGCCTGGCTGCCATTCGCGACAAGATCAACGCGGCCGGCGCGGGCGTCACGGCGACCATCATCAACGACTCGACGGGCGCGCGCTTGTCCATCCGCTCCAAGGACACCGGTGCCGAGAACGGCTTCAAGATCAGCGCGACCGAAACCGAACCGCCCATCGACGGCTCGGTGGGACTGTCCGCCTTGACCTATGACGGAACCGACACCTACATGAAGTCGAATCAGGCGGCCGAGAATGCGAAGGCCACGCTGAACGGCATCGAGATTGAATCGGCGTCCAACACGCTGACCGACGTGGCCGACGGCCTCACGGTCAAGTTGTTGCGCAAGACCACCTCGCCACTGGACCTGTCGGTGACGCAAGACAACGCGTCCATGAAGACGGCCATCACCGACTTCGTCACCGCCTTCAACGACCTCGCCAACTTCATCAGCACGCAGACGGCCTACAACCCCGAAAGCAAGGTGGCTGGCAAACTGCAGGGCGACCGCACAGTGATCGGCATCCAGAACCAGATGCGTTCCATCTTGCGCGAGACCAGCTCGGCCTCGAGCAAGTACACGCGTTTGAGCGACATCGGCCTGGAAGTGCAGAAGGACGGCAAGACGCTCGCGATCAAATCGGCCAAGCTCGACGACGCCCTGGCCAACCCGGTGGAACTGCGCAAGATGCTCACCAGTGCCGACGAAACCGGGGCGCAGTCCTCCGGTCTCATCTTCCGCTTCAAGCAGATGGCCAAACTGGCTCTCGGCACCGACGGCCCGCTCGACACCCGCTCCGCCGGCATCAAGTCCAGCATCGAGCGCAATGCCAAGCGCATGGAAGACATGGAAACGCGACTCGCTGCGAGCGAGAAGCGCATGCGCAAGCAGTACCAGACGCTCGACACGAACATGGCGAAGCTCAATGCTTTGAGCAGCTATGTGAGCACTCAAATGTCTGCTCTGAATAAATAGGGCCCCCCAGTCGCTATCGCTCCTGGCCCCAAGGGGCGCCCGCCTGGCGGCCTGGCAAAGCCAGATCCGCGGGCTCTGGGCAATGCGCTTCGCTCTGGACCCGTGCCAACTGAGGTTTGCTGACGGCTTCGGTTTTGTCATGCACAGGCTCCTCCTTCGTTTGGCAATGCGCTTCGCCTTGTAATGCTGCCACTTGCGGTCTGCTGAGAGTCTCGGTCAAGCACTTCTGTCTGTTGCCTCCTTGCGGCTGGTGTGAAACCGCACAACTGAGGCCGGCTCGCCCTGTTGTTCGGGGCTTTCGATGAGCGGCGTTTCTCTAGACTTTCAGCATCACGGGTCGCCTCGATCCGGCTTGCCAGAGTTGCCACAGGGATCCGCGCCATGCAGGGATATTCGCCAGACCAGTCCGCCGGGGATGCTGACGCGCCGTTCATGATCGGCGCGGACTGCGGCACGGGGCAGGGCAGTGCAGCCATGCCGCTGATGCCCGACCTGGATGCCTTGCCTGACCCATCCGATGAGGGCCTGGCCGAGCGTGTGGCGCGCATGGAGGACTTCAACACCCACCTGAGCGGCATGGTCGAGTCGCTGGTCGACACCATCCTGCACGTGCGCAACCATGACATGGCAGCGCTGCAAAAGCAGGTGGCCGACCTGGAGCAACAGCTGGCCCTGGAGCGCGTGAACCGCGATCTGGCAGACGTCTCTCGCATGCACCCCAAGTCGCGCAGTGTCGTGTTCGTGGGCGGCACCTACTTCGGTGACAACATCAAGTACGCGTGGCTCGCCGCCCAAGCGCGTGCCGCGTCGATGAACGCGCAGTGCTGGTTTCTGCCCTTCAATGCAGAGCAGGAGAAGATGGTGCGTGCGCTCAGCGCGCCCTGCCTGCCGCACACGGCCTCTTCGTGGAGTGCCGATGACATTCACACGGCATTGAGTGCTGCCGTCGTCGTCATCAGCGATCACCTGCTTGGCGCCAATCCCTATGCGGCGGCCTTGCTCGCCGGTGCGCGCCAGGTGCAGATGTGGCATGGCGTGTCGATCAAGGAGATCGGCCTGCGCAACCTGCATCCACTCAAGCACATGTCGCCTCAGTACGCGCGTGTGCTCAAGACCTGCGGCCGCTTCAGCAGCTTCATCGGAACCGCCGGCCACAACGAGGCGGAATGGCGCCGCTGGTTTGCCTTCGAACACTATGCGCCCATCGGCTATGCACGCAACGACGTGCTGCACCGCGAGCCCGCAGGGAACGATTTGCTGAACGTCGACACGGACGCCTATGCGCGAGCCCGTGATTTCATTTCGCGCGGCCGCCGCGTTTACCTGTATGCGCCCACCTTCCGCGATGCCAATCGCGCGCAGTGGATCCTGCAGGCCGGCATCGAGCGCATCGCGCGAACCATCGCCGCGGCAGGCGATTGCCTGATCGTGAACATGCATCCGGTGGAGCAGCCTTCCGTGCCCGAGCTGGCCAAGAAACTGCCCGATGTCACGTTCGTGAAGCCGCGCACCGATGTCTATCCCTTGCTCACGAAGACCTCGGTGCTGATCACCGACTACTCGTCGATCATGTTCGACTTCTTGCACCTCGACCGGCCCGTGCTGCTGTTCCGCCCCGACCATGAGGCGTACACAACGAAGTCGCGAAAGCTGTTCGATGCCAAGCTGGCCACGCCGCCCGGCCCGGTGTTGACCAGCGCCAACGCGCTGATCGACGTGCTGAAGCACCCTGGCGAGCGCCCGGCCCACGCCACGGCACGCCACGAACTGTTGTCCACCCTCTACGACCGCTGCGATGGGGATGCCGCGCAACGCCTGGTCGATCTGATTGCCGATGAGTTGAACCGTGGTGCCACGGTCTGACCCCCACCCTTCCGGAGCCGACATGAGAAACACCTCGTTTTCGACCGCTGCCGCCGACCTGCGCGCCCGTGCCATGCCGGGCGGGTGGACGCGCCCCGACGGCCTGAGCATGGTGCCCACCGTGGCCATCACCTACGGCACCTACGACCTGTTCCACATCGGCCACGTGAACTTGTTCCGTCGCATCAAGGAACGGTACGACATCCTCGTCGTGGCCGTGTCGACCGACGACTTCAATGACATCAAGGGCAAACGCTCCACCGTGCCCTATGCCGACCGTCTGGAGATGGTGCGAGCCTGTCGCTATGTCGACCTCGCGATTCCTGAGTCGAACTGGGGTCAGAAGGAAACCGACATCGTCAGCTATGGGGCCGACGCCATGGTGATGGGCAGTGATTGGGCCGGCCATTTCGACACGCTGAAGTCCTTGTGCGATGTGGTGTACCTGCCGCGCACCGAAGGTGTGTCGAGCAGCGACCTCAAGCAGCACATCAAGACCACTGCACGCTGAGCGCAACACGCGGCTTGCGAGACCGATCCTTCAGGCACCATGAAGAAGCTCACCGTGACGGCGTCCTTGATGAAGGACCTGCACACCCACACCATCTTGCTCAAACACAATTCGCCACCGCCCAATGCGGTGTCGTTCGGCTGGCTGCGCGCTGGTGACGAGCTGCCGGTCACCGGAGCTCCGCTGGCCATCGAGTCGTTCAGCGGTCTGTATGGCGGCAAGTACCAGCCCTTCGTGGGAGGCCGCAAGTACTCAGGCCTGTGCGCGGTGGGTGCCTTCACCTACAGCTACTCGGCGTTGCCCGAAGGGCTGCGTGTGGGTCGCTACTGCTCCATCTCTTCGGGCTTGCGGTTTCTGGACTCGAGCCATCCCGGGCAGATCATCACGACCTCCGCCTTCACCTTCAGACCCACGAACAAGCTGTTCGCGGCCTTCGTCACCCCGCAGGTCAAAGACTTCGCCAAGAACTTCGACATTCAAGGCGGCAAGCCGTTCCCGGTGCTCGGCCACGACGTGTGGATCGGGGCCAATGTCACGCTGGCCATGGGCATCCACATCGGCGATGGCGCCATCGTGGCGTCGGGCAGCGTGGTCACGCGCGACGTGCCGGCCTATGCGATGGTGGCGGGCAACCCCGCCGTACTCAAGAAGCTTCGGTTCTCCGACGCGCTGACGACCGCCTTGCAGGCGTCTGCCTGGTGGACGCTCGATCCGGCCTGGGTGTTCAGCCAGGACTTCCGAGATCCAGAAGTGTTCTGCGCCCAGCTTTCTGTCCACGGGGCCGGGGTGTCGCGTTTCGCACCACCCACCCTCGACATCACCCGCTACCTCGCCGATGATGGCGAGGCAGGCCACGAATCCGCCGATCAAGGCGATGCCCTCTGCGCAGATTGAGGCTGCGCGACTCAGGAGATTGACCCGATGGACGTGCAAGCCCCCCAACTCACAGCCGCCGAACGCACCCAGCGTGCCATCACTCAGCTCGAAGAGCAGCAGCTGGCCCACGAGCTCGAGTCCATCTCGAAGCGCACGGCCAAGCGTCGCCTGGTGCTGTTTTTCGGAAGGGCCACCTTCTCCGACAACACCAAGTACATGTACTTGCAGGCCGTGGCGCGCGAGAAGAACTACGAGGTCATGTGGTGCGGCTTCGATGAAAGCCTCATCGCCATGCTGAAGGCCAACGGCCTGCCGTGCGTCAACCTGGCCGTCAACATCGACCGCAGCATCGAGCTGCTCACGCACGCGGCCGTGGCCGTGTTCTGCGTGAATCCGAACGAGAGCCTCAAGGGCTCGTACAGCCTCAACGCCTGCCTGGCGGGTGCGCGCAAGCTGCAGCTCTGGCATGGCGTGTCGGTCAAGCACCTGCTGTTGCGGCTCGCGCCCCACCTGGGCGTGCGTGAACTCACCGTACGACGTGCCTTCTACATGGCCTCGCAGGCCGACCACGTGCTGAGCACCGCGTCCACCTTCGACCGCTTCTGGCGCGAGGTGTTCGGCTGTCGCCAGCTGGTGCGGGCAGGCTTTCCGCGCAACGAGGTGCTGGTGCGGCCACCCACGGCGCTCGAGATGCTGGGTGCCGACGTCACGCCGGACATCGAGGCGGCCTTGTCGTCAGGCCGCAAGAATGTGTTGGTTGTCCCCACGTGGCAGCGCGGCCAGCAGACCTACCTCAACGAGGCTGAATTTTTTGGCAAGGTGATCGCCTTTGGCAAGAAGAACAAGGTGAACTTCTTCTTCAAGATGCACCCCACTTATTTTGCGCAGAACGTCGACACCACCAAGAAGACCGAAGGCTTCTACCTGCTCAATCCGGGCATCGACACCTATCCGCTGATGCAGCGCTTCGACCTCCTGCTGACCGACTACTCGTCGATCATGTTCGACTTCCTGCACACCGGCAAGCCGGTGCTCAGTCTCGACCTCGCTCCCGACGAACACCAGCGCTTCGAGCCCGACTTTTCGCTCGTGCCCGACATCGACTTCCGTCACAAGTTCACCCGGGCCGACTTCGAACAGAAGCTCAACCGTGCGCTTTACGATGACGACCGAAGCGACCAGCGCGCCGAGATGGTCGCTCGCATCTTCGAGTCCGACCCCGCCCAGGCCAGCAACCAGTTGCTCGGCTTGGTGGACCGCTTGGTCGAAGCGGCGGTGGCCGATGATTTCACTGTCGACGTCTTAGGCTGATTGCTGACGGTGCTTCAGCACGCATCCAGATGCGTGTGAGCCAGGCCTGGCAGTCCTCGGGGCTGCCCCAGGAACGGGGCAGCCCCGATTCGCTTGTTGTGGGCACCTTTCAGCAAGCCGAATGCCCACTTTTTCACGGGCTGGAAGCTGCCCTGGTTCGCCCTGATCGGCCCCGTGCTCGCCATCGACGGACGTGTGCGGACGTTGAGCGGTTTCTCCTGGGGAAATGAGGCGAAAACCAGGGCTTACACCTGATTCAAGTTAGCTGACCGAGTGTCCGATAACTTCATCAGACGCAGCAACTTACCGAAACCAACGCCATGTACGCAACCATGTCATCCACGTTTGGTCGCCCCAGCAACGCCGCCAGTGCCTATCGCCAGGTGGGTGTTGAAACCGGAGTGACCACCGGCTCGCCACATCAGCTGGTGGCCATGCTGTTCGACGGCTACATGGACGCCCTGGCCCAAGCCCGTGGTGCCCTGCAGCAAGGACACATCGAAGCCAAGGGCAAGGCCATCGGCCGCGCTGTGCGCATCATCGAGGAGGGCCTGAAGGCCGGCCTCAACCTGAACGGTGGCGGTGAACTGGCAGCCGACATGCGCGACCTGTACGACTACGTGATCCTGCGCCTGACGCAGGCCAACCTGCGCAACGACGGCAAGCTTCTCGAAGAGTGCCAGCACCTCATCGAACCGCTGCGCAGCGCCTGGGCTTCCATCGGCCCGGAAGTGGCGGCAGGAAACGTCAAATGAAGCAACGAGCTGTGCGACCCCCCACCTTTCATCCTGGAGCGCCCATGAACTCGGCCCTTTTGAACTACTACGAAGCCATTGAACAAGCCAGTGCAGACATGCTCGTGGCGGCACGCAGCGGCGATTGGGACCAGGTCGTGAAGCTCGAAGGCGCCTGCGCCGTGCTGATTTCACAACTCAAGCATGCCGCTTCGGCGCAGAATCTGGGCAGTGACGAAGCCCAGCTGAAGTCCCGCATCATGCAGCGCATCCTGGTCAACGACGCTGAAATTCGTCAACTGGCCGAACCGTGGCTCGACGACCTCGACGGCTTGCTGGCCGGCCGGTCCAAGTCGGTCCATTGAGGTGAGCGCGCAGCCCCGATCTCCGGAAGGACGACTGGTGGAACCCACACCGAAACCGGCTTCTTCCTCCCAACGCCCGGACACCCCGAGCGAGAGCGAGGCCACGCTCGACGACTTCCGCATTTCCGCCCCGGTCGAGGTGCTGGGGGTGCTCAAAGAGCTCGTCGAAAAGCAGACCCTCATCAATCTCAACGGCAGCGATGGCGGCGTCTACACGACCACGCTGTGGGCGGTAGACGAAGCCCGTGGCACGCTGAGCTTCAGCGCCGACAGCGACAACAACCAGGTGCAAAGCCTGGTCGAGGCCGAAGACGCCGTGGCCGTGGCCTATCTCGACAGCATCAAGCTGCAGTTCGATGCCCAAGGGCTGGTGATTGTGCGGGGAGGGCGCTCCAGCGCACTCAACTGCGCGCTGCCCCGCGAGGTGTATCGCTTTCAGCGCCGCAATGGCTTCCGTGTGCGTCCGCTGTTGCGCGCCACACCCACGGCCCGCCTGCGCCATCCCATGATTCCCGACATGGCGCTGGCACTGCGTGTGCTCGACGTGAGCATCGGCGGCTGTGCTTTGTTCTTGCCCGAAGACGTGCCTGCATTGCAACCGGGTGTGGTGATCAACGGCGTGCAGATCGACCTCGACATCGACACCCGCGTGGTCGCCGCCTTGCGGCTTCAGCACGTGACGTCCATCAACCCGGAGTCACGCGGTGTGAGGCTCGGCTGCGAGATCGTGAACCCCACGAGCGATGTGCTGCGCGGGATGCAGCGGTACATCGATCAAACTCAGAAGCGTCAGCGGGCGCTGGAGCCACCAAAGCGCTGACCTGACGTCGGACGAGCCCCCGCGAGGGGCTTGTTCAGCACGACCGCTGAGGCCACTGTACTCGCGCGATCAGTCCTCCGCCTTCTCTGGGCAGCAGGTCGAACTGCGCGTTGTCGGCGCGGGCGATTCGTTCAACGATGGCCAGGCCGAGTCCGGCGCCGCCAGCGCCGCTCCGTGCCGAATCGGCGCGGGAGAAGGGCTGCTTGAGCAGGGCGACCTGGTTGGGCGGGATGCCGGGGCCTCGGTCACGCACCTCGAGCCACGTGCCCTGGGGCCCGTGCCCCGTGACGATCTCGAAGGGGCCGCTGGCGTGGCGCTGCGCATTCACCAGCAGATTGACGATGATGCGTTCGGTGGCCTGTGGTCTGAGCAGAGTGGGCGGCACAGCGCCGGGCTTGAATTGCAGCTCGCCTTCACGGAAGGGGGGGCATTGCAGCACGGCGTCGCGCACGAGCGCATCGAGGTCTGAAGCGGCAGCCGCTTCGCCCGTCCATGGGCCGCCCTGTCCGCTTCGTGTGAAATCGAGGAACTGAGACAACAGACGGTCCAGCGTCTCGATGCTTCGGTTCAGGCTGTCGAGCAACACCGGGTCGCCCTCCAGCATTTCGGTGACCAGGCGCATCTTGGCCAGAGGCGTGCGCAGGTCGTGAGACAGGCCGGCCAGCATCAGGCCGCGTTCTTGGTCCTGCTGCGCCAGACTGCGCACCATCTCGTTGAAACCGTGGGCCATGGTGGCGATTTCGCTGGGGCCGTCTTCCGGCAACTCGCCCACGGGTTCTCCCCGGCCCAGTCTGCGGGCGGCGGCGACGAGCGCCCGCATGGGGCGGTTGATACGCCGGGCCATGAGCCACGCCCCGAGCACCGCCAGGCTGACCGTGGCGAGCACGCCCAGGCGCCAGGCGGCCGAGAGGTCGGGGCCACGCAGCATGCCGGGCACGTTGATCCAGTACGAGTCGCCTTCGAGCTGAAGCTGCAGGGCCAGTGAGCCGTCGGGTTCGCGCTGCCATAAGATGGGCGCGTCGCCCGGCGCACGTTCAGCGAGTTGGGCCACGAAAGCCTGCTCGAGCACGTTGAGCTCGCGCTGCGGTGTGGGCGAGATGACTGGTGAGCGCAGGTGCGCGTTGAAGCGGTCCACGAATGCGCTGCGCTGATCGGGAGGCAGCAATCGGAGGCCGCGAGACAGGGCTTCGACATGACGCACCGTGGTGTCGGCGAGGGCCCGTACACGCGGCTTCATGACGAGCTCACGGAACAGCACTGCGCCGGCCACGTTGGCCGCAAGAATCAGCAGGGCAATCAACAGCAGGTTGCGGCCGAACAGCGAGCGCGGCACGAGGCGGATCATGCGCTGGCCTTGACGCCGTCCGGGTCGAGCACGAACACGTAGCCGACGCCCCACACGGTTTGAATGTGGCGGGGCGCGGCGGGGTCGTCTTCGATCGCGCGCCGCAGGCGCATGACCTGCACGTCGATGCTGCGTTCTGTGGCGCCGTGTTCGCGGCCCCGGGTGAGTTCGATCAGCCGGTCGCGCCCGAGCGGTCGCTGGGCATGTGTCACCAGGGCCAGCAGCAGCGTGAACTCGGCCGTGCTCAGGTCAATGGGGTCGCCGTGGCGTTCCAGGCTGCGTCGTGCCGGGTACAAGGTGTGCGAGCCGAACGTCACGGGGGCGTCGCCGAGCGGACCGTTGTGCGCGCCCAGCACGCGCTGGCGCCGGACCAAGGCCTGAATGCGCGCCAGAAGCTCGCGTGGATTGAAGGGCTTCGGCAGATAGTCGTCGGCCCCCATCTCCAGGCCGATGATGCGGTCGACGGGGTCGCCACGGGCTGTGAGCATGAGGATGGGCACGGTCTCGCCTTGGGCGCGCAAGCGCCTGCAGAGCGAGAGCCCGTCTTCGCCGGGCATCATCACATCGAGCACCAGCACGTCGAAGCGTTCACGGACCAGCAGGCGTTCGGCCTGGGCGCCATCGGCCACCGCCCGGACGGTGAGGCCCTGCTCGCTGAGGTAGCGCTGAAGCAGGCCGCGCAGTTCGGCTTCGTCGTCGGCGATGAGGATGCGGGC
>JBEGTX010000306.1:0-9876 GCA_041179165.1 Pseudomonadota bacterium | reverse complement strand
CTCAAGGACGGTTTGCCTCGAACGGTAGCCAAACACGTGGCCTGATTCCGCTGTGTCGGCCACTCATCGGGAAGGGCTTTTGCCTGTCGTCGCTCACCAGGGTGACGTGGCAGAAATCATCAGGTCCCGCAGTGAAATCGCGTGGGCCCGTGTTCTGTCCCTGTCGTGTGAAATTGCTGTGTGAATGTCCGCTGACGTTCATTCACCTGAAAGCGCCGTTGTCCCGCTCACCTGGAACCTGCTCCGCATGCGTTTGTTCTCTTTTCTGAAACGAAAGTCCGAGGACGCGGTGCCCCCACCGCCCAAGCCCAAGGCTGGTGCCCGCGGCAAGGCGTCGGTGCAGGCCGAGCCGGTCGACTCGGTCGAGCAAGCGCGCACGCGCGCACGCCAACGCCTCATCGGCGCGGTGGTGCTGGTGGTGGCCGGGGTCATCGGTTTTCCGCTGGTCTTCGAGACGCAGCCACGTCCGTTGTCAGTCAATACACCCATCGACATCGTCGGCCGTGATGGCGCGGTGAAGCCCGGTGCGGCCACGCCGGCTCGCGCTGCAGCGTCGTCTCAGTCACCTCAGTCGTCTTCAGGCCGCGTCATCACCGAGACCGTGGCGGATGCCGGGCGCGAAGTGCCGCCGCCGGTGCCAGCGACGCCTGAGCCTTCCGATCCGTCCGGTGGTTTCGAGCCTGCGGGCAAGCCCGAGACACCGCAGGTAGCGGCGGCATCGTCCGCGGTCAAGCCGCCTGTGAGCGCCGCCGCGTCCAAGCCTTCGGCGGCCAAGCCTGCGCCTGACAAGAAGCCTTCTGAGAAGCCAGCAGAGAAGCCCGCAGAGAAGCCCGCAGAAAAGCCTGCGGCCAAACCAGCAGAGAAACCAACAGAGAAGCCAACCGCCAAGCCGAGCGACGCCTCGCGCGCGCAGGCCTTGCTCGAAGGCAATGACCGCGCTGCGGCCGCCAAGAAGCCCGACGCGGCAGCGGCCAACACGCGCTTTGCCGTGCAGGTGGGTGCATTCTCCGAAACCTCGGCCGCACGCGAGATGCGCCTGAAGGTCGAGAAGATCGGCCTCAAGACCTACACCCAGGTGGTCGAGACCTCGCTGGGCACACGCATCCGCGTGCGGGTGGGGCCGTTCGCTTCGCGTGCCGAAGCCGACAAGGCCGCTGCCAAGCTCAAGTCGGCCTCCCTGCCTGCTGCGGTTTCGCCGCTTTGATTGCCGACGGCCATGGGATGGGTCGACGCGGTCTTGTGCGGCATTCTGGCCTTCTCCGTCGTGGTCGGGATTTTCCGCGGCCTGGTGTTCGAGCTCATGTCGTTGGCGGGCTGGGTCGTCGCCTATTTCGCGGCCGTGTGGCTCGCGCCGCAGGTGCAGCCGCACATGCCGGTGGGCGAGCCGGGTTCTGCCGTCAATCACTTGGCGGCTTTTCTGGCGGCCTTCTTTGCCGTGCTGATCACTTGGACCATCCTGTCGCGTCTCGTGAAGCTGCTGCTGCACGCCACGCCGCTGAGCCTCATCGACCGCCTGCTGGGCGCGGTGTTCGGCGTGCTCCGCGGCGCACTGGTGCTGCTGGTGGTGGCCACCGTCGTCAGCATGACCCCTTTCTACACCTCGCCCTCGTGGCGAGCCTCAGCGGCAGCGCCGTGGCTTCAATCGGCACTCGCCACATTGAAGCCCATGCTTCCGCCCCAATTCTCCAAACGTCTGCCGGCCTGAACGCGGCAGTCTGATTCAACCCCAAGGAAACGATTTATGTGCGGCATCGTCGGTGTGATTTCCAAGGCGCCGGTCAACCAGTTGATCTACGACGCGCTGCTGCTGCTGCAGCACCGCGGCCAGGATGCCGCCGGCATCGTCACCATGCAGGGCACCAAGTGCTTCATGCACAAGGCGCGGGGCATGGTGCGTGACGTCTTTCGCACCCGCAACATGCGCGGGCTGCCTGGCACGGTGGGTCTGGGGCAAGTGCGCTACCCCACGGCCGGCAACGCCTACAGCGAAGAAGAGGCCCAGCCCTTCTACGTGAACGCGCCGTTCGGCATCGTGCTTGTGCACAACGGCAACCTCACCAACGCGCACGTGCTCAAGCGCGAACTCGAAACGGTGGACCGTCGCCACATCAACACCACCAGCGACACCGAGGTGCTGATCAACGTGCTGGCCCACGAGCTGCAATCGGCCGCACGCGATCTGCCGCTCACGCCCGAGATCGTCTTCAATGCGGTGCGTGCCGTGCACAAGCGACTCAAAGGCTCTTACGCCGTGGTCGCCCTCATCGCGGGTCATGGCCTGCTGGCTTTTCGCGACCCGTTCGGCATCCGCCCGCTGTGTTTCGGCGAGGCCTCGACGCCTGAAGGCCACGAGGTGGTGGTGGCCAGCGAGTCGGTGGCGGTTGAAGGCACGGGCCATGTCGTCACGCGCGACGTGGACCCGGGCGAGGCCATCTTCATCGACCTCGACGGCAAGATCCACGCACAGCAGTGCGCCGACAACCCGTCGCTCAACCCATGCATGTTCGAGTACGTGTACCTGGCCCGCCCCGACTCCGTCATGGACGGCATCTCGGTCTACCAGGCCCGCCTCAACATGGGCGAGACGCTTGCACAGCGTCTCATCTCCACCATCCCGCCGAACGAGATCGACGTCGTCATTCCGATTCCGGAATCGAGCCGTCCGTCGGCCATGCAGCTCGCGCAGAAGATCGGCAAGCCCTACCGCGAAGGCTTTGTGAAGAACCGCTATGTGGGCCGGACCTTCATCATGCCGGGGCAGGGCGTTCGCAAGAAGTCGGTGCGCCAGAAGCTCAACGCCATCGGCGTGGAGTTCAAGGGCCGCAACGTGCTGCTGGTCGATGACTCCATCGTTCGCGGCACCACATCCAAAGAGATCGTGCAGATGGCGCGCGACGCCGGTGCGCGCAAGGTCTACATGGCTTCGGCCGCGCCACCGGTGCGCTACCCCAACGTCTACGGCATCGACATGCCCACGAGCGAAGAGCTCATTGCGCACAACCGCACCATCGAAGAGATCCGCCAGTTCATCGGCGCCGATGCGCTGATCTACCAGGACGTCGATGCCATGAAGCGTGTGGTCGCGGCCCTGCGCCCGGGCCTTGCCGGCTTCGAAGCCTCGTGTTTCGACGGCCACTACGTGACGGGCGATGTGTCGGCCGCCGACTTCACCACCATGGCCGAGCAACGCAAGGCCCAGGGGGGCGAAGAAGAGGAAGCCGACCGCACACGCCTGGCCTTGCAAAGCGCGCGAGACGCCGGCTGAGATGGCGGGCAAGCGCATTCCACGCGTGCAGTTGCCCGAGGGCCTGCAGCGCGACACGCTGGCGGTTCGCGAGGGCCTGCCACCGAGCGCCTGGGGTGAAAACTCCGAGGCCTTGTTCCTGACCAGCAGCTTCGTGCAGCCCGATGCCGCAACTGCCGCCGCGCGCTTCGCCAACGAAGAAGAAGCCTTCATCTACTCGCGCTTCACCAACCCCACGGTCACCATGTTCGAGCGCCGTCTGGCCGCGCTCGAAGGCACGGAGGGTTGCATCGCCACCTCGAGTGGCATGAGCGCCATCCTGCTGCTGGGCTTGGGACTGCTGAAGGCGGGCGACCACGTCGTGTGTTCGCAAAGCGTGTTCGGCTCGACGCTCGTGCTGCTGGGCCGCGAGTTTGGCAAGTTCGGCGTGCAGACCACCTTCGTGTCGCAGACCGACGTGCAGGCCTGGCGCGATGCCATCCAGCCCAACACCAAGCTGCTCTTCGCCGAGTCGCCCACCAATCCGCTGACCGAGATCTGCGACATCCGTGCGCTGGCCGACATCGCCCATGCGGCAGGGGCCTTGCTCGCAGTCGACAACTGCTTTTGCTCACCGGCCTTGCAGCGCCCCAAGGAATACGGCGCCGACCTCATCGTCCATTCCGGCACCAAGTACCTCGACGGACAGGGCAGGGTGCTGGCGGGCGCGGTGTGCGGCCCCGAGCAGCTCATCAACGAGAAGTTCGTGCCCGTGATGCGCAGTGCCGGCATTTCGTTGTCGCCGTTCAATGCGTGGGTGGTGCTCAAAGGGCTCGAGACGCTGTCCATCCGCATGGCCGCACAGAGCTCGCGTGCGCTCGAACTGGCCACGTGGCTGGAGCAGCAGCCTGCAGTCGAGCGTGTGTTCTACCCCGGCCTCGTGTCGCACCCTCAGCACGCGCTGGCCATGGCGCAGCAGGGCGGCGTGGGCGGCGCGGTGGTGAGCTTCATCGTGCGCGGCCATGAGGCCGGCGGCCCCGTGCTCGCGCGCAAGAACGCCTTCCATGTGATCGACAGCACCGAGGTGTGCTCGATCACCGCCAACCTGGGCGACACCAAGACCACCATCACCCATCCCGGCAGCACCTCGCATGGGCGCCTCAGCGAAGAGCAGCGCCAGGCGGCTGGCATCACGCAGGGCCTGATCCGCGTGGCCGTGGGTCTGGACGACATCGCCGACCTGAAGGCCGACCTCGCACGCGGCCTTCACAGCCTCTGACCCCTTCTCACCATGACCCGAAAAATCAGAACCCGCATTGCCCCGTCGCCGACGGGCTTCCTGCACCTTGGCACCGCGCGCACCGCGCTGTTCTCGTGGGCGTTTGCGCGCCATCACGGCGGCGACTTCATCCTGCGCATCGAAGACACCGACGAGGCCCGCTCCACGCAAGAGGCGGTCGACCAGATCATCCTCGCCATGAAGTGGCTGCGCCTGGACCCCGACGAAGGCCCGTTCTATCAAATGCAGCGGCTCGACCGCTACCGCGAGGTCATCGCCGACATGCTGCTGCAAGGCACGGCCTACCGCTGCTACTGCACGCCGGCGGAACTCGATGCCATGCGCGAAGCGCAACGTGCACGCGGCGAGAAGCCCCGCTACGACGGCCGCTGGCGTCCCGAGCCGGGCAAGACCTTGCCCGATGTGCCGCATGGCGTGCCCTCGGTGATTCGCTTTCGCAACCCGGTCGATGGCGACGTGAGCTGGGACGACCTGGTCAAAGGCACCATCACCATCAGCAACCGCGAACTCGATGACCTCGTGATCGCGCGGCCCTCGGCCGAGCCCGGCAACATCGGCACACCCACCTACAACTTCTGCGTGGTGGTGGACGACCTCGACATGCAGATCACCCACGTGATCCGCGGCGACGACCACGTCAACAACACCCCGCGGCAGATCAACATCCTGCGCGCGCTCAAGGCCGAGCTGCCGATCTACGGCCACGTGCCCATGATCCTCGGCCCCGATGGCGACAAGCTCTCCAAGCGCCATGGCGCCGTGAGCGTGACCGACTACGACACGGCGGGCTACCTGCCCGAGGCCATGATCAACTACCTGTCGCGCCTGGGCTGGAGCCATGGTGATGACGAGGTGTTCTCACGCGAGCAGCTCGTCAGCTGGTTCGATGGACAGCACCTGGCCAAGAGCCCCGCGCAGTGGGACGCCGCCAAGCTGAACTGGGTCAATGGCCAATACATCAAGGCCATGCCCGATGCCGAGCTGGCGCTGCTGGTGGCGCGCCACTGGGCCGGCCGCGCCGGCACCGTGCCGGCGGCCGATCAGCTCGCACGCTTGTGCGGCCTCTTCAAGGACCGCTGCGCCACGACACTCGAGCTCGCCGACTGGCTGGTCATGTACGTGGACGAGGTGAGCCCGAGCGCCGAAGACCTCGCCACCCACGTGACCGATGCCGTCGCACCTGCTGTGCAGACCTTGTGCGACAAGCTTGCGACCGTGGAGTGGACCAAGCCTGCCATTGCAGCGGCCATCAAGGAAACGCTCACCGCACACGGTTTGAAGATGCCGCAACTCGCACATGCCGTGCGTGTGCTCGTGTGCGGCAGAGCTCAAACTCCATCGCTCGATGCAGTGCTTGAATTGTTCCCACGAGAAAGTGTGATGAAACGGTTGCACGGAAGTTGAAAGTCGTTCTATAATCGCAGTCTCGCTTGAACAGCGCGAACCTTCAGAAGTTCAGAGAGATTTCGGGGGGGTATAGCTCAGCTGGGAGAGCGCTTGCATGGCATGCAAGAGGTCAGCGGTTCGATCCCGCTTACCTCCACCAAGAACCAAAAGTTCAAGGTTGGCGCGATGTTCAAGAGAAGAAGGATTTGTCCCCTTCGTCTAGAGGCCTAGGACACCACCCTTTCACGGTGGCTACAGGGGTTCGAATCCCCTAGGGGACGCCAAGTTTGATGGCACTTGTGGAGCAATCCAGAAGTCATCATTGGAGTGGTAGTTCAGTTGGTTAGAATACCGGCCTGTCACGCCGGGGGTCGCGGGTTCGAGCCCCGTCCACTCCGCCAACATGGGATGCCCTGCAGATCAGTGATCTGCAGGGCATTTTCATTTGTGCTTGCAGAAGTGTTGCTGCAACCTCGAACGACGTTGTGAATGGCTCAGGACTCGCTCCTGATGCATTCGTGTCAGCTGCCGCCATGCTGGAGGGTATGGGCCTGTTCGCGGTGCTGGCGCGGCGCACCCGCACAAGGCAGGGCCCCTGATGAGGGACTGCGGCTGTGACCACCGGTCAGGGGGCTGTGCCAGAGCGCCGCGCCCCCACTCAGCTCAGTGAACCAGCGCTTGTCGGCGCAGCGCCACCGCGTCGGGCCGGTTGCTCTTCTCCGGCCCGGTGTGGAACACCTGGACCGACTCCGACACGATGCGGGCTTGTCCGCGCAGCGCAAGGGCCGAGGCCGAGAGCTGCTCCACCATGGCTGCATTCTGCTGAGTGATGCTGTCGAGCTGGGCGACCGCCTCATTGACCTGCGAAATACCGGTGAGCTGCTCGTTGGAGCCGTGGCTGATTTCCTGGACCAGGCGGCTCACCCGGTTCACGCTGGCCGCCGTGTCGCGAATCGTCTGCGTTGCGAGGCCGGCCTCTTCAACGCCGCTGGCAATGCGGGTCTGCGCGGTGTCGATCAGCGAGCGGATCTCGCGGGCCGCTTCGGCGCTGCGGTGTGCGAGCGAGCGCACCTCACTGGCCACCACGCTGAAGCCGCGGCCTTGCTCTCCGACCCGCGCAGCTTCAACAGCGGCATTGAGAGCCAGCAGGTTGGTCTGGAACGAGATGCCGTCGATCACCCCCGAGATGTCGGCAATGCGGCGCGAGGCTTCGCTGATGCCCTGCATGGTGCCCGAGACCTTTTGCACGGCCGCAATGCTTTGTTGCGTGACCTTCTCTGCGCTGTCGGCGAGCACGGTCGCTTGTTGAGCCGCATCGGCGCCTTGGCGCACGGTGCCGGTGATCTCCTCCATCGACGCTGCGGTTTGCTGCAGATTGCTGGCCTGCGATTCGGTGCGGCTCGACATGTCCTGATTGCCAGCGGCGATCTCGGTGATCGAGTGCGCCATGCGCTCCACCTCGGACCGGGCATCGCCCACGATGGACTGCAGGTTCACATTCAACTGGGCCAGTGAGGCTTGCAATTGGCCGATCACGCCGCACGCGTCCACCGCCACGCTTTGGCGGAGATCACCCGCGGCCATGCGGCGCGAGACGCGCAGCAATGACAGCAGCGGCTGGTTGAGTTGCCTAGTCACGCCGGCCCCGGCTGCAAGACTGACCACGGCGGCCACGAGGGTGCCCCACAGCGAAGGGCCCTGGGCCGCGCCGAGAGCATAGGCGGTCAACGCCACGAACGTCATCACCAGCATCAGCCAGGCGCTGCGCACCTGTGCGTTCACCGCCTCGACGCGGCCCCTCCAACCGAGGCGGTGAATCTTGCCTCCATCGAAGCGGACCCGCGGTGTGCCTCGCTGCTGCGCCTCGTTCATGTTGCGGTAGAGGGCTTCCACTCGCTCGACATCGGCGCGCTCTGGCACGCTGCGCACCGACATGTAGCCGACGGGCGCGCCGTCTTCCATCAGGGGCGTGACGTTGGCGAGAACCCAGTAGTGATCGCCGTTCTTGCAACGGTTTTTCACCCACGCAGCCCAGGGCCGCCCCTCCGATACGGTCGTCCACAGGTCCCGAAAAGCTTCTTCGGGCATGTCGGGATGGCGGATCAGGTTGTGCGGCTGCCCCAGCAGCTCCTCACGGGTGTAGCCGCTGGCCTCGATGAACGCCGGGTTGCAATAGGTGATGCGGCCTTTCAAGTCGGTCGTGGAGACCAGGCTGCGGTCCGGTTGAAGCCGGTGTTCTTTCTGTGTCACGAGGCCGGTGTGGCGCATGGTCGATTCCATCCAACAAGGACCAGCACGAGCGGCTGGCTTGTTGGGGGTATCGGTGCGTGCTCGGCGCGATGAAGTTCTGGCGGGGGCGGCCTTGATCTGCGTCAAGCGGGGGTGAAATCTAAGCCAGGAGTTGCGTGGCGGCGATGCCCGCCAAGCCTGAACCAACCACCACCGGAATGACCCCGATCTTGAAGCGGAAGAGCGCCACACTCGCCACGACACCGATCAACGCGGCCCGCCACTCGATGGACCCGCCCCATCCCGCGGGCCAGAGCACGTGGTACGCGAAGAACACGGCGAGGTTGACGATCACCCCCACCACGGCGGCTGTGATGCCGGTCAGCGGTGCCGTGAACTTCAGATTGCCGTGGGTCGACTCGATGAACGGCCCGCCCAGCAGGATGAAGAAGAACGAGGGCAGGAAGGTGAAGAACGTGACCACGGTGGCCGCTGCGGCACCGGAGATGAAGAGGGCATCGGTGCCGAACACCGCCTTGGTCCAGCCTCCCACGAAGCCTACGAACGACACGACCATGATGAGCGGCCCCGGGGTCGTCTCCCCAAGCGCCAGGCCGTCGATCATCTGCGGCCCGGTGAGCCAGTGGTGATGCTCCACCGCACCTTGGTAGACGTAGGGCAGCACTGCGTAGGCGCCGCCGAAGGTGAGCAGTGCGGCCTTGGTGAAGAACCATCCCATCTGGGTGAGCACGGCATCCCATCCATACGCCCAGCTCAGTCCGCCGATGGCGACGAGCCAGAGGCCGAGGCACACGGCCGTGACCTGCGCTGCGCGCTTCCAGCTGAAGCGCGCATGCTCGGGTGTCGGTGTGTCGTCGTCGATCAGGGCGGCACCGAACCCCGCGGTGGCCTTGCCGTGGCCGCCGCCGATGGCGAACTTGTCTGGCGCGTAGCGGCCGCCGATGTGGCCGACCAAGCCGGCGGCCAGCACGATGAGCGGAAACGGTACGTCGAGCGCAAAGATGGCCAGAAAGGACCCCAAGGCGATGGCCCAGAGCCAGGCGTTCTTGAGTGCACGTGAGCCGATGCGAAAGGCCGCAGACACCACGATGGCCGTCACCGCCGGCTTGATGCCGTAGAAGAGGCCCGCCACGGCCGGCACGGTGCCAAAGGCCATGTAGACCCATGAGAGCCCGATCAGCAGAAACAGCGAGGGCAGCACGAACAGCCCGCCGGCCACGATGGCGCCCCAGGTGCGGTGCATCAGCCAGCCGATGTAGGTGGCCAGCTGCTGGGCCTCGGGCCCGGGCAGCACCATGCAGTAGTTGAGCGCGTGCAGGAAGCGCTTCTCGGAGATCCAGCGGCGCCGCTCCACCAGCTCCTCATGCATGATCGCAATCTGCCCCGCGGGCCCGCCGAAGCTGATGAAACCGAGCTTCAGCCAGAAGGCGAAGGCCTGCCAGAAGGTGATGGGCGCGGGGGCTGAAGCAGGAGCGTTGTCCGTTGGCGTCGGGCTGGCGGTGATGGTCATGACAGTGCCGCAATGCGGGCGAACGAGATGAGCGGGATTGGGGGGCGGTGATGCATCAGGGGCAACGAGGGGACGGGAGGCACTCGGTGCACCATCGGCGCGCGAAGCGAATCGTACAGGCCCGGCGTGGTCGCCAAGGTTCCGCGTTGTCGCCATGCGTCCTGGGAATGCGAACCGACTCGAATGTCGGTTGAGCCCCAGAGGGGC
>JBEGTX010000305.1:0-37209 GCA_041179165.1 Pseudomonadota bacterium | reverse complement strand
TTGTTCGTCTGCGTGACCGGCGTTTCGGGTTCGGGCAAGTCCACGCTGATCAACGACACGCTGTATCACGCGGTGGCGCGCCATCTGTACGACAGTTCGGAGGAGCCCGCGCCGCACGGCGATATCGACGGCCTCGATCATTTCGACAAGGTGATCAGCGTCGACCAGAGCCCCATCGGCCGCACACCACGCAGCAACCCCGCCACCTACACCGGCCTCTTCACGCCCATCCGCGAGCTGTTCGCCGAAGTGCCCACCGCACGCGAGCGCGGTTATGGCCCGGGGCGTTTCAGCTTCAACGTCGCCGGTGGGCGCTGCGAGGCCTGCCAGGGCGACGGTGTGCTGAAGGTCGAGATGCACTTCCTGCCCGACGTGTACGTGCCCTGCGACATCTGCCACAGCAAACGCTACAACCGCGAAACGCTGGAAGTGCTCTACAAGGGCAAGAACATCACCGAGGTGCTGAACCTCACGGTGGAAGACGCCCACCCATTCTTCAGCGCCGTGCCCAACCTCGCACGCAAGCTGCAGACACTGCTCGACGTGGGCCTGGGCTACATCCGCCTGGGGCAGAGCGCCACCACCTTGTCGGGTGGAGAAGCGCAGCGCGTGAAGCTGTCGCTCGAGCTCAGCAAGCGCGACACCGGCCACACGCTGTACATCCTCGACGAGCCCACGACAGGCCTGCACTTTGCCGACATCGACCTGCTGCTGAAGGTGATTCACCAGTTGCGCGATGCAGGCAACACGGTGGTCGTGATCGAGCACAACCTCGATGTCATCAAGACCGCCGACTGGCTGATCGACATGGGCCCCGAAGGCGGCTCAGGCGGAGGCCGCGTGTTGGTGGAGGGCACACCCGAAACCGTGGCGGCCTGCGAGGCCAGCCACACCGGGCACTACCTGAAGCCCCTGCTCAAACGCCGAAGCTGCTGAGCGGCTCAAGACTATCGGGGTCGCTTGCATCGGCTGCGGCCGGCAGCTCGCCCCACAAGGCGTCGACATGTGGATGAACGAGCTGAAACACCAGCCACATCAGCAAAGCGGTGGCAATCAGCGTGGTCAAGAGAAGCACCATGGTGGGCAGGCCCCGTCGGTTGCGGCGTGCGGCGTGCGGCCGCTTCAAAACAAGAACGGCGCGCCAGGACCACCGTCCGGGCGCGCCGATCATCGAGACATCAAGCGCTCAGCGGCTTCGCTGGGCGATGAAGTACTCAGGCATTACTGCGCGTTGTCGGCCTTGGCCTTGTTCACGCAAGCCGTCTTGGCATCGCCGCTCAGTGCATCGCACTTCTCGACTTGCGCCTTGTAGTTGGCCTTGTTCTTGTCTTCGGCTTGTTCGGTGTGAGCCTTCTTGACGTCACGGGCTGCCTTGGCATCGGCCTTGGTCTTGTCGCGTGCAGCCTTGGCTTCCTTCACGCAAACGTCCTTGTCGTTGCCAGCCTTGTCGTCGCAACGCTCTTTGGCCAGATCGTAGTCGGCATCGGCGATGCCATTGCGTGCGTTGTACAGGGCCTTCGGCGTGCCTTCGTAGTCGGACTTGGCAGTCGCTTCGGTCTTGGTGCGGGCAGCCTTGGCTTCCTTCACGCAGACGTCCTTGGCATTGCCAGCGAGCGTGTCGCACTGCTTCTTGGAGGTTTCGTAGGTTTGCTTGGCGCTGGTCTTGGCCGTGTCATAGGTGGCCTTGTCACCGGCAGCGTGAGCGGCACCAGCGAACATGAAAGCAGCACAGACAGCGGCAGCGATGGTGTGGGTGTTGAAACGGTTCATGTGTGTTCTCCAGAAATTTTTGAATGGATCGCCGCATCAGCAGCAACGGAACGAAGCGTACGCAGACCACCTTGAGCGGTATGCCGGACAATCCGGTCAGAAGATGTCGGACGTGCCCTACACCTCTTCCCATCTGCATCAGGGCCTGCCCGGGTGCCAATGCCCGAGGCAAGGGCCCACAATCGACGATTCCTCGAGAGGTTGTTCCGATGTCTTCAGATCGCATGCCCGTTGACGAAGCCCGCCGCCTCGCCATGCTGCAGGGTCTCGACATCCTCGACACCGGCCCCGAAGACAGTTTCAACGCCGTCGTGGCGTGCGCGGCCCAGCTCACGGGCTGCAGCGGCGCTGCGGTGAGCCTCATCGATGCCCGGCGGCAGTGGGTCAAAGCCTCGCACGGCATGCCCTTCTCGGAGCTGCCGCGGGCGCGCTCCTTCTGTGCCCGCACGATCCTGCAAGACGATCTGCTGGAGGTTCGCGATGCCTCTCAGGACGCACGCTTCGAGGCACATCCGCATGTGACCTCAGCCTCAGCAATCCGGCTGTATGCCGGGCTGCCCCTGAAAGTGAACGGCTTGAGCGTGGGCACGCTGTCGGTGATCGACACCGAGCCGCGCGAGCTCTCGCCCTCCCAGCGGCAAGGCCTGCACCAGCTGGCCCAGGTGGCTTCCCAACTGCTGAGCGGCCGCGCGCGCGGTGTGGCGCTCGATGACGAGCGTCGCCGCCTGCTCGATTTCGCCCGCGCCTCGGGCGACTGGATGTGGGAGACCGACGCCGAGCTGCGCTACACCTGGGTGTCGGGCGCCTTCGAGGCGGTGACCGGCGTGCCGCCGAGCAACATCTACGGCCAGCAGATCGCCGACGCACCGCTGCTCGATGCGCTGGGCCAGGCGCTGGGCAGCGGCCGCACCTTTCACTCGCTGCTGCGCCAACGCCAGCACATCACGCGTGTGGTCACCGACAAGATGACTCCGCGCGGGGCCTTGCAGATCTCGCGCAGCGCGGTGCCGGTGTTCGACGGCGCGGGACGTTTCGCCGGCTACCGCGGCACCGCACGCGACGTCACCGCCCACATCGCCGCAGAACGCCGGACCCACGCGCAAGCGCGTCTGCTCGCCAAGCTGTCATCACAGGTGCCTGGCGTCATCTTCCAGTTCAGACACTTCGCCGACAACACCATCCACAGCCTGTACGCGAGCGACGCGTGCCGCGAGATGTTCGGTCTGGAGCCGCCGAGCGAAGGTCATGTGGGCGACCCCACGGCAGTGTGCCGCGCCATTCATCCGGAAGACCAGCCGTCTGCGCAGCAAAGCCTCATCGATGCGGCACGTTCGCTGTCGCCCTGGCACCGGGAGTTTCGCCTGCTGCACCCCGAGCGGGCCGAACGCTGGCTCGAAGTGCGCGCCATGCCCGAAGCGCATCCGAATGGCGGCGTGGTGTGGCACGGCTTTGCGGCCGATGTCACCGCGCGCAAGGAAACCGAACTGGCACTGCGCCGCAGTGAGCAACGCTGGAACATGGCAGCCGCGGGCGCGGGCATCGGCATTGCCCATCTCGACGTCGGCACCGGCCTGATGACCCTCGACGCGATTGCCGCCGCCAACCACGGTCTGGGGTATCCGATCGCCCCGTTTCCGGTGGACCAATGGTTCGCCACCATCGTGGACTCCGACCAGGATGCCACCCGCGCCGTGATCGCCAAGGCCATGGCCACCCGCTCGATGATTGAAACGCGTGCGCGCGTGATGCGGCCCGATGGCAGCCGTCCCACGCTCGAGATTCTTGCGCACTGCACCTACAACTCGGCTGGCGACGTGAACGGCATCCTCGGTACATGCCGCGACGTGACGCACCAGGAGGTGCATGAACAGCTGCGCCGCGACAAGGAGTCGGCGGAACGCGCGAGCCGCGCCAAGACGGAATTCCTGTCCCGCGTGAGCCACGAGTTGCGCACCCCGCTCAACGGCATTCTGGGTTTTGCGCAGCTGATGGCGCTCGACCGCGCGCAGCCGCTGGCCAACGAGCAGGCCCGCCGGCTCGACAGCGTGCTGCACGCCGGGCGGCATCTGCTCGCCCTGATCGATGACGTGCTCAACCTCGCGCGCATCGAGCAAGAAGACTTTGCACTGCAGCAGTCGCCCGTCGACCTGATGGCCTCCACCACGCTGTGCATGGGGCTCATCCGCCCGATGGCCGATGACGCCGGGGTGCGGCTCGTGGCACCGGCCACCGGCCCGATCTGGTCGAAGGCCGATGCGCGCGCGGTGGAACAGGTGATCATCAACTTGCTGTCCAATGCCATCAAGTACAACCGGCCCGATGGCGAGGTGGTCGTGTCCATCACCGGCGATGCGCTGCAAGTGCAGCTCACGGTCACCGACCAGGGTGACGGCCTGAGCGAAGAGCAGCAGACGCAGCTGTTTCAGCCGTTCAATCGATTGGGCGCCGAACAGCGCCGCGTGGAGGGCACAGGCCTCGGCCTCGTGATCGCGCGCGCGCTGGCGTCGGCCATGGGCGGGCGGCTGACGGTGCGCAGCCAGGTGGGAGTGGGCTCGAGCTTCAGCTTGAGTTTGCCGGTCGGCTCGCCCGCCACGCCGATCGCACCGGCCCCCCTCGCGGCAGATGCACCCCTGGTCGCGGCCTCCCGATCACGCAAGCGTGTGCTCTACATTGAAGATGAGCCGCTCAATCAGTTGCTGATGCAGGAGCTTTTCAAGGCGCGGCCGCAGTGGGAACTGGACGTGGCCCCCGACGGCACCCTCGGCCTGGCGCGCATTGCCAGCGAGTCATTCGACCTCGTGCTGATCGACATGAACCTGCCCGACATGAGCGGGCTCACGCTCATCAAGGCCCTGCGCAGCGATGCGCACACGGCGCCGTTGCATTGCATTGCGCTGTCGGCCGATGCGATGCAGTCGCAGATCGAAGCGGCGATGGCCGCGGGCTACAACGCGTACTGGACCAAGCCGATTCACGTGGCCAGGGTGCTGGAGGACCTGGAGAAGGTGCTGGGATAGGGTCGCGCAGACACATGAAAAAAGCCGGTGCAACCACCGCGCAGACACATGAAAAAAGCCGGTGCAAGCACCGGCTTTTTCAACAGACCGAGATCTGCGCTTACTTCAGGTGACCGTTGATCAGCTTGGTCATCTCGAACATCGAGACTTGAGCCTTCTTGAAGATTTCCTTCAGCTTGGCGTCGGCATTGATCATGGTGCGCTTGGCAGCGTCTTGCAGATCGTTCTTCTTGATGTACTCCCAGATCTTCTTGGTGACTTCGGTGCGGGGCACCGGGGTCGAACCAATGATCGCGGCCAGTTGGGCGCTTGGGGTCATCGCCTTCATGAAGGCTGCGTTCGGGGTGCGCTTCTTGGCCGGGGCCTTTTTGGCGGCTACCTTTTTCGCAGGCGCTGCCGCCTTCTTTGCGGGCGCTGCCTTCTTGGCTGCAGGTGCCGCCTTTTTGGCTGCGACTTTTTTCGCAGGAGCGGCTTTTTTCATCGGAGGTTTCGCAGTTGCCATTTTGAATTTCTCCATCAAGTAAGTTGTTGATGTGCCCGGGTTGGGTGAGAGCCGCATGAGCTCTCTGTTCTCCAATGACCACGTGCGGAGCGAATACTACTGCGAGAGTGCTGCATTGAGAAGCAGTTTTCACAGGTAAAACACGCATTCGGCAAGCGGTGAGCGCTGTTTTGTCTCCCGAGTGCATCAGTCGAGGTGCCGCAGATGCCGCATGGGTGGCCTTCTGCACGCCATCGCAGCTTCGAACCAGCATGCCTGCGCGCTGTTCTCGCGGCCTCAGACCTCGTACTTGTAGCCCACACCGTAGACGGAATGAATGATGTCGCGGTCGGGCGCGACGTCCGACACCTTCTTTCGGAGCTTCTTGATGTGGCTGTCGACCGTGCGGTCGGACACCACGCGCGTGTCGCGGTACATCGCATCCATCAGCTGTTCTCGCGAGAAGATGCGGCCCGGTTGCGCGACGAGCACCTTGAGCAGTTGGTATTCCACGGCCGTGAGGCCGAGGTCACGGCCGGCCCAGGTGGCGCGCCAGCTCGGGTCGTCGAGCACCAGCTGCACTTCCGCCGCGGCCGTGCCGCCTTGAGTGCGGCGCAGCACGGCCTTCACACGCGCCACCACCTCGCGCGGACTGAAGGGCTTGCAGATGTAGTCGTCGGCGCCGAGCTCCAGCCCGAGCAGTCGGTCGATTTCTTCGACGCGGGCGGTCACCATCACCACCGCAGCCGTGGTGTTCTGGCGCAAGGCTTTGCACACGTCGAGCCCGTTTTTTCCGGGCAGCATGAGGTCGAGCAGCACGAGTTCAGCGCCGTGCTGGCGCATCCATTCCTCGACCTCGTCACCGCGGTTGAGGCGATGCACCTGGTAGCCGTGCTGCACCAAGTAGTCGCGCAGGATGTCGGCGATCTTGTCTTCGTCTTCGACGATGAGGATGCGTTCAGCCATGCGCAGCTCCTGAATCAAGCGCCGGAAACACCAGCGTCCAGCACACGCCGCCGAGCGCGGAGGCGCTAGCGCGCAGCTCCCCGCCATGGGCTTGCACGATGGCGCGTGTGATGGCCAGACCCAGACCCGACCCGCCTCCCGCGCGGCTGCGCGAGCTTTCGACGCGGAACAGCCGTTCGGTCAGGCGCGGCAGATCGGCCGCATCGACACCTGGGCTCGAGTCTTGCCAAACTACGGTGGCACGCGGCTGCCCGCGCACCAGCCCATTCGACAAGCTCACCGACAGGCGGCCAGGACCGTCGGTGTAGCGCACGGTGTTCTGCAGCAGGTTGCCGAACACCTGCGCCAAGCGCGCGCCGTCGCCGAGCACCCGCACGCCTTCAGCCAAAGACAGATCCGCAGCGATGCCCTTGGCGTTGAGGGCCTGATGGGACGACTGCACGCTGTCTTCGATCAGCGCGCCCAGATCGAGCGGCTCCTTGTAATACGTGAGCGCACCCATATCGGACAAGGACAGCAAACGGAGGTCGTCCACCAAGCGAGACAACTGGCCCACCTCTTGCGCGAGCGAACCCAGACTCGCCTGACCGAGCTGGCGCACGCCATCCTGCATCGCCTCGATCTCGGCGCGCAACACGGCCAGCGGCGTGCGCAGTTCATGCGCGATGTCGGCGATCCACTGCTGGCGCGCCTGCTGCGCTGCCTCCAGGGTTTGTGCCAGCTGGTTGAAGTCTTGCGCCAGGCGCGCCAGTTCATCGTGGCCTTGCGACGCGATGCGCACGCTGTAGTGGCCCTGGATCAGCGCATCGGCGCCCTGCGCGAGGCGGCGAATGCGCCGTGCCAGCCAGTAGGCCAGCAAGGCACTCACCAGCAAACCGGCCACCAGCAGGCCGACCGCGATGGCGCCGAACTTGGCCGTTTGCTGCGCCGCAAACAGCTTCTCGAGCGATGTGACGGTGCGCAGACGCGGCACGTAGCCGAGGTGGCCGCGCAACACGCCCTCGCTCTCGATCGGCTTGAGCACGGCCTCGGCCGCCATCTCGACACGACCAGCGATGATCTTGCGATCGGCATCGAACAGCATGAAGCGGGGGTCGATGGTGAGGAAGGGATCGGGCGGCGACGCGGAACCACCTGACGCTGCCGGGGCCATCGGCGCTGCCATCAGGGCCGGGGCGGAGGCGGGTGACCCAGACTGCGGTGCCGAGGCGCCACTGGCCGCGTCATCGCCACGCCGCGCGCCGCGCGGACCGCCGAACACTTCACGCGTCAAGTCCATCCAGCGGCGGCGGTCGTCGGCCAGAGACTTCCAGCTGCCTTCGCGGCGATGGATGTCGGCCAAGCGCACGATGAATGGCTGCAGCCGCGCCTCGTCGGCCCGGTTCAGGTACTCCACGAAGCCTTGGTCGAAGCTCCAGCTGAACACGACGAACGCCACCAGCGCGAGCAGTGCATTGGCACCGGCGATCGCGAGGAAGAGCTTGATGCGCAGCGTGTCGAGGCGCGCCGGCCAGCGAAGCCGGCGGCGCGCGGGCGGTGCCGTCGATGCGGCAGAGGGGGGCGTGGAGTCAATGACCATGGCGTTGCAGCGTAGCCCTCAATCGGGCAAACACTGTGCAAGAGCGTTTAGGATTCGGTCCGATTGCCATTTGTTACGCATTCTCCTTTTTCCTTCCACAGTGCGTTGGAAATGGGTCTCCACACTGCACTGCAATGGCCCGTCACGTTTCCGCAGGCCGCGTTGTCTCTCCAGATTTTCTTGACAGGTTGTTCCATGAATTCCCCTTCGACTGTGACCTCATCCTCGCCTGGCCCCAAGCGCTCCTTCAAACGCAAGGTGCTGTGGGTCGTGGCCTTCGCTGCACTGGCCGGCGGGGGGTGGTGGGTCTGGCAGAAGTTCATCCGCACGCAGAACCCCCGCGAGCAGTACCAGATCGCCACCATCCAGCGCGGCGACATCCAGGACCTCGTGACGGCCACCGGCACCGTGCAGCCACGCGACTACGTGGACGTGGGCGCGCAGGTGTCGGGCCAATTGAAGAAGCTGCATGTGGAGGTGGGCTCGGTCGTGCAGGCCGGCGACCTGCTCGCACAGATCGACCCCACGGTGCTGACCGCCACGGTGGACGCCCGACGCGCCGGCCTGCGCAACCAGCGCGCCACGCTGACCGAACGTGAGTCGTCGCTCGCGCTGGCCACCATTCAGTACAACCGCCAGAAGAACCTCGCCGCGGCCGACGCCACGACGACCGAACAGCTGCAGCTGGCCGAAGCCTCGCTGCGTTCTGCCAAAGCACAGATTGCCGCCATCAAGGCGCAGATCGAACAGACCGAGTCGACGCTGCGTGCCGATGAAGCCACGCTGAACTACGCCCGCATCTTTGCGCCGATGTCCGGCACTGTGGTGTCGGTCACCGCGCGCCAGGGCCAGACGCTGAACGCCAACCAATCGGCCCCCAACCTGATGCGCATTGCCGACCTGTCGACGATGACCGTGCAGACGCAGGTCTCGGAGGCCGAAGTCTCCAAGCTGCGCCAAGGCATGGAGGTCTACTTCACCACGCTTGGCGGACAAGGCCGGCGCTGGTACGGTGCGCTGCGCAAGGTCGAACCCACCCCCACGGTCACCAACAACGTGGTGCTCTACAACGCGCTGTTCGACGTGCCCAACACCAACCAGGCGCTGATGCCGAGCATGACGACGCAGGTGTTTTTCATTGCGGCCTCGGCCGAGAACGTGCTGGTGGTGCCGACGTCGGCCGTGACGATGCAGCGCCCGCAAGGCGGGGGCGGTCGCCGCGATCGGGGTGCTGGTCCGGGCGCTGGCGGTTCGCCAGGCGCTGCGGCTTCGGCCGCATCGGGTGTGGCTGCTTCCGCGTCGACGGCATCCATCGCTGCGTCCTCGGTCCCAGGCCGTGGTGCATCGGCCGCAGGCGGCAACAGCCGCTACGCCGGCATGAGCCAAGAAGAACGCCGGGCCACGATGGAGGCCATGTCGCCTGAAGAACGTGCCGCCATGCGCGAACGCCGCAACGCGCAGCGCGCGCTCGAAGCCGGTGGCGCTGCAGCCTCGGCACCGGCCGCCGCGATGGCCGCCGCACCAGCGCCAGCCCGCCCTCCGTCTGAAGGACGCGCCGGTGGCGGTGGCGGTGCTGGTGGCGCTGGCGGTGACAGCCGCTTCGCCAACATGAGCCCCGAAGAGCGCCGCGCGGCCTTCGAAGCGATGTCGCCGGAAGAGCGCGCCGCCATGCGGGAACGCCGCCGCGCTCAGCGCGAACGTGAAGGGGGCGATGCGTCTGCCGGTGGCCCCGCCGCTGGGGCTGCTTCTGCGTCGACCACCGCGTCGGCCGCACCATTGCGCTCGCCCGCAGCGCCAGAGCGCGTGGCTTCCGCACCACGACGTGCGCCTCGTGCCGAACGTGCAGCCTCCGGCGCAGACACCGCCGCCTCAGGTCCGGTCTCGCGTGGCGTGACGGGCGGTTTTGCGCCGGCCACCCCCCGCGCACCGCGCCGTGGCACCGTCAAGGTGATCGATGCCGAGGGCAAGATCGAAGAGCGTCAGGTCGAGCTTGGCGTGACCACCCGCGTGCAAGCGCAGGTGCTGTCGGGCTTGAAGGAAGGTGATGAAGTCATCACCGGCATGAAGCTGCCACCGGCAGCTCAACAGCGCGCCGCACAAACACAAGGCGGCGGACAAGGGCCCGGCCAAGGCCAGGGCGGCATGCCCGGGGTGCCCGGCCAGGGTGGCGGCGGTCGGGGCCGTTGATGGACCACAGCCTGCCCACCGGCGCACCGCCGGTCCCGCCCCGCGTTCGCGCACCCGACGAGGTGCCGCTGATCGACCTGCGCGCCGTCACCAAGACCTACCAGAGCGGCGAGTTGTCCACGCAGGTGCTGCACGGCATCGACCTGCAGATCTACGAGGGCGAGTTCGTCGCCATCATGGGCGCGTCCGGCTCGGGCAAGTCCACGCTGATGAACATCCTCGGCTGCCTGGACAAACCCACCACCGGCACCTACCTGTTCATGGGCCGCGACGTATCGCAGTTCAGCCGCGATGAACTCGCGCTGCTGCGCCGCGACGACTTCGGCTTCGTGTTCCAGAGCTACAACCTCATCGCCACGGCCAACGCGGCCGAAAACGTCGAGGTGCCGGCGATGTACTCCGGCCTGCCGGCGGACGAGCGCCATGCCCGCGCGCAGATGCTGTTGGCCGAACTCGGCCTCGAAGGCCGGCTGCACCATCGCCCCAACCAGCTGTCGGGCGGGCAGCAGCAGCGGGTGTCGATCTCGCGCGCGCTGATGAACGGCGGGCGCATCATCCTCGCCGACGAACCCACAGGCGCGCTCGACAGCAAGAGCGGCGCCGATGTGATGAAGCTGCTGGCCGAGTTGTCGACCCGCGGCCACACGGTGCTGCTCATCACCCACGCCCGCGAGGTGGCCGATCATGCGCACCGCCTGATCGAGATCCGCGACGGCAACATCCTGTCCGACCCCGGCCCTGCGCCTGCGTCCCTCACGCAGCAGGCCTTCGTGCGACCCGTGGTGCCACGTGAAGGCAGCCACATCGGCGACATGATCGAAGCCGCGCGCATGGCCCTGCGCTCGCTGCGCGCCAACCTGTTCCGCGCCGCCCTCACCTTGCTCGGCATCGTGATCGGCGTGGGCTCGGTGATTGCCATGCTCGCCATCGGCGACGGCGCCAAACAACAAGTGATCGACAGCATCAGCGCCATGGGCTCCAACCTGTTGCTGGTGCGCCCCGGCGCGCCGAATCAGCGCGGCTTCACCGCCACCGCCACCCTCGTGCTGCCTGACGTGTATGCCATCGACACCGTGCCCAACGTGCTGGCAGCCGTGCCTGAACAAACCAGCACGGCCACACTGCGAGTCGGCACCTCGGACGTGAGCACCAGCGTCACCGGCACGTCGTACAAGTTCCCACTGGCCCGCAAGTGGCCGGTCGCCAAAGGCAGCTTCTTCAGTGAAGACGACGAAAGCAGCTATGCCACTGTGGCCGTGCTCGGACAGACCGTGGCGCAGTCCCTGTTCCCGGACGTCGACCCGGTGGGGCAGTTCGTGATGGTCAACAACCTGCTGTTCCAGGTGGTGGGCGTGATGTCGGTGCGCGGCGCGTCACCGAACGGCAACGACCAGGACGACGTGGTGTTCGTGCCCTATGCCACGAGCAGCCTGCGGCTGTCGGGCCAGCGCTTCTTGCGCAACGTGACCGTGGCAGTGGACGACGTGAGCCAGATCGACGACACCCAGGCCAAGGTCGAGGCGCTGCTGACCGAGCGCCACGGTGTGGTCGACTTCCAGATTCGCAACATGGCGTCCATCATCGAAGCCACCGAGCAGACGCAGAACACGATGACCATTCTGCTGGGCTCGATTGCCGCCATCTCGTTGCTGGTGGGCGGCATCGGTGTGATGAACATCATGCTGGTGTCGGTGACCGAACGCACCCGCGAGATCGGCATTCGCATGGCGACTGGTGCGCGCGAGGCCAACATCATGCAGCAGTTCCTCATCGAGGCCGTGGTGGTGTCTGCGCTGGGTGGCGCCATCGGCGTGGTCGGCGGGCTGGCTGCGGCCGGCGTGATCGGCGCGTTCGGTACGCCGGTCCAGTTTTCACTCACACCAGTGCTGCTGGCCTTCGGCTGCGCCTTTGCCACCGGCCTGATCTTCGGGTACCTGCCCGCACAGAAGGCCGCCAAGCTCGACCCCGTGGTCGCGCTGTCTGCCGAATGAGTTTCATGATGACCTCTTCTTCACCCTCCGCGACTTTGACCGTGGCTTCGACTTCGTCGCTTCCTCCATTCCGCCGCGTCGCCGTGGTGCTGGCCGCGGTCCTGATGCTGGCCGGTTGCGCCACCAAGGTCGACAACACCCAACCTGCACTGGCACTGCCTGCAACCTGGTCGGAGGGCGTGCCCACTGCGGCGACCGCACGGCTCGAGCGCGAGTGGTGGCGGAGCTTTCGCTCCGAAGAACTGGTTCGCCTGGTCGACGAGGCCCAAGCGGGCAGCACCGATCTGATGATCGCGGCCGAGCGCGTGAAACAGGCCGAGCTGGCTGCGCGCCTGGCCGGTGCGTCGCTGTTCCCGCAGGTGGACGTGGGGGCAGACACCGGTGAACGGTTCACCGCCACGCCCGGCTCCGGCAACACCCAGACCACACGCTTCACATCGGCCGCCATTTCGGCCAGCTACGAGATCGATCTGTGGGGCCGTGTGGCGGCCACGGTTCGCGGCAGCGAGGCCACATTGCTCGGCTCGCGTTACGACCTCGAGACCGCGAGGCTCTCGCTGACCACCGGCGTGGCGAATGCCTACTTCCAGGTCATTTCGCTGCGCATGCGCCTCGTGGTGGCGCGCGAGAACCTGGCCATCGCCGAGCGCGTCCAAGGCATCGTGGAAGCCCGCTATCGCAACGGCGTGGCCACGGCACTCGACGCCAGCCGCCAGCGCACCGCCGTGCTCACGCAGCGCACGGCCATCCTGCCACTGGAGGTGCAAGAGCGACAGACCCTGAGCGCCCTGGCCATCCTGCTCGGCCGTGCGCCGCAAGGACTGGTGCTGCAGGCGCAAAGCTTCGACGGCATCGGCGTGCCCGAAGTCGCGCCAGGCCTGCCCTCGTCGCTGCTCAACCGCAGGCCCGATCTGGCCTCGGTCGAGGCGCAACTGGCCGGCGCCGATGCCGACGTGGCCGCCGCACGGGCGGCCTTGTTTCCGACGATCTCGCTGTCGGCCACGGCGGGCATGTCGAGCACGGCGCTGCTGACGCTGTCGAACCCGATCTTCAGCGCGGAGATCGCCGCGTCGATCATGCGCACCATCTTCGGCGCCGACCGCCTGCGCAGCCAGATCCAGACCAGCGAGTCCACACGCCGCCAGCTGGTGCTGTCGTACAAACGATCCGTCTACACCGCGCTCAAGGAAGTGGACGACGCCCTCGGCAACGCCACCCGCAACCGCGAGCAGGAGCGCAACCAGGTGGTGATTCGCGACGAGGCGCGTCGGGCCCTGAGCCTGTCGGAGCTGCGCTTCAAGGAAGGCGCCGACGACCTCAACAGCCTGCTCGACGCCCAACGCACGCTGTTCGCCGCAGACGAGGCGCTGGCCCTGCAGCGCCTGAACCGGTTGTCGGGATCGATTGCAGTGTTCAAGGCGCTGGGTGGGGGCTGGGAACGTCCCGACCCGTCCAAAACTCCAGCAACCGAGCCTGCGCGGTAGAACCCGCATCGCCTGTGAAGACGTGTGCGGAAGAGGCGACACAATTCTTGACAGTTCGCATTGAGAATGATTATCATCCACGCTTGCTTGGGGTCAGCGTGCTGCTGCGCCCCAGCCATGTGAGCCAGCCGTAACTCTTCCTCTTCGACGTTCACGCGTTCGTGTGTCTGGAAGGCTTTGCCAGCCAACACGCCGAATCTTTGCAACGTCTGGAGAACGAGCCATGGCTCACATTAAAAGCCGCAAGCACGCCCCCGTGCTGACCCTCAACCCGGCCACCGCAGCGCTTGCCGTGCTGGCGATGCCCATGGCCGCGTTTGCTCAAGCAGCAGCTGCGCCTGCGGCTTCTGCATCTGCCCCAGCCGCAGCTGCCACGCCGGCCGCTGCACCAGCAGCCCCCGCCACGCTGCCTGCAGTGCGGGTGAAAGCCGCTCCGGTCCAGAACAACTACAAGGCCGACACCTCGTCGTCGCCGAAGTTCACGCAGCCGCTGGTCAACACGACGCAGACCATCACCATCATCAAGAAGGAAATCCTCGCGGAGCAAGGCGCCACCACGCTGAGCGAGGCACTGGGCAACACGCCCGGCATCACCTTCCAGATGGGCGAAAACGGCAACACGCAAACCGGTGACTCGGTGTTCATGCGCGGTTTCGACACGCAAGGCAGCATCTTCGTCGACGGCATTCGCGACCTGGGCACCATCAGCCGTGACGTGTTCAACGTCGAACAGATCGAAGTCGTGAAGGGCCCCGCCGGCGCCGACATCGGCCGCGGCTCGCCCACGGGCTACATCAACCTGAACTCCAAGACGGCCAACCTCGATGACGCGTCCTCGGGTTCTGTCACCGTGGGCAGCGGTCACAAGCGCCGCCTGACGGCCGACGTGAACCGCTCGCTGCCCTCGCTGGGCGACGGCACCGCGATCCGCCTGAACGTGATGAAGCAGGACAACGGCGTGACCGGCCGCGATCACGTGTCCAACGAAGGCTTCGGCTTTGCACCGTCGCTGGCGTTCGGCCTGAACAGCCCGACTCGCGTGATCATGAACTACCTGCACGTCGAGCAGAGCGGCATTCCAGACGGCGGCATTCCGGCCATTGGCATCTCCGGCTTTAACAACAACGCCCTGACACCCAATGCTGCCGCTGTCGATCGCAGCAATTTCTACGGCTCGCTGAGCGACTACAACCGCGTGCGTGCCGACATGTTCACTACGAAGTTCGAGCACGACCTGAAGCCCGGAGTGACGCTGCGCAACACCTCGCGCCTTGGCCGCACCGAACAACGCTACGTCCTGACGGGCATCAACTCTACCGTGGTGACCACCACCCCACCCGGTGGTGTTGCCGGCGTGCCCGCCAATCCAGCCAACTGGCTGGTCGCCCGCAGTCGCCAAGGCAAGAACCAGGAAAACCTGGTGCTCACCAACCAGACCAACCTGACGGCCGATTTCGAAACCGCCGGCCTGAAGCACTCGTCGACCAGCGGCATCGAGTTCATCCACGAGAAGCAGAACAACGTGACGCTGGGCGCGCAGACCGGCACCACCACGGCGCCGGCCAACCTGTACCGTCCGAACCCGGGTGACAGCTTCGCACCGGTCGTTCCAACGGGTGCTTGGGCCAAAGGCGCCACGACCACGGTCGCCGCCTACGTCTTCGACACGCTGAAGATCACCGAAGCCATTCAGATCAACGGCGGCGTGCGCTGGGAAAAGTACAAGACCGAATACAACGCGGTCACCCTGACGTCGGGCGTGGCCAATCCCGCACTGAACCTGTCCAAGTCCGACAACCTGCTGACCTGGAAACTCGGCGCTCTCTACAAGCCCGCTCCGAATGGCAGCATCTACGCCGCCTACGGCACGTCGCAAAAGCCACCAGGCAGCGACAGCTTCGCGCTGAGCACCTCTGGCATCAACACGCCGAACCTCGACCCCTCTGAAGCCACCAACATCGAACTCGGTACGAAGTGGGAGCTGTTCGACAATCGTCTTGCGCTGACTGCCGCTGTCTATCGCGCTCAAACCAAGAACGACACAATTGAACCAGCCAGCGCCACACTGATCGAGCAAGCCCAGGTTGGCAAGAAGACGGTCCAGGGCCTCGAGCTGGGCGCCGCCGGCATGATCACCAAGGAGTGGCAAGTCAACCTCGGTCTGGGCCTGATGGACACCGAGATCAACGCCACCAACTCCGGCAACGCCGTTCAACAAGGTCAATCTCTTGCCTGGTCGCCCAAGCTGAGCTTCACCTCGTGGACCACCTACCGCCTGCCTTTCGGCCTGACGGTAGGCGGTGGTGCACGCTTCGTGAAGTCCCAAGTGCGCAACAGCAACCCGGCCACAGCCGTGGCGGTGGGCGTGCCTGAGGTGCCCAGCTACTGGGTGTTCGACGCGCTGGCGGCCTACGAGGTCAGCAAGAACGTGTCGCTTCAGTTCAACATGAAGAACCTGGCCGACAAGTTCTACGTTCAAAGTCTGAACAGCGGTGGCAGCCGCTACACGCTGGGTGCCCCACGCACCTCGACGCTGACGGCCAACGTCAAGTTCTGAGCCCCGCATCAAGCCGGGACGGACTGAACCCGGCGCGCCGTCTCCTCAGCGGGAACCACGGCGCGCCGCCACAGACCCTCTCCCGCCAATGCGACACTGCAGCCTCTCCCTCGGGAGAGGCTTTTTTCTTGGAGACACCCAACCATGATGCTGCATGTTCCCCAGGTCCTGACCGCCGAGCAGGTGGCCGACATCCGCCGCCGCCTGGACGAGACCGACTGGGTCGACGGCCGCGCCACCGTAGGCCCGCAAGGTGCGTTGGTGAAGAAGAACCGCCAGCTGCCCGAGCTCTCGCCGGTGGGCCACGAGCTGGGTGCCATCATCCTCAATGCGCTGAACCAGCAGCCGCTGTACTTCTCGGCCACGCTGCCGCTGCGCACGGTGCCGCCGCTGTTCAACCGCTATGAGGGCGGCGAGCACTACGGCCTGCACGTCGACGGCTCGGTGCGCTCGGTGCCTGGCACCAACCTGCGCCTGCGCAGCGACGTGTCGTGCACGCTCTTCCTCACCGCCCCCGAAACTTATGAAGGCGGCGAGCTCGTGGTGGTCGACACCTATGGCGTGCATGAGGTGAAGCTGCCAGCAGGCGACCTGATCATCTACCCGGCCAGCAGCCTGCACCGCGTGGAGCCGGTCACCCGCGGAGTGCGCGTATGCTCGTTCTTCTGGGTGCAGAGCATGGTCCGCGACGATGCCAAACGCAGCCAGCTGTACGAGCTCGACCGCAACATCCAGTCGCTGCGCGCGCAGCTGGGCGATTGCCCCGAGGTGCTGGGCCTCACCGGCCACTATCACAACCTGCTGCGGCAATGGGGTGAGGTCTGAGGCGGCGCGCGTTCGCGTGCATGCCGAAAAACAAAAAGGCGGGCCGTCTCACGACGCCCGCCTTTTGCTTTGGCTTGATGTGGCCGGCTCTGGACCAACGCCCGGCCCCAGCCCTTACTTCGTCAGAATGAGCTTGCCCAATGCGGTCTGCTTGAGGCGGTAGATGGCACCGTGGTGCTCGATGCACACCTCGTTGCCACCGGCCAGCAGGCTCTCACTGGAGATGCAGGCCACAGGCGTGGCTACCATCGTGCGGGCGATCACCGCCTGCGTGGCGCAAGGCATCGAGGCGGGCGAAGACTCGCCACTCACAGTGCGAGACCCATTCTGTTGAAGTGAAGGCATGGTCAGGGTTTCTCAGGTTCGCTGATGAATCCGACCTTGCTCAGGCCGGCCTTGCTTGCATCGGCCAAGGTCTCGGCGACGCTGCGGTAAGCCACGTTCTGGTCGGCGCGCAAATGCACCTCGGGCTGCGGCTGCTTTTTGCTCTCGAGCACGAAGCGCCGTGCGGCTTCAGCACGGTTGACGGACTCACCGTTCCAGAACAGGCCGCCCTTGGCATCGATGGCGAACTCGATCTTCTCGGCCTTCACGAGGTTGGGTGCCGAGCTGGCCTTGGGCAGGTCGAGTTTCACGGCCTGGGTGAGCAGCGGCGCGGTGACGATGAAGATCACCAGCAGCACCAGCATCACGTCGATGAGCGGCACCATGTTGATCTCGGCCATCGGGGCGCCGGCGTTTTTGGAATCGAAGCTGGCGAATGCCATTGCGTGCTCCTGTGCAATTCAAGTCGGTCAGGCGACGCGCGGGCGGCTGCCCGAGGCCACAGGGCGCACGGCGGCCGCCGTCTGGGTGTCTGACAGCGGCTGGCCCAGCGACACGAAGGTGTGCAGCTCGTACGCAAAAGCGTCGAGCTTGGACAAGATCACGCGGTTCGATCGGGTGAGCCAGTTGTAGCCGACCACCGCAGGGATGGCGACCGCCAAGCCCAGTCCGGTCATGATGAGCGCCTCGCCCACGGGGCCGGCCACCTTGTCCAGCGTGCCTGCACCGCTCATGCCGATGGCGACGAGTGCGCCGTACACACCCCACACCGTGCCGAAAAGACCAACGAAAGGCGCCGTGGCACCGACAGTGGCGAGCACGGTGAGGCCGTTTTCGAGGCGCGTGGTTTCTTCGTCGAGCACCTTCTTGATGGTGCGTGTGACGAAGTCACCGGAGCTGCCGGCTTCTTCGAGCTTGGCCGCGCCGTACTTCGCATGGTGGGCCTGCGCGTGCATGGCGTGGCTCGTGAGGTGCGAGAACGGGTCGCTGGCGCCGTGGGTGGCGATCTCATGGTCCACCGCCTCGAGCGAGGTGGCGTTCCAGAAGAAGTTGAGGAATGTTTCGCTGCGGCGCTTGCGGGCCACGAGCGTGATGCCCTTGACCACGATGATGGCCCATGAGGCGACCGACATCAGCACCATGATCACGAGCAGGGCCTTGGCGATGAAGTCGGCCTGGCTCAGAAAGTGGCCGAAGCCCAGCGCGGTGTTCGACGCGGCAGCGGCGGCGGTTTCAGTGTTCACAGTCATCTCTCCGAAATATTGAATTCAAAAGGAAGCAAAGCAGCAGCCACGACCGGTCGGCCGTTCAGCAGGTAGGGCTTGAAGCGGGCGCGCTTCACAGCGATCTTGGCAGCGTTGTCCAGCCGCGTGTAGCCCGAAGACTTGTTGACGGTGATATCGCGCGGCAGGCCATTGGCGTCGATTTCCACGCGCAAGATGACGGTGCCGGACTCGCCGAGTTCCTGCGACCGGGGCGGGTACGAAGGCTCGGAGCGGTACAGGTAAGACACCTGCTCTGCGCTGATGGCAATCGGTGCGGTGGGTGCAGGTGCCGGCGCTGGCGCAGGCGGGGCCTCGACGACCGGGGGGGCAGGCGGGGCCGGTGCAGGAATGACCTCAGGGGGCGGCGGTGCCTCGAACGGGGCCGGCGCAGGCGACGGCTTGCTGGTCATCAGCGGTGCCGGCGGCGGTGGCAACTTGGGCTGGCGCACCGGTGGTGGCGGCGGAGGAGTGTCGGGCGTGGGCGGTGGCGCGATGAAGTCCACAAAGATGGGTGCCACGTCGAGCACGGCTTCGCGCACGGCAGGCACCTGCATCACCCCCCATCCACCGGCCACGTGAATGGCAACGATCGCTGCAATCACGGCTCGCATCTGCCCCTTGCTCAGGCCGTCGGAGCGCACGGGCGGCCCTGACCGGAAAGGCCGAATCGGTCCGGGCGCAGGAGGGTCGACCCGGCCGGGCTCGGGATCAGGCAGCACAGGAACGAGGGGAAGCGAGGTGGTCATCGAAGCGAATACCAGACACAGCAGACACCAGCGCCCCACGCAGCACGGGGCGCGCGGAGCGAAAACCGAACTTTACCATAAACAAGAACTATTCTCATCTATGGACGACGCCCGGCCATTAGCCTCCGGCCACAGCGCCGCGGTATGCTGGCGCCATGAAAATCCTCGTCCGATGGCTGCTGCTGGCGGCCGCCCTGCTCCTCGTGGCGCACCTCCTCCCAGGCGTGCAGGTCAACAGTTTCTCGTCGGCGCTCATCGCCGCGCTGGTGCTGGGCCTGCTCAACACGCTGCTGCGGCCCATTCTGGTGATCCTCACCTTGCCGGTGACGCTGCTGACACTCGGCCTCTTCCTGTTCATCATCAACGCGCTGATGTTCCAGTTTGCCGCCAACCTGCTGCCCGGCCTCAACGTGACCGGGTTCGGCGCGGCGCTGTTGGGCTCCCTGCTGTACAGCCTGTGCGGCGTGGTGATCGACGTGGCGATGGAGCGCTTGTTCTCGAAGAGCGCCTGAGGCCCTCGGAGCCTGAACCGTCAGCGGACCTCGAACCGCACGGTCTGGATCGGCTGCCCGTTGCGCGCTACGAGGCGCAGCTCATGGCGGCCCGGGCGCAACGACCACATCATCCGCTCGCCCTGCCCCACCCGCTTCCCATCGACCAGCCAGGTGCCGGCCTCGCCTTCAAACCGGATGCGCTGCGCCGACTGAGGAATGTCGGGGTCGAACGCGAAGATGCTGCCATCGCTCGGCGTGGTGATGCCGAAGCGCCGTGACGCATCCACGGGCGCCCGTGCCGACACGCCGGTGGGCACAGTGCCCGTCAGAAAGAATTCATCCCGATCGGGCTCGCCGTCGATGTGGACCGCCGCACTCACGACCCCGGGCGGTGCGGCCGGGCGGCGCGAAGGGCGCGCCTCGTGCAGATGGCGCACCAGCACCTGCCAAACCGGCGCCGCACCATGCACACCGCTCACCTGGTGCATGGCTTCGCCGCTGGCATTGCCCACCCACACGCCCACCGTGTAGCGGTCGGTGAAGCCCACACACCAGTTGTCGCGCATGTCCTTGCTGGTGCCGGTTTTCACGGCCGCATAGCCTTTCGTGACCAGCGCGCTGTCGAAGCCGAATGTGCGCACCCGCGCGCCGTTGTCAGCGAGGATGTCGTTCACCAGGTACACCGCGCCCGCATCGAGCAGGCGCACCGGCGCCACCGCACTGCCTTGCCACCGCGGTGGCGAATAGAGGCCGCCATTGGCCAGCGTGCGATAGGCATTGGTGAGGCTCAGCAGGTTCACTTCTGCGGCACCCAGCGCCAAGGCAGGGCCGTAGTGGCTGCCGCTCTGGGCCAGGCCCAGGCCGAGGCCGTTCAAGCGGTTGGCGAGGTCTTCCGGGCCGAGCAGCGCCCCCACGCGCACGGCCGGCACGTTGAGGCTCGCGCCAAGCGCCGTCCGGGCGCTGACCCAGCCTTTGAACTGGCGATCGTAGTTCTGCGGCACATAGAGGCCGCTCGGTGTGGCGATCTGCGCCGGTGTGTCGGCAACCAGGCTGGCCGGGGTCATGAGCCGGCGCTCGAAGGCCATCTCGAAAACAAAGGGCTTGAGCGTGGAGCCGGGCTGGCGGCGCGCGAGCACGCCGTCGACCTGCGCCGCATCCGACAGGCCGCTGCCGCTGGACCCCACCCAGGCCAGCACCTCACCGCTCGCGTTGTCGAGCACGACCACGGCACCGTCTTCGACATTGCGCCCCGACAACTCGCCCAAGTGGCGCCGCAGGGTGGTCGCCGCCACGCGCTGCAGCCCTGCATCGAGTGTCGTGCGCTGGGGGGCCGAGGGCGTCGGCGTCCATTGGCGCGCAAAGTGGGGCGCGAGTTGTTCGCCCAGCGGCGGCCCGCCACGCCGCGACAAGGCGTCGGACGCCAGCCCCAGCACACCCGTGCAGCTCAGGCGCTGCACCTGCAACACGCCACACGCACGCTGTGCCACGGTGTCGAGATCGGCATTGGGGCCGCGCAGCAAGGCCACGCTGATGGCCGCCTCGTGGGCATCGAGCCCGCTCGGGTGTTTGCCGAACAAGGTTTGCGACAAGGCGCTGATGCCCGCCAGCTCGCCGCGAAAGGCCACCTTGTTCAGGTAGGCCTCAAGGATCTCGCTTTTCTTCCAGCGGGCATCGAGCCGCGTGGCGGTGTAGGCCTGGCTGAGCTTGGTCGACATGCTGCGTCCGCCCGACGGCCTCGCGAGACCCTCATCGAGCAAGCCGGCCAGTTGCATGGTGAGCGTGGATGCGCCCCGCGTGCGGGTGTTCCACACATTGGCCCACGCGCTTTGCGCCACGGCGCTCCAATCCACGCCGCTGTGTTCGTAGAAACGCTTGTCTTCGCTCAGCACCAGAGAGCGCAGCAAGGCCGGAGACATGTCGGCCAGCGGCACCCAATTGAGGCGGCGCACGGTCTTGTCCACACGCAGCGTCTGGACCGGCACGCCATGGCGGTCGAGCAGCGTGATGTCGGACGGCCGATAGGCCGCCTTCACTTCCGCAAAGGTGGGCACAGCCTGGGCCGCGCCCGCCCCGAACAGCCCGGCGCAACACGCCGCCAGAGCTGCCCAACGCTTCAAGGGCGAACCTCCAGCGCCCCGTTCGGGTTCTCGCCAAAGGTCTCGGGCGCGTACATCGCCTCGACCCGTGTTGGCGGGAGCGCAAAGAGACCCGGGTTGTTCAAGCGCACCGTGTACTCGATCACGTGCGTGCCCTTGGGCAGGTACTCGAAGTAGCTGCGGAAGGCTTCGAAGGTGCGCTCCTCGAACGTGGCGTAGGCCAGGTCGCTGCTGCGGCCCTTGGCGTCCGAAATCTCGCTGTCGCGCCCCAGGCCTGAGCCCAGCAGCGTGCCACCGCCCGGCACCGGGTCGCTCACCACCACCCAGGTCATGTCGGTCTGGGCCGTCACTTCCACGCGCACGCGCATCACGTCACCACGCGACCAGCTGCCCGAGTTCTTCTGCTCGACGGCCGTGACCGTGCGCTTGACGCTGTAGCCGGCACGCAATGGCGCCTTGAGCGGAATGGCCGCCAGGCTCTGCACGGTGAGCCAGGGCTTGCCCGTGCCTTCTTGCGTGACCTTGAGCGAACCCGGCTTGTCAGGCCATGGCAACGTGAGCACGCCGCCTTGTGGCTTGGCCGCCCAGTCGAGCGACTGCGGCTTGTCGCCCGTACTCGCCACCGTGCTGCCGGCAATCTTCACCGACTCGAAACGCGCCGAGAACTTGTCGAGTGCGAGCGAGCCCCACAGGTTGGCCGTGGTCGTCAGCCATGCGCCATTGCGCTGGCGGCCGAGCGAGCCCACGACCATGCGAGGCACGTCGTCCTTCCAGGCCGGGTCGTCGATGACGGCGAGGATGAGGCGCGCCGCGTTCGAGTCGGGGCTGTCCATCAGCCACCACCAGAAGTCACCTTCTTCGGTGCTGAACTTCAGCGTGGTGCCGGCGTAGGTGAGGCGGCTGCGCAGAATCTGCTGCGCCTCTTCAAGGCGCGCCACTTGTTCCGGAATGCCCTTCACGCGGCGCAGCACGTTGTACCAATCGATGACCGCGGCCGTCGGCCACACGTTCGGCGTGAGGTTGATCGACCCGAGCATCGCCGGTGTGGCACGGCCGTGGCGCGACAGCGCCTCGATGGCCGCGAGCTTGCGCACGTCGAGGTCGGCACGGGGCGACCAGAACTTGCGTTCGATGCGGCCTTCCACGAACCCGGCCAAGCCTTTGAGCATGCGCTCGCGGGCATCGTCGGGCAAAGCGAAGCCGGCCTCGTGTGTGGCCGCGACGAGGTAGGACGTGAGCCGGTCGCTGCCGCGCGCTCCGTCTTCTGCACGGGGCGGGAAGTAGTTGGCGAGGCCGTCGCTGTCGAGGTAGGTGGGCAGGTCGTTGGCCACGGCCGCCCACATCTTGCTGTCCTTCAGGCCCACGGACTTGGAGGTCTTCTGCTCCAGGCAGATGAACGGATAGGTCTCGAAGTAGCGGCGCATGCCGGGCAGTGCGCCGCTGAGCGATGGCTGCACGCCCACGTTGAGGCCGCCGCGCTTGACGCCCGTGGCGGGCAAGGCATCGGCCGGTGCAGCCACAGGCACCGTCACCACGCCATCGAGCTGCTGCAAGGTGGCCTGCAGCACGCGCACCGGCACGGCCGGGCTCACGAGCTGAACCAGCTTCACGCGGTCGCGGGCCTTCTCGCCGCCCACTTCTTCGACACCGGCTTCCCAGGCCAGGCTGAACACCTCGGCCGGCACGGTGACAGGCCAGATGAGCTCCTTGGCTTCACCGGCCTTGAGCACGAGCTCTTGCGGCGCAAAGCTCAGCGGCTCGCGCTCGATGCCGGCTCCGCTGTTGGCGGTGGCGCTCAGCGTGGCGCGCAGCTTCATGTCGCGCTGGGTGGTGTTGCGCACGGTCATCAGCGCATCGAAGCGGTCGCCATCACGCACCATCGGCGGCAGGCCGGAGAGCATCTGCAGGTCCTGGCTCACGCGGATGGTGGCCGAGCCGGTGCCGAACAGCTGCACGCCCGCATCGGCCACCGCCACCAGGCGGAAGCTGGTGAGCGAATCGTTGAGGGGCACCTCGATGGTGGCCTCGCCGTTGGCGTCGAGCAGGACATCGCCTTTCCACAGCAGCAGCGTGTCGAACAGCTCGCGCGTCGGGTTCTTGCCGCCGTCACCACCGGCCGCAAGCGCCTTTCGGCCGTAGTGGCGACGGCCGATGATCTCGCTCTGGCCGGTGGCCGTTTCAACACCCCACGACCTTGACTGGATCATGCCGGCCAGCAGGTTCCACGAGCTGTTGTCGCGCAAGGCCAGCAGGCCTTCGTCGACCGCGGCGAACGCGAGGTGGGTGTCTTTGACAGGCTTGCCGTTCTGCGTGACCTTGATGCGGGCGACCGCCGTCTGGCGCACGCTGTACTGCGGCTTGTCGGTGGTCACGCTCACCTGCAGCTCATGGTCGGACGCGCTCACCTCGAAGCTCGCCACGCCCAGCTTGAACGCGGGCTTGGCGAGATCGACCATGGCCGTCGGAGCCTGGTATTCGCGCCCTTCATACCAATAGGCCCGCGCCCACTCCATCGGGCGCTTCCAGCCCCAGGTGAAGAACGAGTACCACGGCACATCGCGCACCCGCCCTCGCAAGGCCAGCACACTGACGTAGACGTTCGGACCCCAGCCCTTCTCGACCTTGAGGTCGATGGTCGGGTCGGTGCCGTGCAGCTCGACAATCTTCGTCGTGATGATGCCTTCGCGCTCCACGCTCAGAAGCGCCGTGGCGTCGCGGAAGGGCATGCGCACCTGCAGCTTGGCGGTGTCGCCCGGCTGGTACTTGCGCTTCTCGGGCAGCACGTCCATGCGGTCGTCGTTGTCTTGTGCAAACCAGAGGTCGCCCTGGCGCGTGATCCAAACGCTGGTGGCGGCCTGCGCGGCATTGCCGGCTGCGTCAGTCGCGTGCACGGTGAGCTGCACTTCGCCGGCGGTGTTCAGCTCGGCTTCACACAGCACGAGGCCGCGGTCGTCGGTGCTGCCACTGCACAGCTTGCCGAGTTCCTTGACCTCGGTGTGGTTGTCGTACGCATAAAAGCCGCCCACGATGCGCTTGCGTGTGCTGATCACCTGCGCCCAACTGCCCTTGACCTCGAGCGACTGGCCCTTGATCGGCTTGCCAGTGGTGTCGAGCACAAGCGCCTGAAAATTGACGCGCCCCTTGTTGCTGGCCCATGAGCCCGTCTTGATGCCCACGACGATGGCACTCGGCCACACCTCGGTGCGGTTGGAGACAGTCTGGGTTTCGCCATTGGGGTCGGTGAACGTGACCTCGCTGACCAGGGCGCTCGGGCGCGTGATCTTGGGCAGCTTGCTCAGCGTGATGCGGCCAGCGCCCGCCTTGTCGGTGGACATCGGCAACTTGTCAGCGACGAGTTGGCTGTCTTCGGACACCGCGGGCGAGGCATCGCCCTCGCCTTCGTAGTCGCCCGCGGATTCAGTCGCCTGGTTGCGCGGCGGCGCAAACGAGAACCCGGGGTAGCCGCTGAACTGCACGAAGCTGCTGCGCAACAGGCTCGACACCTTGAGCCCGGCCTGCTGCACACCGCCGCCCGACATGTAGTTGAGCTGCAGCGAGAGAGGCAACTCGCGCGGCGCAACAATCACGCCCTTGGGTCCGCTCAGCTTGGCATCGAGCAAGGGCACGCGGAATTCTTCAACACGGAAACTGCCGCTGCTCCAGCGCGGTGTGTCATAGGCGTTCTTGCCTTCCGCCCCTTCGAGCACGACGTCGTACACGCCGGTCTTGGCCGAAGCGGGAATGTTCCAGGTGCCGAGCGCGTAGCGCCCACCCACCCAGTTCAGCGGCTGCACGAACTCCTGGCCGCTGCCCTGGTGGGTGATCTTGGCGCGCTGCGGCAGATCGCCCGGTTTGACCAACCCGAGGCCGCCAGAAAGTTCGGTGCGCATGAAGTGCTTCATCGACACCGTCTCACCGGCCCGCAGCAGCGTGCGGTCGAAGACGGTGTGGGCGCGGTACGACTCGCCGCGGCCGTAGTGCACATCCAAACCGTAGCGCCAGTTCTCGATGCCCTTGTTCCAGTTGCTGAAGACAAAGGACATGTCGGTCTTGCCCTTGCCGTCGGCCTTGCGCGCCGTGACGAACAGGCCTTGGGGCGACAGGCACTCGCGCTGGCGCGGATCGAAAGCCTGGGCCACGCGTGCAATGCCGTCGCCATCGGTCTTGCCGGACCACAGCGGTTTGCCGTTGCAGTCGTTGATGACCACATCGGCCCCCTCGACCGGGCGCGCCTTGTCGAGCGTGGTCACCCACACCAGGGTGTTCTCGCGGCTCAGCTTCATGTGCACGCCGAGGTTGGTGACCAGGGCTCCGGTGCGAACGTACATCGGCCCTTTGGGGTCGAGCAGCGACTCACCCAGGCGGCGCGATTCGAGCTCCACCACCTGGTAGCCGGCTTCGGGCAAGGGAATGCCCACGACCTCGAAGGGCCGAGGGTCGCCGCCCTGGAGCTGCGGCAGCTCGGTGCGGGCGGCAGCCTTCTCTCCCTTCAGCCATGACTTGTTGCGCTGATCCCAGTTGTCGCTGTCGCTGCGCATGCGCGCATACCACTTCAAGATCTCCACATCGGTCTTCAGGCGCAGCACGCGCACACCGCCGCTCGCGCCAGGCCGCAGGTCGCCCTGCACATGGCGCAACGTGACGGGCAGCATCGCATCGGGGCCGTGTTCGATCACGCCGAACGTCGACGACACGAACTTGGCGATGGGTGGCGCCTCGCTGGTCTTCACCGCCAACGGAAACGCGCTGGCATTCGACAGCGCGCGGCCTGCGTTGTCCTTGAGGTCGGAAGGCAGCTCGAGCTTGAACGAGGTGTTCGACGGCAGCGGGTCGGGGAAGCTCAGGCTGTCGATGTCACCCGTCGGGTTGTCGGCAGGGAAGATGGGCAGCAAGGCCTTGCCCGACTCGGGCTGCAGGCGGATCTTGGTGGCGATGGCGCGTGGAATGGGCGCGTTGAAGCTCAGCGTCATCGCGCCCAGCGGCCAGCACGGCTCACCCGCCCGTTCGCGGCTGCACGAGAACTCGGCCTTGAGCGCGGCGCGCACGCGGTACCGGAAGCGCTGCTCGAGCTTCGTCAGCACCTTCGGGTTCACGGCCGCAGCCATGCCTTTACCCCACACCAGGCGCACCACGGCATCGGCCGGCAGCGTGCGCGCACAGTGCAGCAGCACGGCGTTGGCTTCGGCCTGGGCGCCGCTCACGCCACTGGCCTTGAGCACCTCGGTGCGCGTCTTGCCGGTGATCACCTGCACGGGGATGCGGTCGGCCAGCCCATCGACCTCGCACCATGCGTTGCCCTCGACCGAAGCGGGCACCACGGCGCCGCTCAATTGCGCAAGGAAGTACGGGTCTTCGTCGATGCGTGCATCGTCACCGGCCGACGGCTGCATGGAGACCACGGCCGGGCCGCCAGTGCTGAACTCGAAACGGGTGGTGCCGGTGAGGGCCCCGTTGCTCGGTTTCCAGCCCGCCACGGCGGTGGTGGCGCAGCGGCTGCCAGGCGGCAACGGTTTCTCGAAGTCGTAGAGCCAGACCTTGTCGGTGGACCAGCGGCCGCTGCCTGCGATGGCCTGGCCTTCGCACACGACGCTGAACGGCGGCGGCAGGCGCAGGTCCCCCAGCGGCACCACCGACTCTGAAAACTTGACAGTGACCTGATGCACCCGGGCCACCTCGCCCACCGGCGTCACAGTTACGGTGGCCGCTTGAGCCTGTGCGGCACACAACGCAAAAGCCGCGCACAGCGCAGCCGGTCGAAACGAGTGGAACATCGGGGAACTCCCTGGCGGTTGGAGGCGCAAGGATAAGGGATGCACCCCTGGACTTCGGGCACTTCCCCCCACATGGGGTGCCTCGCCGCGGGCAGACGTTGCGCGGGTGGGTGGATCAGCTCGGCGCCAACTCCGCCTGGCGCTTTTGCGCCTCGAACTCGCGCAGGCGCGTGTCGATCACCGAGGCTTCGATGAAGTCGACCTGCCCGCCGGCCCTGGCCAAGCGCTGGCCGGCGCGCAGTCGATCAACCGCGCCGGTGAGGTCACCCAGCGCATGGCTGGACTCGGCCTCGGCACGCAGCGCGCGCAAAGGCTGGCCGAGCAGCTGCCACGTGCGGGCAAGTGCAGACCAGGCCGCGGCATCGACCGGGTGCATGCTGGTCCAGGTTTGCAGGTCACTGGCGCTGCGCTTCAAGGCCTCAACGTCTTTCGGCGTGGCCAGCACGGCCTGGGCCGTGAGCAGCATGACGGGCCTGGCGTTGCCGGCCGTGGACGCATACGGGGCCAGCAAGCTCATGGCCCCGGCCACGTCGCCACGCTCCAGGCGCGACTGCACGGCCAACAGCACCACGGCCCGCTCGGCCGCGGCGTCGCTGCGCGGATTGCCACGCACGATGCCGAGCGCCAGTTGCAGGGCCTGATCGGCGCGCGGCCATTCGTGCAGCAGCGTGGAGGCCAGCGCATCGGAGTAGGCCACCGCGAGCTGGTCGGCCGTCCCGCGCGGCTTTTCCTGCCCCGCCTTGTCGTTGGCAGGTGTTTGCCAACGGTGAAGGGCGACGGCGCGGGTGTCCATCAGCACGCGGGCCCGTGCCTGAGCGGCCACGTGCGCGAGAACGCTGACCGGCGCGGCTGAGGGCACCGTGCCCATGCGGGAACGGGCTTCGCCGATGCGCTCGGTGCTGAGCGGGTGGCTGCGGAGGTAGGGAAAGCCACCGCCATCGTTGAGCCGTGAATTGTGATCGAGCTTCTCGAACATCGCTGCCATGCCACCTGGCGCAAAGCCGGCGCGCGTGAGCACGGCAAAGCCGATCCGGTCGGCCTCGCGCTCCATGTCGCGCGAGAAATTGAGCTGCCCCTGGACGGCCAGTGCCTGCCCGCCGGTGATCACGGCGTTGGCAGTGTCGGTGCTCCGGGTGCGGCTGGCCGCCAGCACGCCAAGGATCATGGCCGCGACATTCACCAAAGTCTGACGCTTGCTGATGCTCATGCCTCGCGCAATGTGGCGCTGCGTGACGTGCGACATTTCATGTGCCATCACCGAGGCGAGCTCGTCGCGAGTGGCTGTCATGGCGATGAGGCCGAGGTGAACGCCCACAAAGCCGCCCGGCAGCGCAAAGGCATTCACGCTGCGGTCTCGCACGAGGAATGCCTCCCAGGCAAAGCGCTGGTCGATCTCGGGTTCGACATCGCCGCGCGTGCGGGCCGCCACGAGCAAGGGCTGCCAGATGGACTCCAGGTACTCGAGCAGTACGGGGTCATCGAGGTAATCGGGATCGCGGCGGATCTCTCGCATGATGCGGTCGCCGAGCTGGCGTTCGGTGGCGACGCCGAAGTCTTCGGCCGCCGCATCACCCAGCGCGGGCAAGCGGCTCTGCGCCAGCACAGGCGGCAACGCCGCGGGTACCAGTTGGGCCGCGACACACAGCGCAACCACCCAACGCCGGGTTCGGTGAAAGGGGGTAGCGCGGGCAGTGAGGTGAGGTGAATTCAAGGGAATGTCGAAGCCATGCGAACGCTATGATGCCAGCGACCGATTGCCCGAGTGTTTCTATCCCATGTCCACGCCGCCGTCTCTTCCTCCGTCCTTGCCGTCATTGCCTGAGTTGCTGGACTCGTCCGACGTGCCTGGCGTGTCCGGCGCACCCGCGGGCGGCCTGACTCATTTCGACGGGCAGGGCGAGGCGCACATGGTGGACGTCTCGGCCAAGGCCGAGACCCACCGCGTCGCCCGGGCGGCCGGCGTGATCCGCATGCTGCCGGCCACACTGGCCATCATCACCTCGGGCACGGCCAAGAAGGGCGACGTGCTCGGCATCGCCCGCATTGCCGCCATTCAGGCCAGCAAGCGAACGCCCGAACTCATTCCGTTGTGCCACCCGCTGCCCATCACGCGCGTGGTGGTGAGTTTCGAGATTGAGGCCGATCTGAACCAGATCGAGTGTGTGGTCCAGGTCGAAACCCTGGGGCGCACCGGCGTCGAGATGGAGGCCCTCACCGCTGTGCAGGTGGGCCTTCTCACCATCTACGACATGTGCAAGGCCGTCGACCGCGGCATGGTGATGGACGACATCCGCGTGCTCGAAAAGCACGGCGGCAAGTCTGGCGACTGGGTGGCGCCGCGCTGAACGCGCAGCGCGCTCAGCGCGCGCCTGCCGTCGGCCGGAAATCCTCGTGTGTGAACGCCCGGCTCGGCGGCGTGCACTGGGGCGGCGATGGCACACCTTCGGCCAGCGGCCGGTCGCACTCGGCAAAAAACTCGGCCGACTGAGGGTTCTTGAATTCCATCAACCGCTGCCACAGGTAGCGCGCCCGCTCCAGGTCGCCCCGTTCCTCGAACGCCTTGGCCCAGGCCATCATGAGGCGGGTGTCGAGCAGGTAGTGCGGCGCGCGGTCGAATGCGTACATCGCGCTTGAGGGCTCGCTGGCAATGGTGGCCGCGGCATAGTCGGCATGGTGTGCAAAGAACACGCTCTGTCGGCCAACCTCCACCCGCTGCGGCAGCGGCGGCGCATTGGCGTCGGGCACAAAGATCTGCGAGACGCGGCGGTAATCGGCCACCGACAACACCCCCCCCGCCACCAGGCTGAACGCCACCGCGCCCAACACCAGCGCGAGACGCAAGCCTTGCAGTCCAGGCACCAGCGAGCGAGCGACCGAACCCGCCGGCACTGCGGTGCCCCCCAGGCACACCCCAAGCGCAAAGGCCGTCGGCAACAGGAAATAGGCATACCAGAGCGGGTACTCGAGCTGGCTGTGGACGCCCATCATCAGCACCATCACGAACGTGGTGCGCACGGCAGGCAGCGTGGCGGGCGCACCCCGCACACAGGCCACCGCGGCCCGCCACAACGCCCAGAGCGCCAGACCCAGAACGGTCAGGCCGAGGGGGAGACCCAGCTCCGCCAGCAGCTGCAGCGGCAGGTTGTGCGTGTGGTCGAAGAAGGCCCCCGGCCGGCCGGGAAACGGCGTGAGCGTCCACGCGAAATTGAACTCACCCCACCCCACGCCCAGCCACGGATGCAGCTTGATCAGGTCCCAGGCGTTGGCCCAGATGCCGTAGCGCGAGCTGGAAGGATCAGACTTGAGCAACTGATCGCCGCCTGCAAACGCATGCGAACTTGCCTCGGCCCAGAAATACATGCCCACCCAGAACAACAGGTACACAAGCGGAAGCGTCCACAGCATCCATCGAGCAAAGCGTGACAGCCGGCGGTCCATCACACCCCACCCCGCCAGCAGCAGGATGCACACGGTGCCTGTGCGCGACACGGTCAGCACCACGCCGAACACGAAGCCCAGCATCGCCAGCACGGTGAGGACTCGCAGGATATGGAGTTCATACCCGCGAGCAAAGCGTGACGGCCGGCGGTCCATCACGCCCCACCCGGCCAGCAGCACGATGCATAAAGTGCCTGTGCGCGATCCCGTCAACACCGCGCCGATCCCCAAGACCGCCATCACCAGCACGGTGAGGACTCGCATGACATGGCCTTCATCGGTCGCCAGCCGCGACGACAGATCTTCATGCACCCACACCAGCGCTGCGATCGACAGCAGCAGCAGGCTGCTCAAGTGGTTGGGCTGGCGAAGGTTGCCTCCGGCACGGCCGGGTGTGGCCAGCCGGGCAATCAGGTCGCCGTCGGCCGAACCAGGAAAGAAATACTGCACGATGGCAACAAGCACACTGCCGAGCCCAGCGACCACCAAGGCCAGACAAAACGCCTGAAACGCCTCTCGGCCCGCCGGCATGGCGTTGGTGAGTGTGCCCATCAGCATCACCAGAATGGCCGCGCCAATGAACCCCAGCGACGACAGCGCCAACGGCAACGGAAGCCCGAAGCGTGTCCATGACAGCACCACCGCACCCGCCAGCACAGCGAGTGCGGCAACCGCCGGCCAGCAGCCCCGGCTCAGGCGCGTGTCGGGCGACAGCGCCACCAGCACACAGATGCTCACCGACAGCAGGCCCCACCCCGTGAGAGACACCGCCTGGTTCAGGAACGTGACCGACGGCGGCAGATGGTAGGCGAGCAAGGCCGGCATCGCCACGGCCATCAAGGCCAGCACCAGCAGCACCAACAGGTTGAGCGCCGGATCGGCTGGAATTTTGACCGCTGCACTCACAGAAGCAGAAGTCTGGACGGGGACGTGAAGGGACATGAGGAGGTGACAGTCGTGCAGCGCCGGGACCCGCATCGTATCGGGATCCAGGCACGGCGCTGCATCTTGCACTGAAGCGGAGCCCCAGCCAGCGCCCGCTTCAGCTGTAGCGCTGTGGCGGCGGCGTCTTGATTCGCCCCGCCACCGGCGCGCTCAGAAGAAGCCGTCGACCGGCAGGTAGCCCTTCACTTCGGCATCGGGCGAGGCAAACACCACGACCCAGAAGCCTTGGCGCGAAGCCATGGGCAAGAAGCGCAACTGGTCGACCGGCTTGCCGGTATCTTTCGCCACGCGCTCGAGCTCTGCGGCCACCTGGGGATAGCGGGCCAGCAGCGGTGCCACCGGCTTGGCCCGTTGCCAAACTTCGGCCCGGTAGCCGTTGTAGTCGCGCCAGTTGCGGGGCACCATCGACAGGTCGAACCCCGCCAGCGCCAGCTCAACCGACTTGACCTGTTCGTCGGGGTCGGTGGGCTTGGCCGCCGCAATGAGCTTCGGCCCCGTCCATGAATATTTCTGCAGCTCGGGTGGCGCCTCTTTCAATGAGGCGTCTTCGATGTCGGCTGCCGTCACCACACGCATGCGGTCGACCTCGTACGACAGGTACACCGGCCGCGCCGAGGCCAGCACATGCAAGCCGTAGGCAAAGGCACCAAGCTGCAAGATCACGATGATCAGCAGGTCACGGCGCAGCTCTTTGCGCGGTTTGCCAGGGCTGGCGATCACGGCGGTGAGGGCCGGGCCCATCACCACGTCCACGCTCACCAGCAGCAGAAACAGGCTCAAGCCGCCCGCCACCTCGGAGTACGGCCACGGATACCAGATGCGCAACGCCAGGATGGCGGCCAACGCTGCCACGATGGCACTGACACCCAAGTGAATGCCGCTTGCGAAAAGACGAGACTTGATAGAAGGACTGAGGGACATGATCGGCGTGCAGGGATGAAGTTCAACAACATTTAAAGCCGGGCGTGCCGATGATGCCAAAAGCTGCCGTCATCAATCAAGCACGGGAACTTCGGGCAGGGCCACAGCTTTGAGTTCAGGGTGCTGGTTGTCGGCAAGTTCCGCCCAGAAGGCGCGCGCCTCGACGCATTGTTTGGGTAAGCTCGTCTTGCAAAGGAGCGCAAGGGCGGCTGCGGCTTGCTGAGGTTGACCATTCAGGCCAGCGGCCGTGGCATACCGAATCAAGGCTCCGGGCATGGTGAACCTGAACGCCATGTTGCGCATGTGCGTCAACTCTGCGGGCGTCATGCCCTTCTTGGCAGGCGTCTTCGCATAGGCATAGAAGGCCTGCAGCTGACTGAGCAACTGCACCTCCGGAACGGATTTCAGCGCGTCCTCTCGGCCAATGCCAGCCAGATCCATTCGCAAGGTTCGGCCCGCTTCTTCCAGTTCAACGTACTCGGTCACAATCCAAGTCGTGCCGATGACCACCACACTGGCCAACGCCAGGGTGGCCCATTTCCACACAGCCACAGTTCGCACTTTCAGCATTCCGTCGGTCGCCCCCATCATGAAGCCGACGGGCAGAAGGAAGTAGGCGAATTCCAGCGGAAACTCCAGCAGGCCGTGAATCCACACGGCGGCCAGTCCACCCAGCAACAGGGTGGCGGCAGGTGAATTGCATTGTCTGGCACGGGTCCAGAACCACCAAGCCAAGCACACCACGACCAGAAGACCCAAGGGGGCACCGTTCCACACCAACAGGTCCAGCACGATGTTGTGGCTGTGTTCGATCGAGCCGCCCGTGGGAGGATGATCCAACGCCACCTGCGCCTGCGCCACGGGCACCTGGTTCCAGCCATAACCGAGCCAGGGCCGGTGAAGGACGGCATCGGCCATCGACTCCCAATGGATCCGACGAACCCCCATCTGGCTCAGGTGCTTGGCGCTGCGGGCCGGGTCGAGCAGCAGGGCCTGGGTGATGGCGGGAAAACTGCTTACGAAGCCTGCGTACACGAGCCCCAACAGGGGTGCCGCCGCACGGGGCACTACCGTGACCATGCGGCCTTGCATCCAGATCAGCCAAGTCAGCAACACCGCCATCTCTAGCCACCCGGCGCGCGAACCAGTCAGCGTCAGTCCGAAGAGCAAGAACGCGGCACACAAGCCGAAGGAGGTGTTGCCGAGCAGGCGTTCTTCTCTTAACGCAAAACTGCCCACCACACCCAGCACCAGCAGGGTTGCCAGGTGGTTCGGCTGTGCCATGTTGCCGAAGGGGCGGCCAAACGGTGGCATGTCGGCCATCGGCACGCCAATGAGCTTCACTTCGGTCCATTGCGCCAATGCAATGCCGGTCGACAGCACCGCGCCGATCACCACACACAGCCAGAACAGCGACAGGATGTCTTTTGCCGAATAGCGGCGCACCATGCCCTGTCCGGCCACGATGCACAGCGCAAAGCCGATCAAGTACAGCGACGCCATCCAGGCATCGCCCATGAAGAAGATGAGCCCGAGCGCCCCTTGGAGCAGCGGAATACAGGCCATGCCCAGCGCCAGCAGTGCCAGCCAAGGCCAGGGCGTGCGGCCTTTGATTGACACGAACTGGGTTCCGCACGCAAGCACGAAGCCCATCGCAGCACACAGTTCGGAATGAAACGACACCCAGGGCCAATAGTGATTCGGCATCAGCCAAGCCAATGCCATCAACAAGAAGCCGAGCACCGTGGTGATGGGCAGGGAGGTCATTGATGTGTCCTGGTCTCAAGAGCGCAGTAAGGTTCAAGTGCCTGTAGGCATTGACGCCAAGCGCTCGCCCGAGTGGTGGCCATGGCGGGGCAGCATGGACTGCACTCTCCGTTGGTGCGTGCCCATTAAAAAAGGCGGCCGAAGCCGCCTTTTGAGAACGAGAGCGTGGAGCCCAAGTTCAATTCGAACCGTTTGCTTAACCGCGGCAAGAACCTGGCAGGTACTTGGCAGCGACAGTCGTCACGACCGTGCTGCTACCAATGACGGCGCGGTTGCCACAAACCCAACGGTTCACGGTGGTGGAAGCGGCGGGGTTACCACCGGCCGCGGTCAGCGGAACCATCGACACGACGAGGCCGTCAATTTCCACATCATTGAAGATAGCAGCAGGGACAGTCACAGCAATACCGCCAGCGGCATCGGTTGCCACGGTTTGAACATATTTGGACGGCGAAGAAGCGGCTTCACAACCCCAGCTGTTGGCAGCGGTAGGCAGCGACGTCGAGGTCTGGATGACTTCGGTGATGGTCGTGCGGCAAGCGCTGGCGGCCAGAATCACTTCAGAGATCTTGGCCTTCTTGGTGTACTGCTGGTAAGCCGGCAGAGCGACGGCAGCCAGAATGCCGATGATCGCGACAACGATCATCAGTTCGATCAGGGTGAAACCCTTTTGCATGGAACGGTTCATGGAGAACTCCTTGTGGAAAAAAACGGGGGTGGACACGGTCTACTAGCTTGCACCCTGCGTGCCACCCTGGATCGATCGAAAAAGCGTGGAATCTGCCCGCTGTTCTGACGCAAACAGTCACCGCGCTGGTTCTGACCGGTTGAGGGCTGGCACAGGCTGACGGAAATGGTCACTGTGTGGCACCCGAAAAAAGCCAGGTTCACACCAGGCTCATCACGTGACCGGCCTGAAGGGGCACGACGTGATGGCGGGTCGGCAAAGATTGCACTTCGGCCATCACCGCATCCACCTCACCGGGCTTGATGTGGGTGATGTGGACGTTCACGCTGCCGGCCAGATGGACCAGCTCGCGACCGAGCTGGGTGGGGCACAGGTGGCGGCTCAGGCAGGCGAGCTCTTTCTCTTCGTCGCTGAAGGCGGTTTCGATCACGAGGTGGGCAACCTTCATGGTGGCCAGCCGCAGCCAGAGAGCCGGGTTCGGGCCGGTGTCTCCGGTATAGACCCACCAACCCTCACGCCCTTCCAGGGCAAAACCGACTGCGGGAACGGTGTGGGCTGCGGTGAGCACTTCGAAGTTCTTGCCACCCAGTTGCAGGCGCTGGCCTACGGCGAACGGCACCAGTCTCAGGGAGGGCTGCTGCTCACTGGGCAAACGGGTGAAGTCGGGCCAGATCACGCCGTTGAAAATGTGATCGCGCAGTGCCTGCAACGTCTCAGGCAACGCATGGACCTGGATGGGGCCGCGACCTTGGGCCGCCCGCCGGCGCATGACGCTGTCGGCCAGCAGCCCGATGGCCAGAATGTGGTCGAGGTGCGAGTGGCTGATGAGGATGTGGTCGATCTGGGCCAGCTCGTCCAGGGGCAGATCGCCCACACCGGTGCCTGCGTCCACGAGCACGTCGTGGTCGATCAGAAAAGCAGTGGTGCGGCTGCCGGCGGCGATGGCGCCAGAACAACCGAGAACGCGAATTTTCATGCGCTGCAAAAACTGGGATGAGCTCGAAAAGGCGTCAGCGGCCACACTGTGAAAACCGGCCCGCCAACAAGAAACTGATCAAGCGCCATGCTGAAGCCGACAGCGGCAATGCGCAAGCGGGCAAAGTCGCATTTGTAGGGATGGCGGGCCCCGACAGCGCCACAGCCAACGGCTTGACGTGACAAAACACACAGCAGATGCAGTCAGTAACGACTCGCTCCAAGCCCGTGGGGCCCGACAGCGCGATGCCGTGACGACGGTCCAGTCCACGGCTGAACACCTATGTCGAAGGTCCATGCGGTGCGAAGCAACGCAGTGAGAACGCGGGGCTGAAAGCAAAACGCCGGGTTGAACCCGGCGTCAAAGCAAACTGCCGGGGTCAACCCGGCGTTTGTTGAACTCTCAATCGCCCCTCAGGCGGTTGGCGCTGAGCTGGACTCAGGCCTGGATGAACTGCATCTGGGTGCCAGCGAGCTCGATGACGTCGCCGTTTTTCAGGTGCATGGTGTCGCCGATCAACGGATTGCCGTTGACGGTGGGGCGGTTGGCGCCTTCCACGTGGGCGAACACATAGCCGCCTGGGCGCTTGGTGATGGAAGCCACCTGCACACCCGGCTTGCCCACGGTGGTGACGACCTTGGTCAAGGCCACTTCACGGCCCGCCGCCGCGCCGTTCAGGACCTTGATGGTCCCGGGCAGCACGGGCTGACCCAGGCCGCCAAAACCGGAACTCGGGGCGCTGGTCTGCGCAAAACCATGGCTGTACGCCGGAGGCGGCACCGCGCCCGGCTTCATGATCATGGTTTTTTCGTAGTCGGTGCCGTCATCGACCAGGTACTTGATCTTGTACTTGCCGATCTCGACCGTGTCGTTGTGCGTCAGCAGCTGCTTCTTGACGGCCTTGCCGTTGATGTAGGTGCC
>JBEGTX010000304.1:0-6937 GCA_041179165.1 Pseudomonadota bacterium | reverse complement strand
CGGTCTGGTTGCAGTCGTCGTCGATGGCTTGCTTGCCGACGATGATCAGGCCCGGCTGCTCTTTGTCGACCAGGGCCTTCAGCAGCTTGGCCACGGCCAGCGGCTGCAGTTCTTCAGACGTCTCAACCAGGATGGCGCGGTCGGCACCGATGGCCATGGCCGTGCGCAGGGTTTCCTGGCACTGCGTGGGACCGCACGACACGGCGATCACCTCGGTGACCACGCCCTTTTCCTTCAGGCGAACCGCCTCTTCCACCGCGATCTCATCGAACGGGTTCATGCTCATCTTCACGTTCGCGATGTCCACACCGCTACCGTCGCTCTTCACGCGAACCTTCACGTTGTAGTCGACCACTCGCTTGACTGCTACCAGCACTTTCATGACGCTGCCTTTGATGGATTGAAAAAGACCTGACACCTTCGGCGGTGTCCGATCCGGGCGGTGCTCACGGCACGCGGCCCGATCGAAAACGCGCCAATGGCATGAATTCGGAACAACTTTCTGCACTGCGGAATATATCCGGGTATCGGATCGGGATCAAGTCGGCGCAAGGCAAGCCCTTCGGGATGCCCACGGTAATCGCGAAAGCCGAGCCTCCGCGTCCCCGAGGGGACAAGCACGGGCGTGCGTTTTACGCGGTGTGGCGCGGCGCCAAAAACCGTCCGCCGACATGGGAAACACCTGTCAGTGTTTGCCCTTGAGTGTTCTGCATCGTGGAATTCGAGCGTTGACGCCTTCGAACCGTAACCCGAAGATACATCACACGTTCCGCTTCACGCACGGCGGTTTGCAGCTGATTGACAGGCCTTGAGTTTCGGGCGTCTCGCCCAGGCCAACTTTTCCTACAGGACTACACGAGCGTGACACACCAGCCCCAGTTCGCCCCTATGGGCGATCGACCGAGGCCCACCTTCTCAAGGTCCTCCGCCCGGTCTTCACTTTTCTCTTGCCGGGGTTCTGTCCGGCATTCCCCAACCCCAGCGGCTTCCTCCAGTCCGCGCTTCACCACGGGAGGCTGACATGGACATTCTCATGGACATCTTCCAGCAGGCCCTCAACGGGCTCACGCTGGGTGCCATTTATGCGCTGGTCGCCTTGGGCCTGACTTTGGTCTACGGCATCCTGCACGTGCCCAACTTCGCGCATGGTGCGTTCTACATGGTCGGCGCGTTCATGTCGTTCACGCTGCTCACCCGCTACGGCATGAACTACTGGGTGGCCATGGCCGGCTCGGCAGCGGTGGTGGCGGTGCTGTCCACGTTGGCAGAGCGCCTGGTGTTCCACCCGCTGCGCCATCACGAGGGCCTGCACTCGATGATCGCCGCCATCGGCATGCTGCTCTTCCTGGAAGCATCGGTGCAGCTGATCTGGGGTCCGGACAACAAGATGATTCAGTCGCCCTACGCCGGCGTGGTCGAGCTGGGTGGTGCGCGAGCTTCGGTGCAGCGCCTGCTCATCATCGGCGCGGCTGTCGTTCTGATGGTGGCTTTGCACCTCTTCCTCAAGAAGACGGTCATGGGCTCGACCATCATCGCGATGGCCCAGAACCGTGACGGCGCATCGCTGGTCGGCATCGATGCCAACCGGGTGGCGATGCTCACCTTCGCCATCTCCGGCGCGCTGGCTGCCGTGGCCGCCACGCTCTACGCCCCGATCAACCTGGTCAATCCGGGCATGGGCCATCTGGTGATCACGAAGGCCTTCGTGATCATCATCCTCGGCGGCATGGGCAGTGTGCCCGGGGCCATCGTGGGTGGGCTGATCATCGGCTTCGCTGAAAGCTTCGGTTCGTTCTACATCTCGTCGAACTACCAGGACATCATTGCCTTCGTGCTGCTGGTGGTGATCCTGTCCTTCCGCCCTCAAGGCCTCTTCACCAAGGGGGTGCGTTGATGAAGTACCTCGACCGACGTGTCGGCTGGACCCTGCTGCTCCTTGCAGGCCTCGCATTCCCTTACGTCATCACCGGTGACTACCAGCTCACCGTGATGACGAGCGCCTACATCTTTGCCATTGCCACGCTGGGGTTGAACCTCATCACGGGCTACACCGGCCAGTTCAATCTGGCACACGGCGGCTTCATGGCCGTCGGCGCCTACACGGTCGGCATTCTCACGGTGGACCACCAGGTTCCGTTCTGGATTGCCTTCGCGTTGGCGGGTGTCGTGACCACCTTGATCGGCTTGCCGCTCGGCTTCGTGTCGCTGCGGCTCAAAGGTCACTACTTCTCGATCTTCACCTTGTGCATCGGCTACATCATGTACCTGGTGATCGAGAAGTGGGAGTCACTGACCCACGGCGACAGCGGCATCTACGGCCTGCCTGCGCCTCCCGGATTCGGCGACTTCACGTTCTCCTCGCCGCTGGCCAAGTACTACCTGGTGTTCGGTTTCCTCGTGGTGAGCACGTTTGTCATGCACCGCATCGTGACCTCGCTGCTGGGCCGAACCTTCATGGCCATCCGCAACAGCGATGAGCTGGCTGAATCACTGGGCATCAACCTGAGCCGCAACAAGCTGGTGTCCTTCCTGCTGTCGGTGTTCTACGCCGGCATTGCAGGCGCACTCTATGCCGGCACCGAGCGCACCATCGGCACGGGCCTGGCCGAAGTGACCCACACCTTCAACATGACCATGTTCATGCTGATCGGCGGTCTGGGCACGGTGCTCGGCACGCTGGTGGGGGCCATCGGCCTGCCTTGGCTCACGCAGTCGCTGCAGTTCCTGCAGGAGTACCGCTTCGTGGTCTTCGGTCCGCTGCTGATTCTCCTCGTCATCTTTGTGCCACGCGGCATCGTCGGCAGCTACCTCAGCTGGCGAGCCCGTCAGGCGTCCCGCCAAGCCCTGCTCAGCGCCAAGCCAACGGCCCCTGTGGCCGTCCCCAACGGAGGCGCTCCCCATGCTTAAGATTTCAAACCTGAGCAAACGCTTTGGCGGCCTGGCTGCCGTCAACGACGTCAGCACGGTCATCGAAGCCGGAAAGATCAACGCGATCATCGGCCCCAATGGCGCCGGCAAGACCACGTTCTTCAACCTGATCAGCGGTGTGCACAAGCCGACGTCGGGCACCATCTTTTTCGGTGAACACGACGTCACCCACATGCGCACCCATGAGATCGCCAAACTCGGCGTGTCGCGCACCTTCCAGACCACGGCACTGTTCGACATGGCCTCGGTGCTCGACAACCTCATCGTCGGTCACCGGCTGCGCACGAAGTCAGGCCTGTTCGATGTGCTCATCAATTCGAAACGGCTTCGAGAAGAAGAGAAGGCCTGCCGCGACAAGGCGCGCGACGCGCTCGACTTCGTCGGTCTGTCGCAAATGGCCAACCGCATGGCCGGCGACCTGACGCAAGAAGAACGCAAGCGCGTGGCTTTTGCGCTGGCCTTGTCCACCGACCCCAAGATCGTGCTGCTCGACGAGCCCGCCGGCGGGGTGAATCCGGACGAGACCGAAGGGCTCGCCACGCTGATCCGCAAGATGGTGGCGCACGGGCTCACCGTGTGCCTGATCGAACACAAGATGAACATGATCATGAGCCTGGCCGACAAGATCCTCGTGCTGAACTACGGCGAGAAGATCGCCGAGGGGTCACCGTCCGAGATCCGCGCCAACCCAGCCGTGATCGATGCCTACCTGGGGAGCGAACATGCTGACGCTTGAGAACGTTTCGCTGAAGTACGGCAGCTTCCAGGCCCTCAACGGCATCTCGCTGAACGCCAAGGAAGGCGAACTCGTGGTGCTGCTGGGTGCCAACGGTGCGGGCAAGAGCTCCATCTTCCTGACGGTGAGCGGCATCCACAAGGCCCACGAAGGCAGCATTCGCTTTGGCAACGAGCAGCTGGTGGGCAAGCGCGCGGCGCAGATCGTGGAGCACGGGGTGGTGCAGTGTCCCGAAGGGCGCAAGCTCTTTCCCGGCATGAGTGTGCTCAAGAACCTCATGCTCGGTGCCTATGTGCATCGTGGCGACAAACCCGGCAACAAGAAGCGGCTCGAAGAGGTGCTGGCCTTGTTCCCCATCCTGGACCAGAAGAAGGACGACCCTGCCGGTTCGCTCAGCGGTGGGCAGCAGCAGATGGTGGCCATCGGCCGCGCCATGATGGGCCGCCCCAAGGCCTTGCTGCTTGACGAACCTTCGCTCGGCCTGGCGCCGCTGGTGGTCAAGCAGGTGTTCGAGGTCATCCAGCAGATCAACCGCTCGGGCACGACGGTGCTGCTGGCCGAGCAGAACGCCTTTGCGGCCCTCAAGATCGCTCACCGCGCCTATGTGCTCGAAGGCGGACGCATCGTGCTCGAGGGCGATCGAGACAGCCTGCTCAACAACGAGGCCGTTCGCAAGGCGTACATCGGGGCCTGAGTGCTTTGTCTGCACTTCGGTTCCTCGGCATTTTCACCTAGGGCGCGGCGTCAACGACAGGGTCGATGATGCCGTTGTCTGACTGTCACGCTTCCCACAAGTTTTACCCAGGAGATAAGAGATGAGTATCAAATTCAACATGAAACAGCTGTCGATTGCAGCCGCTGCCTTTGGCATGGCCCTCAGCGCTCAGGCGCAGGAAGTCGTCAAGATCGGCTTCTCCGGCCCCCTCAGTGGCGGTGCTGCGCTGTACGGCAAGAACGTTCTTGACGGTATGCAATTGGCCGTCAATGAAATCAATGCGGCCGGCTTCGTGGTCGGTGGCAAGAAGTACAAGCTCGAGATCGCTTCGCTCGATGACAAGTACAGCCCATCTGAAACCACCATCAACGCGAAGCGTCTGGTGCAAGAGAGCAAGACGCCCGTGATCCTCGTGCCCCATGCCGGCGGCAGCCTGGCCCTTCAGGTCAACAACGAGGCCGACAAGTACCTGTTGCTGTCGTACACCAGCGTGCCATCCGTGACAGCCCGAGGCAACAAGCTCACGCTGCGCATTCCGCCGGAGTTCACCACCTACGTGCCGGCCTTCATCAAACACGCGATGACCAAATACGGCAAGAACATCGCGTTCGCTCACGGCGACCACGACTACGCCAAGGCTTGGACTGCGGCTTTCAAGCCGGCCTGGGAAGCGGCAGGTGGCAAGACCGTCATCGAGAACCCGATGTCGTACAACAAGACAACCGACTTCTCGGCCGGCGTGAGCCGCGCACTGTCGGCCAAGCCAGACGTGCTGTTCATCGGTGGGGCGTCCGAGCCCACAGGCCTTGTCATCAAACAAGCCCGTGAGCAAGGTTTCAAGGGCGGCTTCGTGATCATCGACCAGGCCAAGATGGACGAGATCGGCAAGATCACCGGCGGCTACGGTCCGCTCGAAGGCTCCATCGGCGTGCTGCCTCTGGTCGAAGACCAGACCGCAGATGCCAAGAGCTTCGTGACGCGCTTCCGTGCTGCCTACCCGGGCCGAGACCCCAGCTCGGAAGTTTCGCTCAACTACACGGCCGTGCATGCCACTGCGCTGGCCATGAAGTTGGCCAATTCGGTGACCGATGCCACCGCCATTCGCGCGCAGCTCGACAAGGCCTTCAAGACCATGCCCGATGCCAACAACCCGAACAACCTGAACGGCGTTGACGAAAAGGGCGGCAGCCTGGCCGACACCCGCGTGGCCGTGGTGGAAGGTGGCAAGATTCGCGAGATCAAGCTCAGCACGGTGAAGTGATGTTTGGCGGCAGATCCCTCCGGCTTCAGCCGGCAGGGAGTCTGCTGTCCATCTTCACGGCCCGGAGAACGGACAGCGACATGCTGTCGGTCCTCCGGGCCGGAAGGACCGTGCAGGGTTCAGCGCGTGAGTGAACGCGCCATGCCCCAGAGATTCATTGCGTGTAGTGCGCGCTGTCGCGTTGGGGCGTCGGTTCGTGGCGCAGGCCGATGGCCACACGTCCGGTCCACCACACCATGCGCCCGCTGTCGGGCAGGCGAACCGGGCCGATGTGTCCTGGAGGAACGCCTTGGGGTGGCGTCCAGGAACGGGGAACATGAAGGGTGCGGGCGGTGATCATCGGGGTACTCCTGGGTCACGGTGGACTGCACAGGCAGCCCCAAACCGATGCCTCTATTTCGCCCTGAATGCCCATTCCGCCGTGTAGGACACGTCCGCCACCGGCTGTGAGCAGCCACCGAATCTGAAGATGTCGCGTAAAAAAGGCGCCACAAGAGTGGTGCCTTGATTTCACGGAGGCCATGCGCTCTGGCTGGCCCAGCCCCCGGGATGAATGCCGCACCGCGGCATTCATGGGGCGGAAGTTCAGCCGCGATCCTGGTGCCGCTGGATGTTCTGCTTGCCCTGCTGGTCTTGCTGCTCAGGCTGGGTGCGCGTTGGCGATGGGTCCTGCCCTTGCTGGCGATTCTGGCCGCCTTGCTGGTCCTGCTGCGAAGGTGAACCAGCGTTTTGCTGTTGGGGCGATTTCTGTTGTCCCTGGCCTTGCTGCCCCTGCTGACCCGACCCGCGGTTCTGCTGATCTTGCTGCGCTTGGCGGGGCGAATCACCCTGGCCGCCTTGCTTGCCGGCCTGCTGCTGTTCGCTGCCTTGACCCTTGGATGGATTCTGTTGCTTGTTGCTCATGGTCTCTCCTTGGATGGTCGCCGGCTGGATTGTCGGCGTGCTTTCAAGGGGCAACTGATGTGCCTGGGGATGCCGGGCGGGTATTTCAAGGCTCGGCTAAAGCGAGTGATCACTCATGTAAATCTTCAGATTGGATGCCATTTCGACTACAAGCTGCGCCGTTCTGCGCACGGCAATCGCGCCATGTCGACACGCATGGAACCACGGCCTTGCCAGGGGTCACTGGCAAGACAATGCCGGGATATCACACCGGCGGGCAAGTAACGTGGGGGCCTCTAGGAGCCTGTCGGACTTGGAACGTCGAAAGCGAAAATCGGCCCCAGCGAGGACAGTTTTTGCCGGATTTGCAGGCCCATAGCCCCGCTATGGGACAAAAAGACGGTGAAAAATGGAC
>JBEGTX010000303.1:0-3285 GCA_041179165.1 Pseudomonadota bacterium | reverse complement strand
TGAAGCAATGGAACACCCCGCGGGCTCGCCCCTTCCCTTCGTCGCCGAGGATGGCAAGTGTGTCGGCCGATGAACTGCGGGTGTGGATGACCAGCGGCAGGTCGGTCTGTTCGGCCGCGCGAATGTGCACTCGAAAGCGCTCGCGCTGCCACGCCATGTCGGCCACCGAGCGGCCGTTCAACCGGTAGTAGTCGAGCCCGGTTTCACCAATGCCGATCACGCGTGGACGCTGGGCCAACGAAACGAGTGTGGCCACGTCGGGCTCTTGCACGTCCTCGTTGTCGGGGTGCACGCCCACTGTGGCCCAGAAGTTGTCGTGTTCAACGGCCAGCGAATGCACCTGCTCGAACTCTTCGAGCGTGGTGCAGATGCACAGCGCGCGGTCGACCTGGGCCTCGGCCATCTGCTGGCGGATGTCGCCGAGTCGCTCACGGAGTTCGGGAAACGCCAGATGGCAATGGGAGTCGACAAACATGGCGAAGACCGGTGATGAAAGAGGCCAGACAAGCGAGGGTGAACGATACAGCGTGCCGTGAACGCAGTGCCATCCATCGCCAGCATGACCGGCGATGCTGCAAGGGGCTTTGCCCCCTCAGATGGTCTGCGTGGGCTTGGCGGATGCGATGGAGGTGCCGAGGATCTCTTCGATCTTGATCTTCAGCAAGCGCGTCTTCTCGTCGCCCGGGAACCGCACGCCGACACCCTGGGTGCGGCCGCCCGAAGCATTGAGCGGCGTGATCCACGCCACCTTGCCGGCCACCGGATAGCGCTGCGGGTCGTCGGGCAGCGACAGCAGCAGGTAGATGTCTTCACCGAGCTTGTACTCGCGCGTGGTGGGCACGAACAGCCCGCCGTCGGTGAAGATGGGGATGTAGGCCGCGTACAGCGCACCCTTTTCGCGGAACACCAGCTGGATCACGCTCGGGCGGGGCGCCGCGGCAGTGGACAGGGCGCCCAGAGGGCGAGGGGTGACGGGGGCTGCTTCGCTCATGTTGCGCGAGTGTACCTAAGCTGAACGCGGCGTGGACAGGGCAGATTGCGCCTGCTGCACCAGGGATTCCACCATCACGGGCATGCTCCATGGGTGTTCGGCATGGCGCAGCGTGCGCGTGAGGGCCTTGGACCAGGCGTTGAGGGCCTCGACCGACACGGCGCGCGGCATCGCGGCCCGCGGGAAGTAGCGCGGCTCGGCCCCGCAGGTCAGACACAGCGCGTCATGGCAGAGCTTGTGCAGGGCATCGAGCAGCCGTGGCAGCGGCCACGTGGCCAGCGACCCGGACTCTCCGGCCGCCAGCTGTTTGGGCAGGCGTGTCCAGGTGACCGCGTCCACACCCTCTCGCGACCACTGCAAGGCCTCGAGCGGTTGGCCGCCTGCGCCGGCCAGCAGCACCTCGGGCTGGGCCACCTTGTGTTGGGCCAGCCAGTCGCGGGCCAGCACCGGATCGGGTAGGCGCAGCGGCACGGCCTGGCAGCGGCTGCGGATGGTGGGCAACAGCTCGTCGGGCGAGCCGCAGCTCAGGATGAAGCGGGCCTGGCCCGGCGGCTCCTCCAGCGTCTTGAGCAAGGTGTTGGCGGCGATGGTGTTCATGCGCTCCGCCGGATGAATAAGCACCACCTTGCCGCGGCCGCGGGCCGAGGTGGTCTGTGCAAACTGCACCGCCAGCCGAACCGATTCCACCTTGATGTCCTTGCTGGGCTTGGCCTTGGAGGCCTTGTCGGTGTCGGACGGGTCTTCGCTGAGCCCCAGCGCTTCGCGATAGGCTTCAGGCACGAGGATCAGCAGGTCGGGATGCGAATGCGCCTGCACCAGGCGGCAACTCGCACACTGCCCGCAGGCGGGCACGGCCGACGTGGCGGCCTGTGTGGCCGCAGGAAGCCGTTCACACAACCACGTCTGCGCCAGGCAGAAGGCCAGCTCGAACTGCCCGATGCCTTGCGGACCGTGTACGAGCAAGGCATGTCCGCGCTGGGTGCGCAGCACCTCTCCCAACGGGGCTGCGAGCCAGGGCAGCGGCAGCAGGCCGTCGTCGGCTACCACCCGCGCTGCTCCAGCTCGGCCACGAGTTGGGCCCAGACTTCGGCCACCGGAAGCGAGGCATCGATGCGGGCAAAGCGCGTGGGTTGCGCCTCGGCACGGGCCTGATAGCCGCTGCGCACCCGGTTGAAGAACACCGTGTCCTGCTGCTCGAAGCGGTCGGGTGCGCGCGCCGCAGCGCGGCGGGCGGCCGCGGTTTCAGCCGGCAGGTCGAACCAGAAGGTCAGCTCGGGCTGCAGTCCCTGCTGCACCCAAGCTTCGAGAGCCTCGAGCACCTTCAAGTCGAAGCCCCGGCCTGCGCCCTGGTAGGCGAAGGTGGCGTCGGTGAAGCGGTCGCACAACACGGTGCGGCCGGCCGCCAGCGCAGGCAGGATGACCTTCTGAAGGTGGTCGCGCCGCGCTGCGAACACCACCAGGGCCTCGGTGAGCGCGTCCATCGGCTGGTGCAGCATCAGCTCGCGCAGCTGCTCGGCAAGTGGCGTGCCGCCGGGCTCGCGGGTGCAGACCACCTCCGCGCCGTTGGCGCGAAGGCGCGCTGCCAGCGTCTCGATGTGGCTCGACTTGCCGGCGCCGTCGATGCCTTCGAAGCTGAGGAAGCGGCCGCGCGGCAGGCTGCCTGCGGCTCCGGTCGGAGAGAAAGTTGAAGATGTCGTGCTGGCCATGGTTCAGCGCTGGTACTGGTTGACCGCCCGATTGTGGTCGGTGAGGTTGTCGCTGAACTGGCTGCTGCCATCGCCGCGCGCCACGAAGTACAAGGCCTTGGTGGTGGCCGGCCGCACGGCCGCCAACAACGACGCCTTGCCCGGCATCGAGATGGGCGTGGGCGGCAGGCCGGCGCGGGTGTAGCTGTTGAAGGGCGTGTCGGTCTGCAGGTCGCGCTTTCGCAGGTTGCCGTCGAAGCTGGCACCGAGGCCGTAGATCACGCTCGGGTCGGTCTGCAGCGGCATGCCCACTCGCAGCCGGTTCGTGAACACCCCCGCCACCAGGCCCCGGTCGGACGGCGTGCCGGTTTCCTTCTCCACGATCGAGGCCAGCTTCAAGGCGTCGTCGGCGTTGCGCAGCGGTGTGTTGGGTGCGCGTTCGGCCCAGGCGATGTCGAGCTGGCGCTGCATCGCGCGGTGGGCCCGCTTGAGCACGGCCAAGTCGCTCGCGCCTTTGCTGAAAGCGTAGGTGTCGGGATAGAAGCGCCCTTCTGCGGGTTGGCCCGGCGCGCCGATGGCGGCCATGAGCTCGGACTCGTTCATGGCGGC
>JBEGTX010000302.1:0-7063 GCA_041179165.1 Pseudomonadota bacterium | reverse complement strand
GGCTTGCGGTGGATGGAGGCGGTCAGCTCTTGGCTGACGGGGCCGCGCTCGTCGATCGGCGAGCCCAGCACGTCCATGATGCGGCCGAGGGTCGCGCGACCCACAGGCACCATGATCGGCTTGCCCGTGTTCTGAACGACCAGACCGCGGCGCAGGCCGTCGGAGGTGCCCAGTGCAATGGTGCGAACCACGCCGTCGCCGAGTTGCTGCTGCACTTCGAGCGTGAGCTCGGAGCCTGCCAACTTCAGTGCGTCGTAGATCTTCGGCATGGCATTGCGGGGGAATTCAACGTCCACCACCGCGCCAATACACTGAACAATTTTGCCGTCAGCCATGTTCGTATCCTTAAAAAATCAAATGCTTCGAGTCTTCAACCAGGGGTGTGACGCTGCTTAAACAGCAGCGGCACCGGCCACGATTTCGGACAATTCTTTGGTGATCGCTGCCTGGCGAGCCTTGTTGTAGACGAGCTTGAGCTCGGCAATCACACTGCCCGCGTTGTCGGTTGCGGCCTTCATGGCCACCATGCGCGCCGAGTGCTCGGACGCCATGTTTTCTGCAACCGCCTGGTAGACCAGCGCTTCGGTGTAGCGAACCAGCAGTTCGTTGATCACCGTGGCCGCATCCGGCTCGTAGATGTAATCCCAACCGTGCGAGCCCGCGCCGACAGCGTGTTCGGTCTGCATGCTTTCGGCAGACAGCGGCAGCAGTTGCATCACCACCGGCTCCTGCTTCATCGTGTTGATGAAGCGGGTGTAGGTGATGTACACCGCCGACAGCTTGCCTTCGGCATAAGCGTCGAACAGCACCTTGACCGGCCCGATGAGCTTGTCGAGGTGAGGCTTGTCGCCCAGCTGGGTGACTTGCGAGACCACCTTGGCGCCGATGCGGTTCAAGAAGCCGAGGCCCTTGTTGCCGATGGCCACCGCCTGCACGCTTTGGCCCTGACCTTCGAGCTCCTTGAGCTTGTTGGTCAGGCCGCGCAGCACGTTGGTGTTCAAGCCGCCACACAGACCCTTGTCGGTCGTGACCACGATGAAGCCGGCGGTCTTCGCGCCTTCGTTCTTCACCTGGAACGGATGCTTGTACTCGGGCGTGGCCTGGGCCAGGTTGGCGGCCAGGCTACGCACCTTTTCGGCGTACGGACGAGCAGCGCGCATGCGCTCCTGCGCCTTGCGCATCTTCGACACCGAGACCATTTCCATGGCCTTGGTGATCTTCTTGGTGTTTTCGAAGCTTTTGATCTTGCCTCGAATTTCCTTGCCTGCTGCCATGACGGAGCTCCTTGTTAGAGGTTCTGTTCGTCAGGGATTAGGCGAAAGACTTCTTGAAGGCAGCGACCGCGCCCGACAGTTCCGCTTCAGCGTCCTTGTCGAGTTGCTTGCTGTCTTCAATCTTCTTCAGCAGACCGGCGTGGCTCGACTTCAGGTGCGTGTGCAGACCAGCTTCGAAGGCCAGGACCTTCTTGACGTCGATGTCGTCCATGAAACCCTTGTTCACGGCAAACAACGTGGCGCCCATCAGGCTGATCGACAGTGGCGAGTACTGAGCCTGCTTGAGCAGCTCCGTCACACGTGCGCCGCGGTCGAGCTGCTTGCGGGTGGTTTCATCGAGGTCGGAGGCGAACTGCGCAAACGCAGCCAGTTCACGGTACTGCGCCAAGTCGGTACGGATACCGCCGGACAGGCCCTTGATGACCTTGGTCTGAGCAGCACCACCCACGCGCGACACCGAGATACCGGCGTTGATGGCGGGACGGATACCGGCGTTGAACAGCGAGGTTTCCAGGAAGATCTGGCCGTCGGTGATCGAGATCACGTTCGTTGGCACGAAGGCGGACACGTCGCCAGCTTGCGTTTCGATGATCGGCAGTGCGGTCAGCGAACCGGTCTTGCCCTTGACTTCACCCTTGGTGAAGGCTTCGACGTAGTCGGCATTCACGCGGGCTGCGCGTTCGAGCAGACGGCTGTGGAGATAGAACACGTCGCCAGGGTAGGCTTCACGGCCTGGTGGACGGCGCAGCAGCAGCGACACTTGGCGGTAAGCCACAGCTTGCTTGGACAGGTCGTCGTACACGATCAGGGCGTCTTCGCCGCGGTCGCGGAAGTACTCGCCCATCGTGCAGCCGGAGTAGGCCGACACGTACTGCATGGCGGCCGATTCGGCGGCCGATGCGGCGACAACGATCGTGTATTCCAGCGCGCCGTTGGCTTCAAGCGCACGCACCACGTTCTTGATCGACGAAGCCTTCTGGCCGATCGCAACGTAGATGCAGGTCATGTTCTGACCCTTCTGGTTGATGATCGCGTCGATGGCGACGGCGGTCTTGCCCGTCTGGCGGTCACCGATGATCAGCTCGCGCTGGCCGCGGCCGACGGGCACCATGGAGTCGATGGACTTCAGGCCGGTCTGCATCGGTTGGTCAACCGACTTCCGGGCGATCACGCCTGGAGCGATCTTTTCGATCGGCATCGACAGCTTGGCGGGGATAGGACCCTTGCCGTCGATTGGCTGGCCCAGCGCGTTGACCACGCGGCCTTTGAGCTCAGGGCCCACAGGCACTTCCAGAATGCGGCCGGTGCACTTGACCGTGTCGCCTTCGGAGATGTGTTCGTACTCGCCCAGGATCACCGAGCCGACGGAGTCACGTTCCAGGTTCAGCGCGAGGCCGAACGTGGGCGAGCCATCAGGTGCAGACGGGAACTCGAGCATTTCGCCCTGCATCACGTCGGACAGGCCGTGGATGCGGCAAATGCCGTCGGTCACCGACACCACGGTGCCTTGATTGCGGATGTCCGCCGATGCCGTGAGGCCTTCGATGCGGCTCTTGATCAGTTCAGAAATTTCAGCGGGATTCAGTTGCATTGCTTCTCTCCGGTCTGCGTGAGGCGGTGCCTGGGGGCAGGTTGGATGGCCGAATGGGGGTGATGGAGCAGCTCACGGCTTACGCCGTGAGCGCCACCTTCATTTGTTCAAGTCGGGCCTTGACCGAGGTGTCCAGCACTTCGTCACCGACCACCACGCGAATGCCGCCGATGAGCTCAGGCTCGACGACGACACGGGCGTTGAGCTTGCGACCAAAGCGTTTTTCGATCGTGGCCACCACGTCGCCGAGCTGACTCGACTCGATGGGGTAGGCGCTGTAGATCACAGCGTCGGACACGCCCGAATTGGCATTCACCAGGGCCTGGAACTGCGCCGCGATTTCCGGCAGCGCAGCGAGGCGGTCGTTGTCGATCACGGTCTGCAGCAGGTTGTTGGCCGCAGCACCCAGCGGTGCTTTGAGCACCGAGGCGATGAGGTCGACGACTTGCTTGGACTGGACCTTCGGGTTGCCAGCGAACTGACGCAGCTGGGCATCGCCCGCCACGTCAGCCAGCGACTGCACTTCTTTCAGAAGCGCAGCGCCGTTGCCGGCAGGGCTCGAAGCCTTGAACAGCGCCTCGGCATACGGGCGCGCGATGGTTGCAAGCTCTGCCATGGTTTACAGCTCAGCCTTCAGGCGATTCAACATGTCGGCGTGAGCGCCGGCGTTGACTTCGCGCTTCAGAATCTGCTCAGCGCCCTTGACGGCGAGAACAGCCACCTGGTCACGCAGTGTTTCGCGTGCACGGATGGACTCTTGCTCGGCTTCAGCCTTGGCCGACGCGATGATCTTGGCGCCTTCGTCGTTTGCACGACCCTTGGCTTCTTCGATCATCGACTGCGCCAGGCGATCGGCATCAGCCAGTCGCTTGGCAGCATCGTCACGGGCTGCGGACAATTGCTGGCCCACGGCTTGTTGCGTGACGACCAGTTCGGCCTTCGCCTTGTCAGCTGCCGACAGGCCTTCTGCAATCTTGGCTGCGCGTTCGTCCAGCGCCTTGGTCAAAGGCGGCCAGATGAACTTCATGGTGAACCACACCAGGATCGCGAACACGACCGCTTGCAGGAACAACGTTGCGTTGATGTACACGCTACGATCCTTTCAACAGTGAAAAGGGATGCGCCGAATTACTTGACGAAGGCAGCAAACGGGTTTGCGAAAGCAAACAGCAGGGCGATGGCAACGCCGATCAGGAAGGCGGCGTCGATCAGACCGGCCAACACGAACATCTTGGTTTGCAGTTCGTTCATCAGTTCTGGCTGGCGAGCCGACGATTCCAGGAACTTGCCGCCCATCAGTGCGATACCGATCGAAGCGCCGATTGCGCCCAGGCCGACGATCAAACCGCAAGCCAGTGCCAGAAGACCGATGTAGCTGTTATCCATGATTGCTCCTAAGGATGGAATGAAACGAAAGGGAAAAGAAAAACGAAAAACCGAGAGAACAGATCAGTGCGCGTCGTGCGCCTGGCCCGTGTAGATCAACGTCAGCATCATGAAGATGAACGCTTGCAGTGTGATCACGAGGATGTGGAACAAGGTCCAGACGGTCCCCGCTGCCACGTGCCCGATGCCCAGCCAGAAACCGCCGGTCAAAGGATTGAATTGCCATGCCCACACGCCACCCATGAGGGCGATCAGCATGAACACGAGCTCACCTGCAAACATGTTGCCGAACAGCCGCATGCCGTGGGACACGGTCTTGGCGACGTATTCGATCATTTGCATCAGGAAGTTGATGGGGTACAGGAACCACTTGTCGCCGAACGGTGCTGCCACCAGCTCGTGCGACCAGCCGCCGATGCCCTTGATCTTGATGTTGTAGAACAGGCAGATCAGCAGCACGCTGACCGACAGGCCGAGCGTGGTGGAGAGGTCTGCCGAAGGAACCACACGGGCGTAGGCGTGGTGCGGGTCGCCGCCGAGGGCAGCGTAGGTGTGCTTCCAGGCTTCTGGCAGCAGATCGACCGGCAGCATGTCCATGAAGTTCATCAGGAAAATCCAGACGAACACCGTGAGGGCCAGTGGCGAGATCAGCTTGCGGCTGGTGACGTTGTGGATCAGGCCCTTGGCCTGGTTGTCGACGTACTCGGCCAGCAGCTCGACGGCAGCCTGGAAACGGCCCGGCACACCGGAGGTGGCACGGCGCGCAGCACGCCACATGAAGAAGCAGCCCACCACACCGAGGATCACCGAGAAGATGACGGAGTCGATGTTGTAGACACTGAAGTCGACAATCTTCTTCTGAACGACGGCCTCTTGCGAAAACGTCTTTTGATTGTGTTGGAGGTGGTGCTGGATGTACTCCGTCGGGGTCGGGCCCGCTTTGGAGTGAGCAGCTTGTGCTTCGGCAGTCATGTCGAATCAGACTCTCTGTTATGTCACTACACCGTTGGTTGGCGCCGCCACAGCAGCACCAGCCAACCCATCTTCATGCACACCACCAGGGTGACCAGCAAGGCTGGCCAACTCAGGTCGGGTGCAAATTTGGCAGCCGCCACCAACATGGCCACTGCCAGCGAAATTTTCACGAGCTCCCAGAACATGAACCGCACGGCCGCAGCCGCTGGATTGCTTGTTCCGTCTACCGCACCACGCTTCATGCCTTTGGTGATGCCGTGTGCCAGCAAGGCCCCCGGAATCACCACCACCGCCACACCGTATAGCGCAGACCACACCGCATTGCCCGTCGGACTCACCACCCACGCGACCAGCGCACACACCAGCCCCAGAGCGGCTTGCGCCGCCAGAACGCGCCAAGGCGACGTCAGGGGATTGCGAACTCGCCAAGCCTGGGCCTCTTCAGGCGTCAGCGGCTGGAAAGGCGGCTCTTGATCAGCATCGGCATCGAAGTCCGTTGAAACGCCATGATCGACAGAACCATTCATGGCCAACAAACATCCGGTTGCAGCAAAGCCTCGGAATTATACGTGGAAACCCGGGCCGTTCCGCCAAAGCAAAGTCACGATGTCTGGATTCCGCCATAACTGCGTGACAAGCGCCCAGGAACGGACACCCGCATGGACAGCACATGTCCAGCCATCGGCTGGGCCGCCAGCTCAGCCTCGGGACGGTTCTCACGCGAGGTGGTGAGGTACAGCGTCTGCAGGTCCGCCCCTCCAAAACAGGGCATGGTCGGGCAGCGCACGGGCAGCGGCCACACCGACAACAACTCGCCTTCAGGCGACAGGCGCAGCACACGCTGGCCTTCGAACATCGCCACCCAGTAACAGCCTTCAGCGTCGACGGCGGCACCGTCAGGACGCCCGCCGTAGGTGGCGAGGTCCTGGCCCGGCTGCTTCAGAGGGAAACTCGCGAACACGCGGCGAGCACCCAGCTCGCCGCTCGCCGGGTCGGTGTCGTGCGCATAGATCACATGCGCCTTGGTGTCGCTGCTGTATTGGGTGCGGCCGTCGAGGCTCCACCCCAGTCCGTTGGACACGGTGATGCCCTCGGCCATGCGGCGCAGCGGGCCGCCAACGGTCTGGCAATACATCGCGGCCAACGCAGGCTCGCGCGGTTCATACAGGGTGCCGACCCAGAAGCGGCCGTGTGCGTCGCACTTGCCATCATTGAATCGCTCGTGCGCCGGGTCGTAGGGCGGCGGGTTGACGAGCGTGCGCGACGCCGTCGATGGATCGAACAGCCAGAGGCCGTCGCGCATCGCCAGCAGCATGCCGCCCTGCACAGCCGGCGCACAACTTGCGACCTCGGTGTCGAAGGCCCAGGTGTCGAGCAGCTGCGCGGCGGGCGACCAGCGGTGCAAGCGCCGCCCGGGGATGTCACAGTAATAGAGCGCCTGCTCGGCCGCGTGCCACACCGGCGACTCGCCGAGCAGCGCGGCCGTCGGCACAGCCACTTGCCAGTCGCTGGCGTGCCCCTCTCTGACCCTGGGGCTCAGCATGGCCTCACCATGGGGTCACCGCCAGCTTCATCGATGCCTCGAACACCTCACCGGGCTCCAGCATGCGAATGCCGTGGGCCAGCGGATCGGCCATCTGGACCGCATTGCTGACATGACTCACCGGCTCCACGCAGAAATAGGGCTTGTCTTGCGGCGTGTAGACCACCGCATAAGGCAGCGACGACGTCAGCTGCAGCGAAAACACCTCGTCGCCGATGAAGGCCGGCCCGTGCCAGCCTTCGAAACAATGGTCGTGGTCCAGCTGCGCCACCTCGCCGTCGATGGTGGCTTGCG
>JBEGTX010000301.1:0-13265 GCA_041179165.1 Pseudomonadota bacterium | reverse complement strand
GAGGTTGACCGCACCGAGCGCGTTGATCTCGCGCGTGATGCGGTCGATCTCGCCTTGCAGGCCAGAGAGCTTCACGCTGTTCTGCTCGATGCCGGCCGACAGCGCCTCGAAATCGACATTCGCCGCGACCAGCTGCTCCAGGTACTGCGCGCCGCCGAGTTGCGCGGCCTGCTCTTCGAGCTGCAGCTTCATGATGCGGTCGCGCAGCGGCTGCAGGCTTTGCTCGTGCTGCATGCGCTGCTCGTCGGCACGGCGCAGGCGCAGCGTCAGGTCGTCGTAGTCGCTGCGCTTGGTGGCCAGTGCGGCTTCACGCTCCATGCGCAGCGACAGTGCGGCCTCCAGGCCGACCTGCGCCGACGCATCGGTGAGGCGCACGAGCTCTTCGGTCAGCTGCTCGGTCGACTGCGCATTGACGGCCACCTGCTGGCTGGCCGTCTCGATGCTGCGCTGCAGTTCACCACGGCGTGCCACCAGCGCACGCGCGGCGAACTGCGCCTCTTGAGACTGCCGCTCCAGCGAACGCAATTGCTCGCGCGCGTCGTTCAGCTTGCGCTCGGCGGTGATCACGGCCTCGTCGAGTTCGGCGTGGCGCTCTTGTGTGGTCGCGAGCTGCATGTCGAGCTCTTCGAAACGCGCTTCGCCTGTGGCGCGGCGTTCGTTGAGTTCTTCGAGCTGGGCGTCGATCTCGGCCAGTTCGCCGTCGAGCTGGCCGCGGCGGGCGCTGGTCTGTTCGGCCTGCTGCGACAGGCGCAGCAATTCCACCTGCAGCTGGTGCGCGCGGGTCTGAGTTTCGCCGGCTTCACGGCGGGCGATCACCAGCCGCTGTGCGGCATCGGTGTAGGCAGCCTCGGCGCGGATGAGGCCGCTGCGCGACTCTTCGGAAATGAGCGTCTGCGCGCGCACCTGGCGCGTGAGGTTCTCGATTTCCTGGGCCCGCGCCAGCATGCCGGCCTGCTCGGAGTCGGGGGCGTAGAAGGCCACCGAGAACGCGCTCACCGCGTGGCCTTCGCGCGTGATGATGACCTCGCCGTGCGTGAGCTTGTCGCGCGAGGCCAGGGCCTCATCGAGGCTGCCTGCGGTGTACACACCTTCCAGCCAGTCGGACAACAGCGCCTTCAGACCCTGCTGGTCATGCTGACCCAGGCGCAGCATTTCGCTCAGGCGAGGCAAGGTGTGGTGGGTGTTGGCCAGGGCCTGGGCCGGTGGCGAGTAGAACGCGAGCTTGGCCGGCGGAGCGTCGAGCGCGAACGCCCGCACGGTGTCGAGCCGCCCCACTTCGAGCGCGTTGATGCGCTCGCGCAGCGAGGCCTCGAGCGCCGTTTCCCAGCCCGGCTCGATGTGAATGCGGGTCCACAGTCCTTGCAGACCCTCGAGCCCGTGTTTGGCGAGCCAGGGCTTGAGCTTGCCTTCGGTCTGCACTTTTTCCTGCAAGGCCTTCAAGGCTTCGAGGCGCGCACTCAGGTCGGCCTGCTTGCCGCTGTCGGCGTTGACTTGTTCCTGGCGGGTGCGCCGATCGTCGTCGAGTGCGGGCACTTGTTCCGACAGCTCGTGCAGGCGCTCGTCGGCCACGGCCTGCGCTTCTTCGGCACCGGTGAACTCGAGCTTCAGGGCGGCCAGGCGCTCCAAGTCGGGCGTGGCGAGCTGGCGGCGTTCGCCGTCGAGCCGGTCACGCCGGCCGTTGAGCTGGCGGTTCTGGTCTTCGATGTTGCGGCTTTCGGAGGCCAGCACCTGGATCTGCTGCTGCACCCCGGCCACCACCGTGCGCTGCTCGTTGCTGCGGTTCTGCGCGGCGCGCACGGCGTCTTCCACCGTCGGCAGGTTGGCGGCTTGTTCTTCGGCCTGTGCGGCCAGCACCTCGCTCTGCTCTTCGGCCGTGGCCATCTGCTCGGCGATGTGTTCGAGCTCGTCTTGTGCGGACGTCTGGCGCTCGGCCCACTGGGCGCTCTGGACTTTAAGTTCGAGCAAACGCTGCTCCACACGCTGGCGGCCTTCGACCACATAGCGGATGCGCTCCTCCAAGCGGCTTACCTCCAACGCGGCTTCTGCCAGCGAGCCTTGCGCAGTGTGCAGCTCATCGCTCGCGGCGTAGTGCGCCTGGCGGATGGTCTCCAACTCGGCCTCGCCGTGACGCAGGTCGGCCGTGCGCGACTCGAGCGCGTTGGTCGCCTCCCAGACTTCTTTCTTCACACGCTCTTGTTCGCTCGCCGCATCGCGGTGCTTGAGGAACCACAGCTGGTGCAATTTGAGCGTGCCCGATTCCTGCAGGCCGCGGTACTGACTGGCCACTTCGGCCTGCTTCTCGAGCTTGTCGAGGTTGGCGTTGAGCTCGCGCAGGATGTCTTCGACGCGGGTCATGTTCTCGCGCGTGTCCTTGAGCCGGTTCTCGGTCTCGCGGCGGCGCTCTTTGTACTTGGAGACCCCGGCCGCTTCTTCGAGGAACAGGCGCAGCTCTTCGGGCTTGCTCTCGATGATGCGGCTGATGGTGCCCTGGCCGATGATGGCGTAGGCGCGCGGCCCGAGCCCGGTGCCGAGGAACACGTCCTGCACGTCGCGGCGGCGCACCGGCTGGTTGTTGATGTAGTAGCTGCTGCTGCCATCGCGCGTGAGCACGCGCTTGACGGCGATCTCGGTGAACTGGTTCCACTGGCCGCCGGCGCGGGCGTCTTCGTTGCTGAAGACAAGTTCCACACTCGCACGGCTCGCGGCCTTGCGGTTGCCCGAGCCGGAGAAGATCACGTCCTGCATGGACTCGCCGCGCAGCTCGCTCGCTTTCGATTCACCCAGCACCCAGCGCACCGCGTCCATGATGTTGGACTTGCCGCAGCCGTTCGGTCCGACCACGCCGACGAGTTGCCCCGGCAGCTGGAAATGCGTGGGATCGGCGAACGACTTGAAGCCGGAGAGCTTGATGGAGTTCAGACGCATGGGGCGGAGCGGTCCCTGGCGGCGCCGCCCGGCAGGCATCAAACGAGCTGCAGAAAGCGCCTAAGTGCTTGATTTATCTGGGGAATCTCACGCAGGCGCGAGCTTCTTGCGAGGCGCGATGATACCATCGCCCCTCTGGCGCACCTGCTGCAAACCCCGCTGCTTCCCTGAGGGCTTGCGGCCTGCTTCACGGGTGTTTGCTTCCAGCAGGCACCGCGCCACTTCCTTACTTTTCTTCAGAGTTTTCAGTCACGCCATGGCCAAGATGTCTTCCAAAGTTGCCCTGCCCAAGAACGCCCTGGCGGCCCCGGCCCGCGAGCGCGCCAAACCGGCCACGCCACCCAGCGCCCCGAGCAAACAGCTCGACGTGTTCCCCAACCCCACGCCGCAGCGCGACTACGTGATCCAGTTCCAGGTGCCCGAGTTCACCTGCCACTGCCCGCTCACCGGCCAGCCCGACTTCGCCCACTTCACCATCGACATGATTGCCGACAAGCTCTGCGTCGAACTCAAGAGTCTGAAGATGTACATGTGGAGCTACCGCCACGAAGGCGCCTTCCACGAGAAAGTCACCAACGACATCCTCGACGACATCATCAAGGTGACCAACCCCCGCTTCATCCGTATCACGGCCAAGTGGTACGTGCGCGGCGGCATCTACACCAACGTGGTGGCCGAGCATGCCAAGAAGGGGTGGAAGCCGAAGCCGCTGGTGCAGCTGCCGGCGCACAGCCAGTCTTCGGGGATTTGATCGCCGCAAGCGCACCGCGGAGCCCTTGACGTAACACGTCACAGGCACCCGTGGCACTTGCGTGGTCTGCCACCCGCTCGTGTCACGAGCGGGTGGCAGACCTTTCAAAGCGCTCTCGTGAGACAGCAGCCGAGCACTTGGGCCCTGTCATACGGTCCATCGTCGCTCAGGTCATGCTGCGGCGAATCGAACCGCACCCAATAGAAGTGGTCTTCGCCTCGAACCGTTTGAACGGCTTCTGGCATGTCCACCACGGTGCCCAGCGAGTCCGACCGCCAACCGGCACACGAGGCCGACACCCAGACCCTGGCCCCGATGGCAAACAGTGCTTGTCGAGGGGCGGGGGTGGCTGAATCCATGATGGATTCCGTGTCCGAATTTCTCTCACGAGGTTCAACTTACTTCGGATTCCCGGCGGGCGCAGGGCAAGGTTTGAACCCCAGGTACTTCTCTGGCATGCAGGTCACCCTCGGGCCGGGGACCAGCAGCCTCTTGACCACGGGGCGTGTCGCCAGCACGGCGTTCTTCACCGACACCATCGCCATGTCGCGGTCGTAACGGTCCCGAATTTCGAAGCGGTTGGCAAAGCCGCAAGATCTCGTCATGAAGACTTCACCCAGGTACGTGATCTCTCCACTTTTGACTTCAAATTCGAAGCTCGGGGTATAGACGGCAGCCACATCAGGATGCATGAGCCACGGCGTGAAGAGATACAAACCAGGGGGCAGAGCGAGGGCGTTGACTGTCCCGAAATGGTCATCGAAATCAGTTTTTCTGATGTTGCTGTCCACGGTGATCATCGGCACGGTATCGACGAATTTCTTTGTCTCAAAATTTCGAAGCACCAGCGCTGTGCCATGAACCCGGCAAAAGTCAGGTGCCCCGGCGGACAAAATCACGATGCCTTTTTCCGCGGAAACAATGTCCGCAGCGGCAATTCGGTCAGGCCCCGCCTTGTTCGCAAGGCCTGCACACCCCACCGCCAACACACACCCTGCCAAAGCCAGGACTGTTCTGAGCAACGACGACATGAATCACCTTGGTGTGAGTGGACGACTGACATGAAATCGCTGGGGTCCATGCAAACCCAGCGCAACAAACGACCTGTGAACGCACTGCATTTTTGCATGTTCATGCTGTGACGATTTGGCCGACCTGTCAGGACGGCATCCCATCATTGGCTCACGTTCTGAACGAAGGGCCACGTCCCTGCACCGTGCAGGCCAAATCATGTTGGCGCATCATGGCCCCTTCAACGGACTGAACCCAAAGGATCTCGACCATGGCCACTCCCTACAACGTCACCGTCATCGTCGGCAGCCTCCGCAAGGAATCGCTCAACCGCAAGCTGGCCAATGTCCTGATCAGTCAGGCGCCACCCGCGCTGAAGCTCTCCATCCTGGAGATCGCCGACCTCCCCCACTTCAACGAAGACTGGGAAGCCAACCCGCCTGCCACGGTGACCGAGTTCAAGAAGGCCATCACGGCTGCAGACGCCGTCCTCTTCATCACGCCCGAATACAACCGCTCCGTCCCGGGCGTGCTCAAGAACGCCATCGACGTTGGCTCGCGCCCCTACGGCCAGAGCGCCTGGAACGGCAAACCGGGCGCGGTGCTGAGCCTGTCGCCTGGCGCCATCGGCGGCTACGGCGCCAACCACCACCTGCGCCAGAGCATGGTGTTCCTCAACGTGCCGCTGCTCCCGCACGAGGCCTACATCGGCGGTGCGGCCAAGCTCTTCACGCCCGAAGGTGAACTGACCGAAGACAGCACCAAGGCCTTCCTCGACAAGTTCCTGACCAACTTTGCCGACTGGGTCCAGCGCAACCATGGCCGTTGAAGCCTTCAAGACAGGGAAGGCCACGCCGCCCCGAGCGGCGTGGCAAAAATTCAGTGTCGAAGTGCGCACGAGCCCCATCGACGGCCAAGGCGTGTTCGCCACAGAGCCCGTGCCCCCGCGGCTGAAGATCGGGGAGATCCGCGGCGAAGCCATCAGCGTGGAGACCGCACGCATCCGCGCCACCCGCCACGAGCGCGTGATGATCGTGGAGATCTCACCCGAGCACGCCATCGACTTCCACAAGTCGAACGACCCCATGCGCTACACCAACCACTCGTGCGCGCCGAACGCGCGCCTGTGCATCCGCGCAGGCCGTGTGGAGTTCTACGCGCTGCGGGCCATCGCCGTGGATGAGGAAATCACTGTGAGCTACGGCAGCAGCCACCACGAAGGTGCCCGCGCCTGCGGCTGCAGGGTACCGGGGTGCATGGGTCGTCTGTAGGCCGACCCGACGCACAAGCGTCACACGGCCGTCACGGTCTCGTCACTGGCTCCACGCAGCATGGCCGCTTCACCTCACGGAGTTTGCCCATGCGATCCCTCTCTGTCGGCTCGGCCGTTCTGGCCGGCGCCTTTGCCATCTGCCTTGCCACCTTGGTGCTCCCCGCCGTGGGCCACGAGCGCCATCAAGGCCACGGCCACGACCGTGCCCAGTTCGACAAACCGCTGGTCATGGGCCACCGCGGTGCCAGCGGCTACCTGCCCGAGCACACGCTGGAAGGCTATGCGCTGGCTGTGGAACTCGGTGCCGACTTCATCGAACCCGACCTCGTGGCCACCCGGGACGGCCACCTGATCGTGCGCCACGAGCCGAACATCCTCAACACCACCGACGTCGCCACCCACCCCGAGTTCGCCTCGCGCCGCCGCACGGCCGTGGTCGACGGGTTTCCGGAAGACGGCTTCTTCGCCTCCGACTTCACGCTGGCCGAGATCAAGACACTCCGCGCCAAGCAGGCCTTTGCCGAACGCCCTCAGCAGTTCAACGGCAAATTCGAGATCCCGACCTTCGCCGAGGTGATCGAACTCGCCAAGCGCAAGTCGCGCGAGACCGGCCGCACGATCGGTGTGTACCCTGAAACCAAACACCCGACCTACCACCAGAAGCTGGGCCTGGCGCTCGAGCCACGCCTGCTGAGCGCCCTCACCCGCGCCGGCTGGAACTACCGCGAAGCGCCGGTGTTCATCCAGTCCTTCGAACAGGCCAACCTGAAGGCCTTGAGCAAACAGACCCGCGTGAAGCTGATCCAGCTGATCGACGCCAACGACGTGAAGGCCGACGGCACGCTCGACTTCACCGCGCCCTACGACCGCCCGTACGACTGGACCACCTCCGGCGACCCGCAGTTGCTGGCCCGCACCTTCGGATATCTGACGACCGACGCCGGCCTGCGCGAAGTGGCCACCTACGCGGCCGGCATCGGCCCGTGGAAGCGCTACATCGTGCCGACCGTGGCAGACGCCACCGGCACGGGCCCGGGCGAAGCCGCCCTCAAGCTCGGCACGCCGACTGACCTGATAGTCCGCGCTCACAAGGCCGGTCTGCTGGTGCATGCCTACACCTTCCGCAACGAACAGCGCCGCCTGGCCGGCACCTACAAGGGCGACCCGGTGAACGAGTACCTGCAGTTCTTCGCCCTCGGCATCGACGGCGTGTTCTCGGACTTCCCCGACACGGCCGTCGCCGCCCGCGTGCTGCACAAGCTCACCACGGATGCCGACTACGCCGAGTGCCTGAAGGCCGAGGAACGCCGCGGTTGCGACTGAACACGATCTGAACGGCCGGAGGCGGGATAATCGGGGGATGAACCCCCTGCTCTCCCGCCTCAACCCCTACCCGTTCGAACGCCTGCGCGCGCTCACGCGCGACATCAAGCCCAACCCCACGCTGAGCCCTATCAGCCTGGGCATCGGCGAACCCAAACACGCCACGCCGGCCCTCATCCACGAGGCACTGGCCGCCCATTTGAAGGGCCTGGCCGTCTACCCCGCCACCGCGGGCGAGCCCGTGCTGCGCGAGGCCTGCGCCGGATGGATTCAACGCCGTTACGGCGTGGCGGTCGATGCGGCCACCCAGATCCTGCCAGTCAACGGCTCACGCGAGGCGCTGTTCGCGCTGGCGCAAACGGTGGTCGACCCCACCAAAGCCCGTGCCACCGTGGTCTGCCCCAACCCGTTCTATCAGATTTACGAGGGCGCAGCCCTGCTGGCCGGCGCGCAGACCTACTTCGTCAACAGCGACCCGGCGCGCAACTTCGCCCCCGACTGGAGCGCCGTACCCGACAGCGTCTGGGCCGACACCCAGCTGCTCTACGTCTGCTCACCCGGCAACCCGACCGGCGCCGTGATGCCGCTGGACGAATGGAAAAACCTGTTCGCACTGAGCGACCGCTTCGGTTTCGTGATCGCGTCCGACGAGTGCTATTCCGAGATCTACTTCCGTGACGAAGCGCCTCTGGGCTCGCTCGAGGCGGCCAACCGCCTCGGCCGCACGGACTTCAAGAACCTCGTGGCCTTCACCAGCCTGTCCAAACGCTCCAACGTGCCGGGCATGCGCTCAGGCTTCGTGGCCGGCGACGCCGACCTGATGAAGCAGTTCCTGCTGTACCGCACCTACCACGGCAGCGCCATGAGCCCCACCCTGCAGCACGCGAGCATCGCCGCCTGGAACGACGAAGCCCACGTGGTGGACAATCGCGAGCAGTACCGCCGCAAGTTCGCCCAGGTGACCCCCGTGCTGGCCGAGGTGATGAACGTCGCCCTGCCGGACGCCGGCTTCTACCTGTGGGCCGACATCTCTGCCCTCATCCCCGGGGGCGACGACATCGAATTCGCACGCGGCCTGCTGGCTCAATACAATGTGGCTGTGCTGCCCGGCAGCCTGCTGGCGCGCGAGGCCCATGGCGTGAACCCGGGCGCGGGCAGAATCCGCCTGGCGCTGGTGGCTGAAGCCGCCGAGTGCCTGGAAGCCGCCCACCGCATTGCCGCCTATGCCCGCAGCCTGTCATCCGCCTCGTCACGAGGCAGCCCTTTCATTCCGCACAACGCTTGAACCCTGACACCCCATGAGCCAACAACTGCAAGCCACGATCGACCTCGCCTGGGAAGCCCGCACCTCCCTGACCCCCGAGAACAGCCCCGAAGTGCGTGCGGCGGTCGAAGAGGTCATCAACGAACTGAACGCCGGCCGCATCCGCGTGGCCGAGCGCCAAGGCGTCGGCCAGTGGACCGTCAACCAGTGGGTCAAGAAGGCCGTGCTGCTGTCGTTCCGCCTGAACGACAACCAGGTCATGCACGCTGGCGACCTGACCTTCTTCGACAAGGTCAAGACCAAGTTCTCCGCCCTCGAAGACGCCGAAGTGCGTGCCGCCGGCGTGCGCATCGTGCCGCCGGCCGTGGCGCGCCACGGTTCTTACCTGGCCAAGAACGTGGTGCTCATGCCCTCGTACGTGAACATCGGCGCCTACGTCGATGAAGGCTCGATGGTCGACACCTGGGCCACCGTGGGCTCGTGCGCCCAGATCGGCAAGAACGTGCACCTGTCGGGTGGCGTGGGCATCGGCGGCGTGCTCGAACCCCTGCAGGCCAACCCCACCATCATCGAAGACAACTGCTTCATCGGCGCTCGCTCCGAAGTGGTCGAAGGCGTGATCGTCGAAGAAAACTCCGTCATCTCGATGGGCGTTTTCATCGGCCAGAGCACCCCCATCTACGACCGCGCCACGGGTGAGACGACCTATGGCCGCATCCCATCGGGCTCCGTCGTCGTGAGCGGCAGCCTGCCGCGCGACAACGGCAAGTACAGTCTGAGCTGTGCGGTGATCGTCAAGCGGGTCGATGCGCAAACGCGCTCCAAGACCAGCATCAACGACCTGCTGCGCCCCTGATCGGTTCGGCCCGGCGCTGGGTTACCAGCGCCGGCATTCTGCGTTCGATCGTTCACCATGGTTTGAAAGGACAGCGATGACAGCGACAAATGGCGGCAACATGGAGCGTGTGCTCCGGCTGATGGCCGACAAGCATGCGTCCGACGTTTATTTGTCGGCCAACACGCCGATCCTGATCAAGATCAACGGGCAGATTCTTCAGCTGAGCGACCAGCCACTGAGCCCGACCCAGCCGCGCCAGCTGCTGGCCGAGCTGCTCACGCCGACCCAGCTTGAAGACCTCGAAGACACGGGCGAGTTGAACGTCGGCATCGGCATTGCCGGTGTGGGCAGCTTTCGGCTCAGCGCGTTCCGCCAGCGCGGCACCATCGCAGCCGTGTTCCGCCACATCCCGCATGACATTCCTGCCCTCGGCAGCCTGAACCTGCCACCCGTGCTCAACACGCTGGTGCTCGAGAAGCGCGGCCTGATCCTGCTGGTGGGCGCAACGGGCACCGGCAAGAGCACGACGCTCGCCGCCATGCTCGAGCAACGCAACCAGCAGATCGCCGGACACATCCTCACCATCGAGGACCCGATCGAGTTCATGTTCAGCAACAAGCGCTCGATGGTCAACCAGCGCGAGGTGGGCCGCGACACGCAGTCGCTGCAGGTCGCCCTCAAGAACGCGCTGCGCCAGGCCCCGGACTGCATCTACATCGGTGAAATCCGCGACCGTGAAACCATGACGGCCGCCATCTCGTACTCGCTGTCGGGCCACCTGGTGGTGTCCACACTTCACGCCAACAACAGCTACCACGCCCTCGGCCGGATTCTGTCGTTCTACTCGCCCGAGTCGCGCCCGGCCCTGCTGGCCGACTTGGCCGCAGGCCTGCGTGCCGTGGTGTCGCAGCGCCTGGTGCGTGCCTCGGCCGGCGGCCGCATGCCTGCCGTGGAGGTGATGCTCAACACCAAGCTGGTGTCCGAGCTCATCGAGCAAGGCGACTTCAACGGCGTGAAAGAGGCCATGGAGAAATCGCTGGCCGAAGGCTCGCAGACCTTCGAGGCCGAGCTCGCCCGCCTCATCGGCGAGGGCTTCATCACGAAGGACGAAGGCCTGGCCTACGCCGATTCGCCGACCAACCTGATGTGGCGCCTGCAAAACGACATGGAACCCGTGTCGCGCCTCACGCCCAAGAAGGAAGAGTCGGACGACCAACCCACCTTCACCGACATCACGCTCGACGTGCCCAACGACGACGGCCGGTCGAGTGGCTTCATGGCCAACTTGCGATGACCTTGGCGCGGGCTCCCATCTCCTCTGCAGCGGCGGCGGCTTCTTCTGAAGGCGCCACGCTGGCATTGGCCGAGGCCTTGATGGCCCGCCCCTCCGTCACGCCCGCAGACGGCGGATGCCAGGACCTGCTCATCGAGCGCCTGAAGCCGCTGGGCTTCGTGTGCGAAACGCTGATGTTCGGCCCCGATGACTTCCGTGTCACCAACCTCTGGGCCGTGCGGCGCGGTGCCCCCGGTACCAAGCTGCTGATGTTCGCCGGCCATACCGATGTCGTGCCCACCGGCCCGCTCGCACAGTGGCACAGCGACCCCTTCGTGCCCACGCACCGCAACGGCAAACTGTACGGCCGCGGCGCGGTCGACATGAAAAGCTCGATCGCTGCGTTCGTGGTGGCCGTCGAAGAATTCCTGGGCGCGCACGGCGAACAAGCCGGTGGCATTGCTCTGCTCATCACCAGCGATGAAGAAGGCCCGTCGGTCGATGGCACGGTCAAGCTCTGCGCGCTGCTGAAAGAACGCGGCGAGCGCATCGACTACTGCATCGTGGGCGAGCCCACCTCGGTCGAGCAACTGGGCGACGTCATCAAGAACGGCCGCCGCGGTTCGCTGTCGGGCAAGCTCAGCGTGATCGGCGTGCAAGGCCACATCGCCTACCCGCAGCTCGCGGTGAACCCCATCCACATGGCCGCGCCCGCGCTGGCCGAACTCGCGGCCACCGAATGGGACCGCGGCAACACCTACTTCCCGGCCACCAGCTGGCAGGTCTCCAACATCCACGGCGGCACGGGGGCGACCAACGTCATCCCCGGCGAGCTGGTGATCGATTTCAACTTCCGCTTCTCGACCGAGTCCACACCCGAGTCGCTAAAAGCCCGCGTGGCCGAGGTGCTCGAGCGCCACGGCGTGAAACACAGCATCGTGTGGACCCTCGGCGGCGAGCCCTTCATCACGCCCGTGGGCGAATTGAGCGAGGCGCTCACCGGCGCCATCCGCAGCGAGACTGGCGTCACCACCGAGCTGTCGACCACCGGCGGCACGTCCGATGGCCGCTTCATCGCCAAGATCTGTCCTCAGGTGGTGGAGTTCGGTCCGCTCAACGCCACCATCCACAAGATCGATGAACACATCGACGTGGCCACGCTCGAGCCTTTGAAGAACATCTACCGCAAGACCCTAGAGACGCTTTTGACATGACCCTGATCGAGTTCATCACCGAACAAAGCGCCCGCCTGAAAAAAGCGGGCGTTTCGTTTGGGCACGGCACCACCAACGCCTTCGACGAAGCCGCCTGGCTGGTCACCTGGGCACTCGACCTGCCCCTCGACGCCCTCGAAACCCAGGCCCAGCGGCCCATCACGCCCGCCGAGTTCACCAAGGCCGACGACATCATCGCGCGCCGCATCGACACGCGTCTGCCTGCCGCCTACCTGACCAAACAAGCCTGGCTGCAGAACGTGCCGTTCTATGTGGACCAGCGCACCATCATCCCGCGTTCGTTCATTGCCGAGCTGCTGGCCGATGGCGAGGGCGACGGCACGCTCGATGCCTGGCTGTCCGACAAGACCCACAGCGTGCTCGACCTGTGCACCGGCAATGGCAGCCTGGCGGTCATTGCGGCCATGGCCTACCCTGACATCACGGTCGATGCGGCCGACATCTCCGACGAAGCCCTGGCCGTGGCGCGCATCAACGTGGAGCAGCACGAGCTCACCAAGCGCATCCGGGTGATCAAGTCCGACCTGTTCGAACATGTGCGCGGGCCTTACGACCTCATCGTCTGCAACCCGCCCTACGTGAACGCCAACAGCATGACCAAGCTGCCGGCCGAGTACAAGCACGAGCCGGTGCTGGCCCTGGCCGGTGGTGAAGACGGCATGAGCATCGTGCGGCGCATCCTGAAGGATGCCCCTGCCTGCATGACACGCGACGCCGTGCTGGTGCTCGAAATCGGCAACGAACGCGAGCACTTCGAGGCCGCGTTCCCCAAGCTCGAAGTGGCCTGGCTCGAAGCCAGCGCCGGCGACGACCAGGTGCTGCTGGTCACGCGTGACGGGTTGTCCCGCTGGGCGCGGTGAGCGCGCCGCGCCTCACCGTCTTTGCCTCTTCCTCACCCCGCAGTGCCGGCCAGTGCGGCGGCGAAGTCGTCCTGCAGGTCGGCATAGTCTTCAATGCCGATCGACAGCCGGATCAGCGACTCCGAAATGCCCATGGCCTGCCGGCGCTCGAGTCCCATCTCCCAGAAAATCGTGTGGGCCACGGGGATGGCGAGCGTGCGGTTGTCGCCCAGGTGGCTCGACTTGATGACAAGTTTGAGCGCATCGAGGAAGGCAAAACAATCTCGCTGGTCGTCGAGCTCGAAGCTCATCAGCACGCCGTAGTGCTTGAACCACTCCGTCGCCCGCGCATGCTGCGGGTGGCCGGGCAAGCCGGGATAGTGCACCCGCGCCACGCCGGGCTGATTCGACAGCCAGGTGGCCAGCTGCAAGGCGTTGCTGCAAGCGCGGTCCATGCGCAGGGCCAACGTTTCCGCGCCGGTGGAAATGCGGTGCGCCGCCTCGGCGCCCAGCGTGGCGCCCATGTCGCGCAG
>JBEGTX010000300.1:0-2893 GCA_041179165.1 Pseudomonadota bacterium | reverse complement strand
TCGTCGAACACCATCGCTGCGGCACTGCGCGATGCACGCTCGCGCTCCGCGGCAGCGGCGTCAACCTCTGCCGGCATGGCCCGCTCGGCCTCGGGCCTGGGCAACGCAGTGGGCCGCAGCTCAGGCAATGTGGCCTGGGAGGCCGCCGCGCTTACCCGGTTTCGTCTCAGCAACTCCTGTTCGGCCCGGGCACGTTCGGCCGCCTCATCGACGGAACTCGCTAGGCCCTTGCTGAGCGACGCCACCGCCTCGGGCTTGCCGAGTTCTGCCCGCGCCTTTTGATCACCGGTTTGCAGCGGCTCGTCTTTGGCCGTGGCGAGAAACATGCCCATGGCGGTCAGCATGACCACGAGAAAAATACCGGCCAGGAGTCTGCGCGGGACGCCACCATGGGTGGTGTATGGGGCCGGAGAAATAAGCATGTCAGCCATGTCATTTCCCTCTCGAGCTGCCCCAGCCGAAGCGGGCGAAGAAACCGGGCTTCGAGCTTTCCCTCACAACGCTGACCTTGGCCTTGCCGAGTTTCAGCACAAATTTTTCCATCGTGCGCTGCACGACCAGATAGGGTGCGGAAACGCTGTAATTGACCAGTGCTGTCTCGTCATCGCCTCGCGTCAGCATGAAAAGTGCGGGAAGTTCCTGCAGGTCGTCGGCCAGGCGGATGTAGGTGTGAGTGCCGTCGTCGAAGATCTGCACCGGCCGGAACGGCGCCTCTCCTTCGATCTCGTACTTGAAGTAGAGCTTGTCGAGCGGGACGCCCGCACCCAGAAGGTCTTTGGGAATTGCGAGTGCCTTGCGGGATGAGCTCGCAACCGGCACGGCGTCGCTGGACGAACTTGCGTCCGGGCTCAGGCCCGACTCGATGTCCTGAGCTCGGGTGATGTCCATCAGGGCGCTGTCGCCATAGGTCCAGGCGACGCGCGTGTACCACTTCTTGCCGTCTGCCGTGCTCTGCAGTTCGATGTGGTACGAGCGCCGCGTCGTGACCACGAGCATGTTAGTGGCGAGGTGATCCCACTTGGGCTTCACTTCCACGAATGCCTTGCTCGACGGAATGCTGATGTTGAAATTGGAGGCGTCACCTGCCGAGACGTAGGTGACTTTCTCGTCCGCGCTGAACTTCAGCTGCGTGCTGTTGCGCGGCCGAACCAGCACCTTGTAGATGCGGTCGTCGTCGTAGTCGAAGGTCACCATGCGCGCTTCGCCGGTCAGCGGCGTGGGCACCAGGGAGGTGGGTGCCTGGGCGTGAGCGGCCACGCCAAGCCACATGATGCAGAGTGCCAGGCCGTGTTTGATCCGGATGCTCATGACGATAGATCCTGACTGCGTTCGAAGTGGGTGATGTTCAGGCCCGAAGGGTTGGAGAGAATGTCTTCTTCGGTCTCCGGCGGCGCCAGCATGTAGTGCACGGTGAAGCGCCACTTGCGCAGCACCGGCTCGCCGGCACCGGATCGCTCGATGGTGCTCACGAACAGGAACGCGATGCCGTCCTTGGAGGCATCGACACCGTTCACCTTGGCGGTTCGCACGAGGCCCGGAGTGGACAGCAGGCGCTTGAACGGCGCCTCGGCATCGATGAAGTCCTTGTGTTCCGACACGGCCTTGCCACGCAGCAGGCGGGTCGTCAGGCGAAGGTTGTCTCGTGTGAGGTAGGGGTCGAGCACCATGAGGCGTTCGACCCAGCGGGCCAGCTCTGACTTGAGCATGCCCACCGGCGGCCTGTAGTTGGAGGCCTCGACCACCTTGACCACCATGCCTTCAGGTGTATGTTCCACCGCGTAAGGCACCACCTTCTTGAGCGGCAGCAGGTGCGAGAGTGCCAAGGCCTGTGCCAGCACCACGACACCCAGGACCATGGTGGCAACGAACCACCGGGCGGCATTGGCTTGCGGATCCCCGAACAGTTCGGCGAAGAGCCGCACGTTGGCGTTGGCCACGGGCGGCGTATTGCGCAGCGGTTTTGCGGCGGTGGAGCGCTTGGCAGCCGGCTTTTCGCGTGGCCGCTCCGTCGGTTGCGCTGAGCATCGCTCGCTGGGTCGCCCGGTGGGGCGCTCAGTTCGACCCTCCGGCGTGGATGCCGTCTCACGCGACCACACGGTTCTGAGATTCAATGCGTTCACCTGGGGCAGTTCACGGCAGCTGGGATGTCGTGATTCTGGAAGGCGACGCGTGATGGACTGCCCCGCAAATCAGTGCGGTAACGCGGCAGTTTCAACCAGGTGACACGCGCGGCCCCGTGCCATCAGCCGCAGCGCTGATGCGCTGCGGCGCCCTGCCCGCTCAGCGCGCCTTCGGACTGGTGACGATGCCTTGCGTCCCGGCCCACGACGAGATGTCGTCGCGGCGGATGGCAGCGGCCATGAGGCCGGGGAATTGGTCGGGGGTGCAGGCGAACGAGGGCACGCCGAGGGCCGCGAGTTTGGCGGCGAGGGCGTGGTCATAAGACGGTGCGCCTTCGTCGCTCAGTGCGAGCAGCGTGATGAACTGAACGCCGCTGTCGACCAGCTCCACCGCGCGCCTCAGCAGGTTGGCCTCGACACCGCCTTCGTACAGGTCGGAGATGAGCACGAAGATGGTGTTGCGCGGTTCGCGGATGAGGGACTGGCAGTAGCCGACCGCGCCGTTGATGTCGGTGCCGCCGCCGAGCTGCACGCCGAAGAGCAGCTCCACCGGGTCGTCGAGCTGTTCGGTGAGGTCGACGACGGCGGTGTCGAACACGACGAGCTTGGTGGCGACGGCGGGCAGGCTGGCCATCACCGCGCCGAAGATGCTGGCGTAGACCACCGAGTTGGCCATGGAGCCGCTCTGGTCGATGCACAGCACCACTTCGCGCTGCGGGCGTCGTGCCTTGCGGCCGTAGCCGAGCAGGGTCTCGGGCACCACGGTGCGGTAC